>NZ_BIMR01000001.1 GCF_004306155.1 Cellulomonas biazotea
CCCCGGACGAGCCCGGCGACCCCCGCCGCGGGCACCCCGGCCGCCGGCACACCGACCGCTCGACCCGCGACTCGACCCACGGCCCCGCGCTCGGGTTCCGTCCCGCGTGTGCCCGGCCCGCCGCCGTCGTCCGCACGGCCCTCCTCGACGCGTCCGGGCTCGGCCCGGCCGTCGTCCCGGAGCGCGTCGACGCCGCCGCGTGGCACCCCGCGCGCCGAGCGCGTGCAGCTGCGGGTGCCGCGGCTGTTCACGGTGCGCGTCATGGTGTTCTCGCTCGTGCTGCTGCTCGCGTTCGTGCTGGTCTACCCGACGCTGCACTCCTACCTGCAGCAGCAGCAGGAGCTCGCGGAGCTGCGCGCCCAGGTCGACGCCGCGCAGCGCCGCAACGACGACCTCGTGTCCGACCTGGGTCGCTGGGACGACTCCGCGTACGTGCAGGCGCAGGCCCGCGAGCGCCTGTCGTTCGTCCTGCCGGGGGAGAAGGCGTTCCGCGTCCTCGACCCCGAGGCGGTGCCCGACGTCCCGGCCGTCGACGCGGGCCCGTCGTCGACCGTCCTGGACGAGGGGGCGACGCAGCCCTGGTACACGAGCGTGTGGGACTCGGTGCAGCTCGCGGGGACAGCGCCGACGACCGAGCCCGCGGGCTGACGCTGCGCGTCCCGGTCGGCCACGAGTCGCGGGCCTGACCCGGGGGCCGCAGCCGCACCGACGAGCGAGCCGCGAGGCCGACGCCCTCGTCCCGAGCGAGGTCGCGGCCGACGGCCCCGTCCCGGGAGTCGCGAGCGTGCGGACGGGCGAGCCGCGCGCTGCCGACGCCGACGGTCGCGGCTGCCGCCTCGGCTCGGGGGAGAATGGGCACGACGGTCGCCGTGCGGCGCCGTCCCGCCTCTCCGCCAGCCCGAACGAACGGATCCCGCGTCGTGACGCCGACCCCCGACACCGCCGTGACCGACCAGGACCTCGCCGTGCTGGCCGAGCAGCTGGGCCGCCCGCCGCGCGGGGTCGTCGGGATCGCGGCGCGCTGCGTGTGCGGCCGTCCGCTGGTGGTCCGGACGGCGCCGCGGCTGGACGACGGGACCCCCTTCCCGACGACGTACTACCTCACGTGCCCGCCCGCGGTCGCCGCGGTGAGCACGCTCGAGGCGTCCGGGCTGATGAAGGAGCTGACCGCGCGTGTCGCGGCCGACGAGGAGCTCGCCGCGGCGTACCGCCGCGCGCACGAGGCGTACCTCGCGGACCGCGAGGAGCTCGGGCACGTCGAGGAGATCGCGGGGATCTCCGCGGGTGGCATGCCGACGCGCGTCAAGTGCCTGCACGTCCTCGCGGGCCACGCCCTCGCGGCCGGGCCGGGCGTCAACCCGGTCGGCGACGAGGTCCTGGCCCTGGTCCGCGACGAGTGGCGCCCCGACCGCTGCACCTGCTGATCCCGCCTGACCCCATCTCCCGACCCCGCCTGACGCCCGTCCCTCGCCGTCCCACCCGCCTGCCCCTCGCCGTCTGGCTCACCCCGCCTGACGCCCGTACCTCGCCGTCCCATCCGCGAGGTCGCCGGTCCGCGTCGAGTTCGCCGGTTGCGGTCAGCGACCTGGGCGCGGACCGGCGGCCTCGGGGCTCGACCGGCGGTGGACGGCGGTCGTGGGCCCGTCGGGCGCGGGGGAGCGGGGTGGGGGATGGAAGGATGGCCCGCGTGACGCGTGTGGCTGCCATCGACTGCGGGACCAACTCCATCCGGCTCCTCGTGGCCGACGTCGACCCGGCAGCGGGGACGCTCGTCGACCTCGACCGGCGCATGGAGGTCGTGCGCCTGGGGCAGGGCGTGGACCGGACGGGGCGGATCGCCCCGGAGGCGCTGGAGCGGACGCTCGACGCGGCCCGTCGGTACGCGGACGTGTGCGACGACCTGGGCGTCGAGGCGATCCGGTTCGTGGCGACGTCGGCGTCGCGCGACGCGGAGAACCGGGCGGACTTCGTCGACGGCGTGCGCGCGCTGCTGGGCGTCGAGCCGGAGGTCGTCGGCGGCGAGGAGGAGGCCGCGCTGTCGTTCCGCGGAGCGACGGGCGTGCTCGCGGCGACGCACCCCGGGCCGTTCCTCGTGGTGGACCTGGGCGGCGGCTCGACGGAGCTGGTGCTGGGCACGTCGACGCCGGAGTCGGCGTACTCGATGGACGTGGGCTGCGTGCGGCTCACGGAGCGGCACCTGCTGGGCGACCCGCCGACGGCCGCCGAGGTCGCGGGTGCGCGGGCGGACGTGGCGGCGGCGCTCGACGTCGCGGCGGGCGTCGTGCCGCTGGGCAAGGCGGTGACGCTGGTCGGGCTGGCCGGGTCGGTGACGACGGTGACGGCGCACGCGCTGGGTCTGCCGGCGTACGACCCGCGGGCGATCGACGGCGCGGTCCTGCCGGTGGCGACGGTGCTCGCGGCGTGCGAGGACCTGCTCGGGCGGTCGCGGACGCAGCGGGCGGCGCTGGGGTTCATGCACCCGGGCCGGGTCGACGTCATCGGTGCGGGCGCGCTCGTGTGGCACGACGTCGTGACGCGGGTCCGCGACGAGGTCGAGGCCGCCGGCGGGTCGTTGACCGAGGTCGTGACGTCGGAGCACGACATCCTCGACGGCATCGCCTGGAGCGCGGTCCCCGCCTGACGTCGAGGGCGCCGTGACACGCCCGGCGCGCCGCCGGGTCGAGGTCCTGGCGCTAGTGCGCAGTGTGTAATAGTGTGCGCCGTGCGGGAGCCTGGAGGGAAGGCTCCCGCACCAGACCTGGCGGGACGCGCCCGGACCACGCCCGCAGCACCGGGCCCCGTCCGACGGCCGCGACCGGGACGGACGGAGGCGGGCCGGTGGACACCACCCAGCTGCTCAAGGGGGTGCTCGACCTCGCGGTGCTCGCGGTCGTCGCCGACGAGGACGGGTACGGCTACGACGTCGTGCGCCGCCTGCGCTCCGCGGGCATCGAGGAGGTCGGCGACGCGTCCGTCTACGGCACGCTGCGCCGCCTCTACTCGTCCGGCGCGCTGACGTCCTACGTCGTGCCGAGCGACGAGGGCCCGCACCGCAAGTACTACGGGATCAACGCCCAGGGCCGGGCGATGCTCGCGGCCCAGCGCAAGGACTGGCAGGAGTTCGCGGGCACCAT
Source organism: Cellulomonas biazotea (assembly GCF_004306155.1). Classification (GTDB taxonomy): domain Bacteria; phylum Actinomycetota; class Actinomycetes; order Actinomycetales; family Cellulomonadaceae; genus Cellulomonas; species Cellulomonas biazotea. The sequence goes on from NZ_BIMR01000001.1 coordinate 3,135, forward strand.
GGCCCGCCTCCTGGACACGGAGGGATCGCGATGACCGCCGAGCTCGTCACCGGCGCGCCGGACGTGGCGCAGTACGCGGCGGCCGTCCGCCGCCACCTCGGGGACCTGCCGCCCGAGCAGGTCGACGACCTCACCGACGACCTCGAGCTCGACCTGCAGGACGCGCTCGACGACGAGCGGCGCGTCGGCCACGGCCGGACGCTGGCCGACCTGCTCGGGACGCCTCAGGACTACGCGACCGAGCTGCGGGCCGCCGCCGGGCTCGCGACCGCGCCGCCGCAGGGCCGGTCCGTCCGGCGCGCCGTCGCGCGTCCCGTCCACGCCGTGCGGGCCCTCGGGGTGCGCACGCTCGCCGCGCTGCGCC
>NZ_BIMR01000002.1 GCF_004306155.1 Cellulomonas biazotea
GACCGGATCGGCCGACCTGCGTCTCACGCTCGCGGCCGATCCGGTCGACGGGTACGAGGTCACGGTCGGACGCGGCTCCGTGCCGGACGGGCTCCTCGTGCTCCGTGCGCAGGTCGTGGCGAGGGACGCCGCGGGGGACGTCCTGGGCGGATCGCCCGGCACGTCGGTCGTGGTGCCGGCAGCCGAGCGTACGGGCACCGCCGTCGTCATGCCCTCGTTCGCCGTGGGTGGTCGCGAGGTCGACCTGTCGGCCCGGGTCGCGCGGACGGACATCGTCGTCCAGGGGTTCGTGGTCATGGGTGACGGTGAGCAGCGGGTGGTCGCGGGGGCGGTCGACGTGCGGGAGCAGTCGTCGCCCTGACCGCCGCCGGGGTGGCGGTGGAAGTTGAGTGGAATAGACTCAACTTTGGCCGGCGTTGAGACGACCAGCACCCACCCGTCCGAAGTGGAGGTCCCGTGGACGCGAAGTTCACCACCCGCTCGCAGGAGGCCCTCGGCGACGCCATCCAGCAGGCGTCGGCCGCCGGGAACCCGCAGCTCGAGCCCGCGCACGTCCTGTCCGCCCTGCTGCAGCAGGAGGGCGGCGTCGCGAACGGGCTCCTCGACGCCGTCGGCGCCGACCGCGCCGCGCTCGGCCGCTCGGTCCGCTCGACGCTCGTCGGGCTGCCGTCGTCCGCCGGGCAGACCGTCGCGCAGCCGTCCGCGTCGCGCGCGACCGCCGCGGCGCTGGAGGCCGCGTCCGCCGAGGCGCGCACGCTCGGCGACGACTACGTCTCGACCGAGCACCTGCTTGTCGGGCTCGCGGCCGGGCAGTCCGGCGTCGCCGACGCCCTGCGTGCCGCGGGTGCGTCCCGCGACGCGCTGCTCGCGGCGCTGCCGAACGTCCGCGGCAACGCCCGCGTCACCACGCCGAACCCCGAGGGCACGTTCAAGGCGCTCGAGCAGTACGGCATCGACCTCACGCAGCGGGCGCGGGACGGCAAGCTCGACCCGGTCATCGGGCGCGACGCGGAGATCCGGCGCGTCATCCAGGTGCTGTCCCGCCGCACCAAGAACAACCCCGTGCTCATCGGCGAGCCCGGCGTCGGCAAGACCGCCGTCGTCGAGGGGCTCGCGCAGCGCATCGTCGCCGGTGACGTGCCGGAGTCCCTGCGTGGCAAGCGCCTCGTCAGCCTGGACCTCGCGGCGATGGTCGCGGGCGCCAAGTACCGCGGCGAGTTCGAGGAGCGGCTCAAGGCCGTCCTCGCCGAGATCACCGGGGCCGAGGGGCAGGTCGTCACGTTCATCGACGAGCTGCACACCGTCGTCGGCGCGGGCGCCGGGTCCGAGGGCGCGATGGACGCGGGCAACATGCTCAAGCCCATGCTGGCGCGCGGCGAGCTGCGGCTGGTCGGCGCGACGACGCTCGACGAGTACCGCGAGCGCATCGAGAAGGACCCCGCCCTGGAGCGCCGGTTCCAGCAGGTCTTCGTCGGCGAGCCGTCCGTCGAGGACACCGTCGCGATCCTGCGCGGCCTCAAGGAGCGCTACGAGGCGCACCACAAGGTCACGATCTCCGACGCCGCGCTCGTCGCCGCCGCGACCCTGTCCGACCGGTACATCACGGGCCGCCAGCTGCCCGACAAGGCGATCGACCTCGTCGACGAGGCCGCGTCCCGGCTGCGCATGGAGCTCGACTCCTCGCCCGTCGAGATCGACGAGCTGCGCCGCGCCGTGACCCGCCTCGAGATGGAGGAGGTCGTCCTGTCCGAGTCGGACGACCCCGCGTCGCTCGACCGGCTGGAGCGGCTGCGCCAGGACCTCGCCGACCGGCGCGAGGACCTCGCCGCGCTCACCGCCCGCTGGGAGAAGGAGAAGGCCGGCCACAACCTCGTCGGCGACCTCAAGGCGCGGCTCGACACGCTGCGCACCGACGCCGACCGGCTGCTGCGCGAGGGCGACCTGGAGGCCGCCGCGCGCATCCAGTACGGCGAGATCCCCGCCCTGGAGCGGGAGATCGCCGCCGCGGAGGCGTCCGAGGAGGCGACCGACGCCGAGGTCGCCCCGCAGGGCACCCCGATGATCGCCGACAAGGTCGGGCCCGACGAGGTCGCCGAGGTCGTCGCCGCCTGGACGGGCATCCCCGCCGGGCGTCTGCTGGAGGGCGAGACCGCGAAGCTGCTGCGCATGGAGGACGTCCTCGGCGAGCGGCTCATCGGCCAGCGCACCGCCGTCGCGGCCGTGTCCGACGCGGTCCGCCGCGCCCGCGCGGGCATCTCCGACCCCGACCGCCCCACCGGCTCGTTCCTGTTCCTCGGCCCGACCGGCGTCGGCAAGACCGAGCTCGCGAAGGCGCTCGCGGACTTCCTGTTCGACGACGAGCGCGCCATGGTCCGCATCGACATGTCCGAGTACGCCGAGAAGCACTCGGTCGCGCGGCTCGTCGGTGCGCCCCCCGGGTACGTCGGGTACGAGGAGGGCGGCCAGCTCACCGAGGCCGTCCGTCGCCGCCCGTACTCGGTCGTGCTGCTCGACGAGGTCGAGAAGGCGCACCCCGAGGTGTTCGACGTCCTGCTGCAGGTGCTCGACGACGGCCGCCTCACCGACGGCCAGGGCCGCACGGTCGACTTCCGCAACGTCATCCTCGTGCTCACGTCGAACCTCGGGTCGCAGTTCCTCGTCGACCCGCTGCTGTCCGACGAGGCCAAGCGCGAGGCCGTCATGAGCGCCGTGCGGACCGCGTTCAAGCCGGAGTTCCTCAACCGTCTCGACGACGTCGTCCTGTTCGACCCGCTGAGCCTCGACGAGATCGGGCACATCGTCGAGCTGCAGGTCGAGTCCCTCGCGCGGCGCCTCGCCGACCGTCGGCTCACGCTCGACGTCACGCCCGCCGCCCGCGAGTGGCTGGCCCTGGAGGGGTACGACCCCGCCTACGGCGCCCGCCCCCTGCGGCGGCTCGTGCAGCGGGAGATCGGCGACCGGCTCGCCCGCGCGCTGCTCTCCGGCGGCATCCACGACGGCCAGACCGTCCGCGTCGACCGGGACGGCCCGACGCTCACGGTCGCCGCGACCGCCTGACGTCCGCCACCCCGCCCGACGCGCCCCGCGCGTCACCGAGGGCGACGTGCGCCACCTGACGCGACGCCCGGTGCCCGGCCACGGTGCCGGCCCGGGCGTCGTCGTCGGCGCGCGCATGGCACGCTGGCCCGCATGCCCTCCGACCTGGTCCTCCCCGAGCCGCGCACCGCCGACCCCGCCGACGCCCCGCCGCTGCGGTGGGGGATCCTCGCCCCCGGCTACATCGCCGGCCGGTGGGCCGACGCGGTCGGCGCGCACACCCGTCAGCGGCTCGTCGCCGCCGGGTCGCGGTCCGTCGAGCGGGCCCAGGCGTTCGCGTCCGAGCACGGCGTCGAGCGGGCGCACGGGTCGTACGAGGCGCTCGTCGCCGACCCCGAGGTCGACGCCGTCTACGTCGCCAGCCCGCACAGCCACCACCACGACCAGGCGCTGCTCGCGCTGCGTGCCGGCAAGCACGTGCTCGTCGAGAAGGCGTTCACGCGCAACGCGACCGAGGCGCGCGCGCTCGTCGCCGCCGCCCGCGACGCCGGGGTGCTGCTCATGGAGGCGATGTGGACGCGGTACCTGCCGCACACCGACGTCATCCGCCAGCTCCTCGACGACGGCGCGCTCGGCGACGTCGGCCGCGTCACCGGTGAGTACGGGGTGCGGGCCACGCCCGACCCGACGCACCGGCTCGTCGACCCCGCCCTCGCGGGCGGCGTCCTGCTGGACCTCGGCGTCTACCCCGTGGCGTTCGCGTCGTTCGTCGCCCGCCACGCCGGCCTGGGCGTCACGCCCGACGCGGTGCAGGCCACCGGGTCGCGCACCGACAGCGGCGTGGACGCGCAGGTCAGCCTGCAGGTCGGCTACGGCACCGCGCAGGCGCAGCTCTTCACGTCGATGCTCACGCACACCGGCACGTCCACGCGTGTCGTCGGCGCCCGCGGACGGATCGACGTCGAGGACCCCGCGTACGTGCCCGCGCGCGTCACGGTGACCGTCGACGGTCGCACCGCGACATGGGACGGGAACCGGGTCGAGGGGTACGGCGGCCTGGCGTTCCAGGCCGCCGCGTTCGCGACGTACGTGGCCGAGGGGCGCACGGACTCGCCGCTGCTCCCGCTCGCCGAGTCGGTCCGCATCCTCGAGACCGCCGACGAGGCCCGCAGGCAGCTGGGGGTCGTCTACCCGGGCGAGTGACGGCCCGACCCGGGGCTGCCGCCGGGCGGTCCGCGCCGTCGGATGACAGCATCGGGACGATGAGAACGCCGCTCCACCTGGCCGCCGCCGGGTTCGCCCCGCACACCGGCCTCGCAGGAGCCGCAGCCGAGCACGAGCTCACCGGCCTCGTCGGGTGGGTCGTGACCGTCATCGCGGCCCTCGGACCCCTCGGCGTCGGGCTGCTCGTCGCGCTGGAGAACATCTTCCCGCCGCTGCCGTCCGAGGTCGTGCTGCCCGTCGCCGGGTACGTCGCGAGCCAGGGCGGCATGTCGCTGGTGTGGGCGATCGTCGCGTCGACGCTCGGCTCGCTGGTCGGCGCGTGGGCGCTGTACGGCGTCGGGGCGGGCGTCGGTCGGGTCCGGCTGCGGCGCTGGCTGCAGAAGGTGCCGCTCGTCGAGGTCGAGGACCTCGACCGGGCCGAGCAGTGGTTCGTGCGCCGTGGCGGTGCCGCCGTGCTCGTCGGCCGGTGCGTGCCCGTCGTCCGCAGCCTCGTGTCGATCCCCGCGGGCGTCGAGCGGATGCCGCTGCTGCGGTTCAGCGTCTACACGCTCATCGGCTCCGGCGTGTGGAACGCGGGGCTGATCCTCGCCGGGTACGCGCTCGGGGACCGGTGGGAGGACATCGGGCGGTACAGCGACTGGCTGAACTGGCTCGTGTACGTGATCCTCGCGTGGCTCGTCGGGCGGTTCGTGTGGACCCGCACCCGGCGCCGCCGGACCGCGTCACGCACCTGACCTCGTGACCGGTGCCGGCCGACCCGCTCAGGGCACCTCGGCCGAGCCGTCGAGGAACGACCCCGTCACCCCGCCGCCGTCGACGACGGCCAGGCACAGCCCGCGCCGGTCGCCGCGCGCCCAGCCCTGCTCGGTCGGTGCCCACGTCACGGGCCGGACGCCGGCCGCGACCTCCGACGCGTCGAGCACGCACGCCCGCGCCACCCGCGCGTCGGCCGCCGCCTGCCCGGGCCACACCGCGTCGGGGTCGAAGTCGAGCTGCGTGACGACCTGCGCCTCGTGCTCCTGCGCGCACGGCACGACCCGCACGACGCCGACGGACCCGTCCGCGGGGAGCTCCCCGACGCACGAGCCCGTGACGAGCTGCCCGGCGTGCGCGTCCCGCGCGGACGTGACGTCGGCGGGCAGCGGACGCTGCGCCTGTGCGGTGAGGGTGCCCGCGACGACCACGCCGACCAGCGCGAGCGTCCCGACGCCGCCGAGCACGACGCCCGCGACCGCGAGCCCGCGTCCGCGGGTGCCGTGCGTCGCGATGCGCCGCAGGGCGACGAGCCCCAGGGCGAGCGCGACCGGCCCGAGCAGGAGGACGCCCGCGACGAGCGCCCAGACGGCCGTCGGCTCGCGTCGCGGCCGGAGGTCCTCCCACCCGGGTGCGTAGTACGGCTCCGGGTAGGCGTAGCGGTCACCCGGGGGCTGCTCGCTCAGGAGCCGACCGCCTGCCCGCCGACCAGCAGGTCGCCGGCGACGATCGAGCCGGTCAGGTCGAAGCCGTCCGACGTGTACGTGCAGAGCGCGGTCGAGCCGCCCGGCGACGTGAAGTCGTCGGGGTGCGCGTAGTAGACCTCGGCGAACCCGCCCTGGGCGAGCAGCCCCGGCGCGGCGGCGTCGATGGCCGCCCCGCACGCGTCGAGCGCCGCCGTGTAGGCCGGGCTGGACTCCTCGTCGAGGATCGCGTCCTCGAGCTCGACGGTCGCGACGACCTCCGTGTCGTGCAGGTCGGCGCACGGCACGACGGTGACGTCGCTCATGTCGTACTGCATCGGGTACGCGTCGAGGCACTGCCCGACGGCGATGTCGTCACGCAGCACGTAGTAGCCGAGGTCGTCGGAGAAGCTGTCGTCGGGCGACGCGAGGTCGTCGGGCGTGGCCAGGTCCTGCTCGAGGTCCTCGCCGAGCTGCTCGAGGGACGTCGCGAACTCGTCGGAGTTCGAGGCGGCGACGACGAACGCGATCGTGAGGCCCGCGATGACGAGGATCGACAGCGTCCCGACGATGCCGATGACGATGCCGGCGATCGCCCAGGGCCGTCCGCCGTTGCCCGTGCGCTTGATGCGCCGCAGCGCCGCGATGCCGAGCCCGAGGCCGACCGGGGAGACGAGCCCGCCGGTGAGCAGCAGACCACCGGTGCTGGTGGCGAACGACGCCACCGCGAGGCCGTCGGTGGGGGGAGCGGGCACGCCGTAGCCGGGGCCGCCGTAGGGCGCCTGGCCGTAGGGCGGCTGACCCTGCTGGCCGTACGGCGGCTGTCCGGGCGCGCCGTAGGGCGGCTGCCCGGCGGCACCGTAGGGCGGCTGACCGGGCTGACCCGGCTGGCCGGCCTGGCCGGGTGCGCCGTACGGCCCCGGACCGGCCTGCGACGGCGCGCCGTACGGCGTCTGGCCCGCCGCGCCGTAGGGCGTCGGACCGGCCTGACCGGGCGCACCGTAGGGCGTCTGCCCGGCGGGCGCGCCGTACGCGGGAGCACCGGGCGCACCGGGCGCACCGTACGGCGGGACGGGAGCGCTCGACGCCGCGGGACCGGGAGCCTCCGGTGCGGCGGGCGCGGCCGGTGCCGCGGGCGGGACGGCCTCGTACCCGCTGGGCGGCGGCGGGAGGGGCCGGGTCGCGTCGACGGGCGTCGCGTCGTCGTCCGGGGCGGCGAAGGGGTCGCGCTCGGGCGTCTTGCCCGACTCGTTGCTCATGCGACGCAACCTAGCGGACGCCGCCGACGTGGGGAGTGCCCGCCCGAGCCGTCGCCCCCGCGGCCCGGGTCAGCCGTCGATCTCGAGCACGACGGGCACGTGGTCCGACGGCGCCTTGCCCTTGCGCTCGTTCCGCTCGATCGTCACGCCGGACACCCGCGCGGCGAGGGCGGGCGACGCGTAGGTGAGGTCGATGCGCATGCCCTCGTTCCGGGGGAACCGCAGCTGCTGGTAGTCCCAGTAGGTGTAGGTGTGCTCGGCGGGCAGGTGCTCGCGGGAGACCTCGGTGTAGCCGACCTCGGCGAGCGCGGTGAACGCGTCGCGCTCGGCGGGCGTGACGTGGGTGCGGCCCGCGAAGAAGGCCGGGTCCCACACGTCGGTGTCGAGCGGCGCGATGTTCCAGTCGCCGACGAGCGCGACCTGCGCCTGCGGGTCGGCGGTGAGCCAGCCGTCCGCGGCGTCGCGCAGCCGGCCCAGCCAGTCGAGCTTGTAGGCGTAGTGCGGGTCGTCGACCTCCCGACCGTTCGGCACGTACAGGCTCCAGACGCGCACGTCGCCGCACGTGACGCCGAGCGCCCGGGCCTCGGCGGCGGCGGGGTCGCCCCACGTCGGCATGCCGGGGAAGCCGACCTCGACGTCCTTCGCGCCGACCCGGGACAGGATCGCGACGCCGTTCCACTGGCTGAAGCCGCTGGTCACGACCTCGTACCCGAGGGCCTCGAACGGCTCGCGGGGGAACTGCTCGTCCTTGCACTTGGTCTCCTGCAGCGCGAGGATGTCGACGCCGGTCCGCTCCAGGAAGGCGACCGCGCGGTCGGTGCGGGCACGGATCGAGTTGATGTTCCAGGTGGCCAGGCGCATGGCGCCCGACGCTACCCGCCGCCGCCGACAGCGGCCCGCGCCGCCCGCCGTGGGCGCTCGGACGTGACGACGGCGCACCGCCCGCGGGTCCGTCCGCGCGGCCGTCGGTGCGTCCGTCCGGGTGGCGGCCGGACGGACGAATCGGGCACGACTGCTGTCCGTGGGACGAACCGGTCGGTAACGTTCCGCCAGCGGCGCCGCGACCCGGGTCCCGGGCTCCCGCCGAAGCCGACACCGGTGCGGTGCGGGACGGAGGAGGGACGGACGTGGACGAAGCGCTCAAGGGGCGTCGCGCGCTGGTGACCGGCGGTGCGACCGGTATCGGCCGGGCCGTCGCCGTGGCGCTCGCGCGTGCCGGCGCCGACGTCGCGGTCACCCACCTCGCGCACGACGCCGCGCAGGTCCTCGCCGAGATCGAGGAGGAGGGGCGCACGGCGGCCGCGTTCCAGGTCGACGCGCGGCACTCGTGGGACGTCGACAAGGCCGTGAGCGGTGCGGCGGCGGCGCTCGGCGGCGGGATCGACCTGCTCGTCAACAACGTGGGCGGGATCGTCGAGCGGCGGTCGGTCGCGGCGATGGACGACGCGCACTGGCACCACGTCCTCGACCTCAACCTGTCGTCGGTGTTCTACGCGACGCGCGCGGCCCTGTCGGTCATGCCCGACGGCGGCCGGGTCGTGAGCATCGGTGCGCAGGCCGCCCGCAGCGGCGGTGGGACGGGGATGGTCGCGTACACGACCGCGAAGGCGGCGCTGGAGGGGTTCACCCGGTCGCTGGCGCGCGAGCTCGGCCCGCGCCGGATCACGGTCAACGCGGTCGCGCCCGGGTTCGTCGCGCAGACGCCGTTCCACGCGACGCACACCCCGGAGCCCGCGCAGCGGGCGGCGGTCGCCGCGGCGGCGGTGGGTCGCGCGGGCGTGCCGGACGACGTCGCGGAGGCGGTCCTCTACCTGGTGTCCGACGGTGCGGCGTTCGTGACGGGCACGGTGCTCGACGTCAACGGCGGCGCGTACTTCACCTGACGTCGACCGGGCGTCGGCAGCCCGAAGGTCGTCGCGCGACCGTCAGCGCCAGGCCGTCAGCGCACAGCCGTCAGCGCACGGCCGTCAGTGAGCGATCGCGTCAGCGCAGGACGCGGCGCACGGTCCCCGCGGCGGACTCGACGAGCCGCAGCCCCCGGGACGCGACGGTCGGCTCGGGGTGCGCGCGCTCGACGCGCTCGGCGAGGCGGCGGGCGACGACGGCGACGACGGGCGCCAGCACGACGGCCAGCAGGAACGTGCGCAGACGGCGGGAGAAGAAGGCCCACATGGCGGCTCCTGACGGTCGGGGGGTGCGCGGGGCGGGCGTCGGCCGCCGTTCCCGCGGGGGACCGGCCGGGACGGGCGACCCCGTGACGGTAGGCGCGGGCCGCGCCGCCCGCACGCCGAGCGCGTCAGGTCAGGTCGTCGAAGTCCCCGCGCGTCCACGCGGCGTGCCGTGCGGCGGACCGCTGCACGACGGCCAGCGCGTCGGCCGGGATGACGCCGTCGAAGTTGTTGTAGAGCCGGTCGAAGGGCCGCCGCGCGACGTGATCGGCGACCCGCAGCGCGACGGCGCCCGACAGCGGGATCCGGTTCGGGTACGAGCGCATGAACGACGCGGTGCGGTCGGGGTTGGCGAAGATCGTGTCGCCCGACAGGAGCACGCCGCGGCCGTCGGCGCCGGGCCAGTGCACGACGGAGCTGCCGGGGAAGTGGCCGCCGGGCTGGGACAGGACGACGCCCGGGAGCACCTCCCGCTCGCCGGTCCACGTCTCGACGACCGCGTCGGGCCGCTGCACCCACGCCGCGTCGGCCTCGGCCACGAGGACCGGCACCCCGCCGAGCGCGCGGCTCCACTCGACCTGCACGCCGAACATGTGCGGGTGCGACGCGGCGACCGCGACGACGTCCCCGAGCGCGCGGACGGCCGCGACGGCGGCGTCGTCGAGGTACCCGAGCGGGTCCCACAGCAGCAGCCCGGCGGGCGTGCGGACGATCTTCGACTCCTGCGCGATCCCGACGCCGGGCGTCGCGGTCAGGCCGAACAGGTCGGGCTCGAGCTCGCGCACGTGCACGTCGTGCCCCTCGGCCTGCAGGTCGTCGAGCGTCGTCCACACCTGCCCGGTCGCGGGCACCCACTGCCGCTCGTCGGCGCACACCGGGCACACGTCGTGCCGCTGCGCCGTCTCGACCGCGCACGTCCGGCAGATCCACCAGTCCATGCCCACCCTCCCGTCGTCGTCCGGGCGCCGTCGCCCGTCGTGCCGCCGCGGGACCCGGCGACGCGGGGCCGGCGGGTCCTCGGGGACCGTAGCGCGACCCTCGGACACACGTCAGGGGCCGGGGGGGCAGCGGGCCGCCC
>NZ_BIMR01000003.1 GCF_004306155.1 Cellulomonas biazotea
GCGTCAGCGGGAGCGGCGGCGGGACGGTCGGGGGGAGCCACCCCGTCGGTGGGAGCGGCCGCGGGCTCATCCGCCGCACGGGCCGTGGTGCGCGCACGCCCGGACGCGGCCTTCGCCCGCGCCGCCGCGCGTGCGGACAGGACCGCGACGACGGGGAACGCGAGGACGGCGAGGATGTTGCCGACGCCGCCGACCTGCACGACGACGGGCAGGTCGCGAGAGTCGCCGACCGCCACGCGGAGGGCGAGCGTGACGTGCAGCGCGACGAGCGGCCCGTACATGGCGGCGCGGTACGGCAGCGGGCGGCGCAGGACCGCCGGCAGGATCACGGGCGCGTGCGCCATGACCATCGAGAGGACGAAGCCGAGGAACACGGCGTGCAGGACGGCGTCGTAGCCGGGTCCGGCCAGCAGCGGCCCGCGCAGCAGCCACAGCCCGCCGGCGACGGCGAGCCAGGCGTACCCGGCGAGCATCGCGACGGCCATGAACCGCGGCAGGCCGGTGGCCCGCACCGTGCGGCGCGCGACGTCGTACCGGACGAGGAACCCGACGAGGACGAGCAGCGTCGCGCCGAGCAGCGCGTAGCCGACGCCGGGTGCCAGCAGCGCGACGGCCGCGGCGACGGGGAACGCCAGGGCGGCGCCGACGACCCCGCGCTCGGCGACGGGCGGCGGCGCGGCGACGCGCATGAGCTCGAGGCGCTCGCCGGCGACGGTGAGCACGAGGAACCCGACCCACCACGGCACGAGCCGGGGCACGGGCACGTCGCCGAGCCACAGCACCGCGGAGCCGACCGCGAGAAGCGCCGCGAGGCCCTGCACGGCGACGGCGGCGGCCGCCTGGCGCCGCCACACGACGCCGTACAGCCCGACGAGCGCGAGCGTCCCGCCGAGCTGGGCGGCGCGACCGGCGGCCAGCGGCAGCGGGGTGAGCAGCAGCAGCCCGCCGACGCCCAGCAGCGCGGGCGACAGGTAGCCGAGCGGGCGACCGACGGCCACGGCCCGCTCCAGCGCGACGAGCGCGCCGACGAACCCGAGCACCATGAGCGCGCCGTGCACGTCGGGCAGACGGTCGGTCGTGACGGGCGCGGGCAGGCCGAGCAGCACCAGCGCGGCGTCGAGGCCGGCGAGGAGCGCGACGGCCACGGGCACCATGAGCGCCACTCGTCCACGCAGGTCACGGGTTTCCACGGCTCGACCGTAGATTTCCCTCCCCCACCTGCGGATGGGACGGAGGTCCCGAGCCGGGGCCGACCCGGGGCCACGATGATCGGCCCATGTCCCGACGCACAGCGGCAGCACGCACGCTCGGCTCGGGCAGCCGCGTGGACCTGCTGCACCTGCTGCAGAGCGGCGGCCCGCAGACCGTCGGCGACCTCGCCGACCGGACCGGCCTGCACGAGAACACGGCGCGCGAGCACCTGCAGCGCCTGGTCCTCGACGGGTTCGTGCACCGTGAGCCCGAGGTCCGCACGACGCGCGGCCGCCCGCGGATCGTCTACCGCGCGATCACGTCGCAGGACGTCCGCACGGACCCCGTCGCGGCCCGGCGGCTGGAGGACGCGATCGCCGGGGCCGCGCTGAGCCGTGTCCTGCTGGCCGGCTACGGCCGGACGGTCGAGTCGGTCCCCGAGTCGGCGCGCGCCGCGGGCCGTGACCTCGCCGCCCGGGCGGTGGCGGCCGTGCAGACCCCGTCGCCGCGTCCCGCTCCCGACCTGCCGCCCGAGCAGCGTCAGCTCGACGCGCTCACCGCGCACCTCGACCGGCTGGGCTTCGACCCCGACCTGGAGGACGAGCCGCTGCGGTTCCACCTGTGGCGCTGCCCGTTCCTCGACCTGGCCCGCGAGCGCCCGGACATCGTGTGCAGCGTGCACCTGGGCCTCGCGCAGGGCGTCCTGGACGCCGTCGGCGGACCGGTCGAGGCGGCGGCGCTGCACCCGTTCGTCGAGCCGCACCACTGCGTCCTGGAGCTGCGCGCGCAGGTCCCCGCGGTCGCTGCCGCCACCACCTCTTGACCGGGCACGCCCTCTCGCCCCACCCCCACCACGACCCCGTCCTGGTGCCCGCACACGCCGTGCATCCGGGCACCACGACGGGGTCGTCGTGCGGACGAGCGGGTCGGGAGGGCCGGTGGCTTTTCCACGGCACTCGCGCTGGAGCGGGTCGCGGCCGGCCCGGGATGCTCACGCCGAGGGGAACGGCAGCGTCACACCCCGACGCTCCCCCGACGCATCAGGAGGACCCGATGGCCGCACCGACGACGCTCGCGCCCGACCTCGCGAACTGGAACCCCGAGGACGAGTCCACGTGGGACAAGAAGCTCGCGTGGCGGACGCTGTGGATCACGACGTACAACCTGACGCTCGCGTTCTGCGTCTGGTACCTCGTGAGCGCGATCGCGCCGCGGCTCAACGTCATCGGGTACGACCTGTCGAAGGAGCAGCTGTACTGGCTCGTCGCGATCCCGGGCCTGGCCGGCGGCCTGTTCCGGATGGCGTACACGTTCCTGCCGCCGGTGCTCGGGACGCGCACCCTGGTCGGGGGCACGGCGACGCTCATGCTGCTGCCGATGGCGGGCTGGACGATGGCGGTCCGGGACCCCTCCACGCCGTACTCGGTGCTCCTGCTGCTCGCCGTGGCGGCGGGCCTGGGCGGCGGCGCGTTCGCGGGGTTCATGCCGTCGACGAGCTACTTCTTCCCGAAGCGGATGGCCGGCACCGCGCTGGGCCTGCAGGCCGGGCTGGGCAACTTCGGCGTGAGCCTCATCCAGTTCCTCGTGCCGTGGGTCATCGGCTTCGGCCTGCTCGGCACGGCCGCGCTGACGCCGCAGGAGAAGGCCGACGGCGGCGGTGACCTGTGGCTGCACAACGCGGGCCTCGTCCTCGTGCCGTGGGTGCTGCTCGGGATCGGCCTCGCGGCGCTCTACCTCAAGCGCGTCCCGGTGACCGCGAACCTCCGCGAGCAGATGGACATCTTCCGCGACCGGCACACGTGGTTCATGACGGCGATCTACGTCATGACGTTCGGCGCGTTCTCCGGCTTCGCCGCGCAGCTCGGCCTGCTCACCCTCAACCTGTTCGGCGGCTTCGAGAACGCCCCCGACCCGCTGAAGTTCGCGTTCCTCGGCCCGCTCCTCGGCTCGATCACCCGCGCTGCGTGGGGCCCGCTGTGCGACCGGTTCGGCGGCGCCGTGTGGACGCTCGTGTCCGGCATCGGGATGACGGTGAGCACGGTCTTCACGCTGTTCTTCCTGCGCCCGACCGACACCAGCTCGTTCGGCTGGTTCCTCGCGGGGATGCTGCTGATCTTCACGTTCGCGGGCATCGGCAACGCGGGCACGTTCAAGCAGATGCCGATGATCTTCGACCGCCGTCGTGCGGGCGGTGTCATCGGGTTCACGTCGGCGTGCGCCGCGTTCGGGCCGTTCCTGGTCGGCATGGCCCTCTCCGCGTGGTCGCCCACGGCGTTCTTCGTCGGCTGCGCCGTGTACTTCGCGGCCTGCACCGTCCTGACCTGGGTGCAGTACGCCCGACCGGGCGCCCCGCGCCCCAGCTGACCCGTCCGGCCGTCCCTCTCCCCCCGGAGGTCCCCGTGCCCCCTCGCCAGCCCGGTCCCGCCTCACCCGCGGGCACCGACCACCCCGCCGTCGACGCGCTCCTGCGGATCGGCTCGCGCCTGCGCCCCGGCACGGTGTCGCCGGACCTGCGCAGCCTGTTCCTCGAGGGCGGTCGCAAGGGCGACGCGTTCTACCGGGACCGCTGGTCGCACGACAAGGTGGTGCGCTCGACGCACGGCGTGAACTGCACGGGCTCGTGCTCGTGGCAGGTGTACGTCAAGGACGGCATCATCACGTGGGAGACGCAGCAGACCGACTACCCGTCGGTCGGCCCGGACTCCCCCGAGTACGAGCCGCGGGGGTGCCCGCGCGGCGCGTCGTTCTCCTGGTACACGTACTCGCCGACGCGCGTGCGCTACCCGTACGTGCGCGGCGTGCTGCTGCGCGCGTACCGCGAGGCGAAGGCCCGCACGGGCGACCCGGTCGCGGCGTGGGCGCAGGTCACGTCCGACCCGGAGACGGCGCGCGCGTACAAGTCGGCGCGCGGCAAGGGCGGGCTGGTCCGGGCGACGTGGGCCGAGGCCTCCGAGATCGTCGCCGCCGCGCACGTGCACACCATCAAGGAGTACGGGCCGGACCGGGTCGCGGGGTTCTCCCCCATCCCGGCGATGTCGATGGTGTCGCACGGGTCCGGGGCGCGGTTCGTCTCGATGCTCGGCGGCACGATGCTGTCGTTCTACGACTGGTACGCGGACCTGCCCGTCGCGTCCCCGCAGGTGTTCGGCGACCAGACCGACGTCCCCGAGTCGGCGGACTGGTGGAACGCGTCGTACCTGGTCATGTGGGGCTCCAACGTCCCGGTGACACGGACGCCGGACGCGCACTTCCTCGCGGAGGCGCGCTACCGCGGCCAGAAGGTCGTCGCCGTGTCGCCCGACTACGCGGCGAACACCAAGCTCGCCGACGAGTGGCTGGCCCCGCACCCCGGCACGGACGGCGCGCTGGCGTTCGCGATGGGGCACGTCGTGCTGCGCGAGTTCCTCGTCGAGCGGCGCACCGAGCGGTTCGCGGACTACCTGCGGAAGTTCACCGACGCGTCGCACCTCATCACCCTCAAGCAGCGCGGTGACGCGTGGGTGCCCGACAAGTTCCTCACGGCGGACGTGCTGGGCGCGGCGGCAGGCGACGACGCGCAGGCCCGCGACGCGGCGTTCATGACGGTCGTCCTCGACGCCGACGGCACGCCGCACGTACCGAACGGGTCGCTCGGTCGACGCTTCGACCCCGCGCAGGAGGGGCGGTGGAACCTCGACCTGGGCGACGTCGAGCCCGTGCTGTCGATCCGCGACGTCCGCGGCGCTGCGGCGGGAGAGGACGCCGTCGCCGTCGACCTGCCGCGCTTCGACCTCGCCCCCGAGGCGGGCGCCGAGCACCAGGGCGGTGCGGGCGTCGTGCGCCGCGGCGTGCCCGTGACGCGCCTGGGCGACCAGGTCGTGACGACCGTGTTCGACCTGCTGCTCGCGCAGTACGGCGTGGGCCGCGACGGCCTGCCCGGCACGTGGCCGACGGGCTACGACGACGCGTCGTCGCCCGGCACGCCCGCCTGGCAGGAGGAGATCACGTCAGTCCCCGCCGAGGCGGCGGCCCGGATCGGGCGGGAGATCGCGCAGAACGCCGAGGACTCGGGCGGGCGCTCGATGATCCTCATGGGCGCGGGCACCAACCACTGGTTCCACTCGGACACGATCTACCGCACGTTCCTCGCGCTCATGTCGATGACCGGCTGCCAGGGCGTCAACGGCGGCGGCTGGGCGCACTACGTCGGGCAGGAGAAGTGCCGGCCCGTGACGGGCTGGGCGCAGTACGCGTTCGGGCTCGACTGGGTGCGGCCGCCGCGGCAGATGATCGGCACCGCGTTCTGGTACCTCGCGACCGACCAGTGGCGCTACGACGGCCTGCCCGCCGACGCCCTGGCGTCGCCGCTGGCCGAGGGCCGGTTCGCGGGGCGGACCACCGCCGACTGCCTGGTGGAGAGCGCGCAGCGCGGCTGGATGCCGTCGTACCCGACGTTCGACCGCAACCCCCTCGACCTCGTCGCCGAGGCCCGGGAGAAGGGTGTCGACCCCGCGCAGCACGTCGTCGACGAGCTCGACGCCGGGCGCCTGCGCTACGCGTGCGAGGACCCGGACGACCCGGCGAACTTCCCGCGCGTGCTCACCGTGTGGCGGGCGAACCTGCTCGGCTCGTCGGGCAAGGGCAACGAGTACTTCCTGCGGCACCTGCTCGGCACCGACTCGGCCGTGCGCGCCCCCGAGTCCGAGCCGGACCGGCGGCCGCAGTCGATGACCTGGCGGGACGAGGCCCCGCGCGGCAAGCTCGACCTGCTCGTCACGAGCGACTTCCGGATGACGTCGACCACGCTCTTCAGCGACGTCGTCCTGCCCGCGGCGACCTGGTACGAGAAGCACGACCTGTCGACCACCGACATGCACCCGTTCGTGCACTCGTTCAACCCGGCCATCGCGCCCCCGTGGCAGACGCGCACGGACTTCGACATCTTCCACACGCTCGCACGCGCGTTCCAGGACCTCGCCGTCGACCACCTGGGCACGCGCGAGGACCTCGTCGCGGTCCCGCTGCTGCACGACACCCCCGACGAGCTCGCGACGCCGCACGGCGCCGTGCCCGAGGCGATGGGCCGCGTGCCGGGCGTCTCGATGCCGAAGCTCGTCGTCGTCGAGCGCGACTACGCGACGCTCGCCGACCGGTGGGCGGCCCTCGGCCCGCTCACCGCGAAGGTCGGCATGGTGACCAAGGGCGTCGCGTTCTCCCCCGACGTCGAGGTCGCCGAGCTCGGCCGCGTCAACGGGACCGTCCGGGACGGCGTCGCTGCGGGGCAGCCGCGCCTCGACGACGCCAAGCACGTGTGCGAGACGATCCTCGCGCTGTCCGGCACGACCAACGGCCGGCTCGCGGTGCAGGGCTTCGAGCGCGTCGAGAAGCGCACCGGCACCGAGCTCGCGTCGCTGGCCCGCGACCACGAGGGCAAGCGGATCACCTTCCCCGACGTGCAGGCGCGGCCCGTGCCCGTCGTCACGTCGCCCGAGTGGTCCGGGTCGGAGCACGGCGGGCGGCGGTACTCGGCGTTCACGATCAACGTCGAGCACCTCAAGCCGTGGCACACCCTCACGGGCCGCCAGCACTTCTTCCTCGACCACGACTGGATGAGCGAGCTCGGCGAGAACCTGCCGGTCTACCGGCCACCGCTCGACCTGCACCGGCTGTTCGGCGACGCCCGCCCGGGCTCGACCGACGCGTCCGGCGCACCCGGCTCCGAGGGGCACGCCGAGGTCGCCGTCCGCTACCTGACCCCGCACTCCAAGTGGTCCATCCACTCGGAGTACCAGGACAACCTGCACATGCTCACGCTGTCCCGCGGCGGCCCGACGATCTGGATGTCCCCGCAGGACGCCGCGACCATCGGCGTCACCGACAACGAGTGGGTCGAGGCGTACAACCGCAACGGCGTCGTCGTCGCGCGGGCGGTTGTCTCGCACCGCATGCCCGCCGGGACGGTGTTCATGTACCACGCGAAGGACCGCACGGTCGACGTCCCCCGCTCGGAGACGTCGGGGCTGCGCGGCGGCATCCACAACTCCCTGACCCGGGTGCTGCTCAAGCCGAGCCACCTGGTCGGCGGGTACGCGCAGCTGTCCTTCGCCTTCAACTACCTGGGCCCGACCGGCAACCAGCGCGACGAGGTCACGACGATCCGCCGCCGCTCGCAGGAGGTGACGTACTGATGAAGGTCATGGCGCAGATGGCGATGGTCATGAACCTCGACAAGTGCATCGGGTGCCACACCTGCTCGGTGACGTGCAAGCAGGCGTGGACGAACCGCGAGGGCGTCGAGTACGTCTGGTTCAACAACGTCGAGACCCGCCCCGGCCAGGGGTACCCGCGCACCTACGAGGACCAGGACCGCTGGGGCGGCGGCTGGGTGCGCAACAAGCGGGGCCGGCTGCGCCTGCGTTCGGGAGGCCGGTTCACCAAGCTGTCGCACATCTTCGCCAACCCCCGGCTCCCCGAGGTGAGCGACTACTACGAGCCGTGGACGTACGACTACGACGTCCTGCTGTCGGCCCCGCAGGGCGAGCACACGCCCGTGGCCCGCCCGAAGTCCCTCATCACGGGCGAGGACACGAAGATCACCTGGTCGGCGAACTGGGACGACGACCTGGGCGGGTCGGCGGCGACGATGGCGAAGGACCCCGTCCTGGCGCAGATGAGCGACCGCGTGAAGGCCGAGCTCGAGAGCGCCTTCATGTTCTACCTGCCGCGCATCTGCGAGCACTGCCTCAACCCGTCGTGCGTCGCGTCGTGCCCGTCGGGCGCGATGTACAAGCGCGCCGAGGACGGCATCGTGCTCGTCGACCAGGACGCGTGCCGCGGCTGGCGCATGTGCGTGTCGGGCTGCCCGTACAAGAAGGTCTACTTCAACCACGTCACGGGCAAGGCCGAGAAGTGCACGATGTGCTACCCGCGCCTCGAGGTCGGCCTGCCGACCGTGTGCTCGGAGACGTGCGTCGGGCGGCTGCGCTACCTCGGGCTCGTGCTGTACGACGCCGACCGCGTGCTGGAGGCCGCGTCCGTCGAGGACCCGGCGGAGCTGCTCGCCGCGCAGCGGTCCGTGCTGCTCGACCCCGACGACCCCGAGGTCGTCGAGGCCGCCCAGCGCGACGGCATCCCGCTCGACTGGGTGCTCGCCGCCCAGCGGTCGCCCGTCTGGGCTCTCATCTCGAAGTTCGAGGTGGCCCTGCCGCTGCACCCCGAGTACCGGACGATGCCGATGGTCTGGTACGTCCCGCCGCTGTCGCCCGTCGTCGACGTCGTGTCCGGCTCGGGCAACGACGGCGAGGACGCCCGGACGCTGTTCGCCGCGATCGACCGGCTGCGCATCCCCGTCGAGTACCTCGCGGGGCTGTTCACCGCGGGCGACACCCGGCCCGTCACGGCCGTCCTGCGGCGCCTGGCCGCGATGCGGGCGCACATGCGCAACGTCAACCTCGGCACCGAGCAGGACCCGCGCATCGCCGGGTCCGTCGGGATGACCGCCGACGAGGTCGAGGCCATGTACCGGCTGCTCGCGATCGCGAAGTACGAGGACCGGTACGTCATCCCGCCCGCGCACGCCGAGAGCGCCCGCGCGCTCGACGAGATCGCCGAGGCCGGGCTGGGTTGCTCGCTCGACGGCGAGGGCGGCCCCGGGATGGGCGGACCGCGCGGCGTGCGGCCCTCGGCCCTCGCGGGGACCGTGGGCGTCGAGTCGTTCCACCCCTCGACGCAGCGGGCCGAGACCCCGGCGCGCGTCAACCTGCTCAACTGGGGCGGCAACAAGGGCGAGGCGGGCCTGTTCCCGCCTGCGCCCGGGCAGCCCGGGTACGGCGACGGGCCGACGGAGGCCCACGCGTGAGCCGCCGGAGCCTGCCGTTCCTCGACCCGGTGCGCGTGACGACGGGCGAGCGGTCCGTCGCGCACCTGGCCGCGGCGATGCTGCTCGACTACCCGGACGAGGACGTGCGGGCGAACGTCGACGTCGTGCGGGCGTCCGTCGAGACGCTGCCCCGCACGGTCACCGCGTCGTTCACGGCGCACCTCGACGCGGTCGCGGCGATGAGCCTCGCCGAGCAGCAGGCGCACTACGTCACGACGTTCGACCTGCGGCGACGCTGCGCGCTCTACCTCACGTACTACTCGTCGGGCGACACCCGGCGCCGCGGCATGGCGCTCGTGACCTGCCGCGAGGCGTACCGGGCGTGCGGGTTCGAGCCGCACGACGACGAGCTGCCCGACTACCTGCCGAACATCCTCGAGCTGTCCGCACGCGCACCCGGGCCCGTGACCGACGCGCTGCTCGGCACCCACCGCGAGGGCCTGGAGGTCCTGCGGTCCGCGCTGCACTCCGTCCCGAGCCCGTACGCGCACCTGCTCGACGCCGTCTGCCGCACCCTGCCCGCGGTCGACGACGCGACCGCCGAACGGTTCGCCGCGCTCGTCGCGTCCGGCCCGCCCGGCGAGACCGTCGGGCTGTCCGCACCCCTGCTGCCCTTCCCCACCTTCCCGTCGAGCCGCTCGGAGGTGCCCGCATGACGACCACCGCGGTGCTGCTGTGGGTCGTGGTGCCGTACGTCGCCGCGACCGTGTTCGTCGTCGGGCACGTCTGGCGCTACCGGCACGACCAGTTCGGCTGGACCACCCGCTCGTCGCAGGTGCACGAGAGCCGGCTGCTGCGCATCGGGTCGCCGATGTTCCACATCGGGATCCTCATGGTCATCGGCGGGCACGTCGTCGGCCTACTCATCCCCCGCGCGTGGCTGGAGGCGGTCGGGATCCACGAGCACGCGTACCACCTGGTCGCGACGTGGGCCGGGAGCGTCGCGGCCGTCCTGACGATCGCGGGGCTCGCGATCCTCGTCTACCGGCGGCGCGTCGTCGCCGCCGTCCGGCGCGCCACCACGACGTCCGACAAGGTCATGTACGTCGTCCTCGGCGTCACCCTGTTCTGCGGCACCGCCGCGACCGCGCTGTTCCAGGTCTTCGGCGGCGGGTACGACTACCGCGGCTCGATCGCGCCGTGGATCCGCGGCCTGATGTCGCTGCGCCCCGACGCGACCCTCATGACCGACGTGCCCGGCATGTTCCAGGCCCACGTGCTGTCCGCGATGCTCCTGTTCGCGATCTGGCCGTTCACGCGCCTCGTGCACGTCCTGTCCGCACCCGTGGGCTACCTGGTGCGCCCGTACGTCGTCTACCGGACCCGCGACCCCCAGCGTGGGACGCGCGTCACACGCCCTGGCTGGGAACGGGCCGAACGTCCCGGGGCACCGGCCGAGCACCGGTGACACGCTGACGACCGGGCCGTCCGGGACACCGTCCCCCGACCGCACGACCTGCACGACTGGCACGACTGGCACGACCCGCACCGGAACGAAGGAGAACCCCATGGCTGCCGAGAACGTCGAGATCCTCACCACCGCCCCCGTCGCGGAGCCCGCCGGCCACAGCTGCGGCTGCGGCGGCCACGACGAGGCCGACCCGGTCCTCGACGTCCGCGCGATCCCGCACGCCATCCGGCACGCGACCGTCTTCGGCGCGTTCGAGGCGATCGCCCCCGGGGCCTCGCTCATCCTCGTCGCGCCGCACCTGCCGCGCCCGCTGCTCGCGCAGCTCGCCGAGCGCGCCCCGATCGAGACCGAGGTGCTCATCGACGGCCCCGAGGCCTGGCACGTGAAGATCACGCGCGTCGCCTGACGCGCACGACAGACCCGCACGCCCGACGGCGGCGGCGAGGACCGGGGAAGGTCTCGCCGCCGCCGTCGTCGCGTCCGGGCTCAGCGGGACGCGGTGCAGGTGAGCGCCGACGTGGTCCCCGTGCCCGTGCCCTGGAAGCCGAACTCCGTGTACTGGCCGGGGTTGAGCGACCCGTTCCACGCCGCGTTGGTGAACGTCGCGGTCGAGCCGCTGCTCGAGTGCGACGAGCTCCACGCGTTCGCCACGGTGCCGTTCGGGAGCGTCGCGGTGACCTTCCACGACGTGACCGGCCCGCCGGTCGCGGTCACCCGGACGTTGACGACGAAGCCGCCGGGCCACTGGCTCGCGACCGTCCAGCTGGCGGTGCAGGCCGCGCTGCCGGGGGTCGCGGTCGGCGTGGGGGTCGGCGTCGGGGTGACCGTCGGGGTCGGCGTGGGCGTCACGGTCGGCGTCGGCGTGGTCGTCGGCGTCGGGGTCGTGCCCGAGATCGCAGCCGCGAGCGCCGGGTACCACCGGTCGGCGAGCTTGACGATGCCCGCGTCGCCGGGGTGCACGCCGTCGTACGTGTCGGTCGCGGGCACCCACCCGGTCGCCTGGTCGACGACCGTGACCGGCGACGCGGCCGTCGTCAGGCCCGCGGCCCACGCGGGGATCGCGGCGTTGAGGGCGGCCGTCCGGCCGGGGCACTCGGTGCACGTCGGCGGGGCGACGGGGATGATCTGCGCGACGAGGACCTTCATCTGCGGGTTGCTCGCGCGCATCTGCTGCACGAGCGTCGTGTAGGCCGCGAGGATCTCCTGCGTCGAGCGGTTGCTCCACACGTCGTTCGTGCCGAAGTGCATGACGACGACGTCGGGGTCGGTCGCGGCCAGCCACGGCACGAGCTGGTTCTGCGCCGCGACGTTCGTCACGAGGAAGCCGCCGTGGCCCTCGTTGTCGCCGTCGTGCGCGAACCCGCAGCCCTGCGCGGGCAGCGTGCCGACCATGTCGATGTTCGTGTACCCGTTCTGCTGGAGCTTCTGCCACAGCAGCGCGCGCCAGCAGCCCGGGTTGCCGGTGATCGAGTCGCCGAGCGCCATGATCCGGACCGGGTCGGCGGCCTGCGTCGGACCGGCCAGCGCGAGCGCGCCGACCAGCAGGAGCAGCAGCGCGGCCAGGGCGCTCGCGAGCCGTCGCGAGAGCGTCGTCGTCATCGTCGTGTCCTCCCGTGGACTGCGCGCGGGAGGGTCCCGCGCGCGGCGGGACGTCCGCGGCCCGCCACAGGCGAAGCGTGCTGGTGCGGGCCTCGCGGGGCCAGGTGGAGCGCTTCGACGAAGCCTTTCGTCGTCGAGATCGGGCGCAGGACGCACGCCCGCGCCGGGGCATCGACTTCCGGACCCGTCGACCGCCGGCGGCGACGTGAGAGGCTCGGGACCATGGCGGCGGAGGTGACCCGAGCACGCGTCGACGCGTGGACGTGGGCGGTGCGGCTGTTCCCCACCCGGTCCGCCGCGGGCGCCGCGTGCCGTGCGGGCCACGTGCGGGTCAACGGGGTGCGCGCCAAGCCCGCGACGATGGTCGTGCCGGGTGACGAGGTGCACGTGCGCGGCGGCGAGCGTGAGCGCGTCGTGCTCGTGCAGCGGCTCATCGTCAAGCGCGTCGGCGCGGACGTCGCGGTCGGCTGCTACCTCGACCGCTCCCCCGTCGTTCCGCCCAAGGAGCACCGGGCGCTCGTCGCGCAGCGCGACCGCGGCGCGGGCCGCCCGACCAAGCGCGACCGCCGGCTCATCGAGCGCCTGCGCGGCCACTGACACGCCGCCCCCGCGGGCCGGTCGACGCCGACCGGTTCCCGGGGCCCCTGCAGGTCAGACGCCCTCGACGCCCTGCACGCGCATCCACTCGTCGACGCCGGTCACCGCGAGCACCTCCGTCACCTGCCGGCTCGCGCCGACCAGCCGGACCGCACGCCCCGCCGCCCGCGCGTCCCGCACCAGCCGGACCAGCACCGACAGGCCGGTGGAGTCCATGAACGTCACGTCGCGGCAGTCGACCGCGACCGCCCCCTCGCCGCCGGCCGCGAGGGCCGCCCACACGTCGTGCGCCGACTCCCGGACCGCGAGGTCGACGGCCCCGCGGAGCACCACGTGCAGCGTCGTGCCGTCGGACGCGAGGTCGACCACGCCGTTCGCGCCGGTCACGCCGCGACCGTCCGCAGCCCGAGGCGCCGCTCGAGGGCCATCGCGTCGAGCGGTGCGCGCACCTTGACGTCGTTGTCGAAGTAGACGAAGACGTCCCGTCCCGCCGACGGCGCCGCGGGGCCGGCGAGCGTCCGCGCCCCGGCCGGCTCGCCGCCCGCCTCCCACACCCGCAGGCGCGCGGCCCAGCGGTCGAGCGCGGCGTCGTCGTAGCCGCTGACGTACAGCTCGGTGTCGCCGTGCAGGCGCACGTAGACGACGTCGGACGTCACGTCGTGCATCACGGGCCAGCGTCCCGCGGTGTCGGCGACGACGAGCCCGACGTCGTGCGCCCGCAGCAGCTCGACGAACCCGGGCGTCTCGAAGGTCGCGTGCCGGACCTCCATCACGTGCCGGACGGGACGGTCGGCGTCGGTGGTCGTCCACGCGCGCCCGTCGAGCCGCTCGTCGTGCGCGGTCGCGAGCTCCGCGGCCGCCTGCGTCGTGCGGGGCAGCTGCGCGAAGAACGCGGCCAGCCGGTCGGGGTCGTAGCCGAGGGTCGGCGGGAGCTGCCACAGCACGGGACCGAGCTTCGGCCCGAGCGCCAGCAGGCCGCTGGCGAAGAAGTTGGCGAGCGGCGTGCCGACGTCGGCGAGCTTCTTCAGGTGCGTGACGAACCGGGGGCCCTTGACCGACAGCACGAAGTCGTCGGGCGTCGCCTGCGCCCACGCGCGGTAGCTGTCGGGCCGCTGCAGCGCGTAGAACGACCCGTTGACCTCGATCGTCGTCATCCGCTCGGCGGCGAACTCGAGCTCCTGGCGCTGCGGCAGGCCGCGCGGGTAGAAGACGCCGCGCCACGGGGCGTAGCGCCAGCCGCTGATGCCGACCCGGATGGCCACCGGCCAAGCCTGCACCGCCCCCGGCGGCCCGGCATCCTGGCATCCCGGCACGGGAGCGCACACTGGAGCCGTGCCCCTCGACCGCGCCGCCTCCCGGGAGGTACCTCGGGACGTCCCCGGCGACGTGCCCGCGGACCAGCCCGGACCCGCCGAGGCGCCCGCACGGACCGACGTCTACCGGCCCGCCCACCGCCTCGACGTCCGGCGCACCCTCGCCCCGCTGCGGCGCGGCTCGGGCGACCCGTGCTGGTGGACGTCCCCCGACGGCGCGGTGTGGCAGGCGACGGCCACGCCGGACGGCCCCGCGACCCGGCGGCTCGCGGTGCACCGCGACGGCGTGCACGTGGCGGCATGGGGTCCGGGCGCCGAGCGTGCGGTCGCGGCGGTGCCCGACCTGCTCGGCGCGCGCGACGACCCCTCAGGTTTCGACGCCTCGCTGCACCCGGTCGTCCGCGACGCTCACCGTCGCCTGCCGGGGCTGCGCGTCCCGTTCGCGGGCGACGTCCTCGCGTCGCTCGTGCCGGCCGTCCTGGAGCAGCGCGTCGTGGGGATCGACGCGCGCGCCGCGTGGCGCAGGCTCGTCACGCGGCACGGCGAGCGGGCACCCGGACCGGTCCCCGCGAGCCTGCGCGTCCCGCCGCCGTGGTCGGTGTGGGCCGCGATGCCCGTGTGGGAGTGGCGGCAGGCCGGGGTCGACCACCAGCGCTCGTCGACCGTGCAGCGGGCCGCGGCCGTCGGCCGGCGCCTCGACGAGACCGTGACGATGCCGCTTCCCGACGCCCGCCGGCGGTTCCTGGCGGTGCGGGGCATCGGACCGTGGACGGTCGCGGAGACGACCGCGCGGGCGCTCGGCGACGCCGACGCGGTCTCGGTCGGCGACTTCCACCTGGCGCACCTGGTCGGGTGGGCCCTGACGGGTCACCGCACGGACGACGACGGGATGCTCGCGCTGCTGGAGCCGTGGCGCGGGCACCGCCAGCGCGTGGTCCGGCTGCTGGAGATCACGCAGGCGTCACAGGCGCCACGGTTCGGCCCGCGCTCGCCGCGCGCGCTGCCGCTGCGCTGACCGCCCGGTCGGGACCGACGGGACGCCCCGGCGCGCGCTGCCCGGCTGGACCGGCCGCGCGGACCGGGGCAGGATGACGGCGACGAGGAGGTGTCCCATGACGTATCCGGTGATCGCACCGCGTGACGAGGAGCGGACCGAGTCGGCCGGGCGGGCGGTCGGGGCGTTCTTCGCCTTCGTGGCCTTCGCCGCCGGGATCGTGCTGTTCGCGGTCTCGTTCACGGGCGAGGACTGGAGCCGGTGGACCTTCGTCGGCGCGATCCTCGCGGTGACGCTCGCGTTCATGATCCCGACGACGATCCTGCCGGCGCTCGAGGACGACTGACCCGACCCGCCGCCGCGGCGACCGCACGGGTCACCTGCCCGGGTCGTCGACGCGACCGCCGACGACCGCCCGACCCCCCGGTCACGCGACCGTCGGGTCGTCCCCGTCCGTGCCGGCGTCGTGCACCCAGCGCGCGATCTGCACGCGGTTCGTCGCGCCGAGCTTGGCCAGGACGTTGCCCACGTGCGTCTTGACGGTCGCGACGCTCACGTACAGCGTGCCGGCGATCTCGGCGTTGCTCATGCCCGCGCCGACGGCCTCGGCGACCTCCCGCTCGCGGTCGGTGAGCGTCGCGAGCAGCGTGCGGGCACGCTGCCGCGGGCGGTCGTCGGCGGGGGCGGTCACGGCGGCGATGAGCCGCGACGTGACGCTCGGCGACAGCATCGGCTCGCCCAGCGCGACGCGCCGGATCGCCGCGACGAGGTCGGCCGGCGGGGTGTCCTTGAGCAGGAACCCCGCGGCACCCTCGCGCAGCGCGGTGAGCACGAGGTCGTCGGCGTCGAACGTCGTGAGCACGAGGATGCGCGCGGTCGACCCCTGCGCACGCAGGCGGCGCGCGGCGCCCAGCCCGTCGAGGCGCGGCATCCGCACGTCCATGAGGACGACGTCGGGCGCAGTGCGCGTCACGACGTCGACAGCGTCGAGGCCGTCCGCGGCCTCGCCCACGACGTCGAGGTCGGGTGCGCCGCCGAGGATCATCCGCAGGCCGGCCCGCACCAGCGCGTCGTCGTCGACGACGACCACCCGGACCGCGGTCATGCCGGCCACGGCAGCCGTGCGTGGACCAGGAACGTGCCGTCGCCCTGGTAGCCGTGCTCGAGGGTCCCGCCCGCGAGCGTGGCCCGCTCGGTGAGGCCCACGAGCCCGACGCCTGGCCGGTGCCCCGCCGCGGCGGTCGCGAACGCCCGGTTGCGGACCTCGACGTCGAGGTGCTCGCCCGGTGTCCCGGCGATCCGCACCTCGACGGGCTGACGGGGCGCGTGCCGCCGGGCGTTGGTCAACGCCTCCTGCACGATGCGGAACGCGCTGCGCGACGCCGACACGGCGAGAGCGCCGGGGGCGTCCCGGCCCGCGGCGGCGTCGAGGGCGACCGGGTCGAGGCCACCGGTGTCGAGCCGCACGTCGGCGCCGGTGTCGCGCGCCTCGGCGAGCAGCGCGGGGAGCTCGGCGAGCGTCGGCTGCGGGGGTGCGACCTCGTCCGGGCGCAGCGGGTCGCGCAGCACGCCGAGGACGTCGCGGAGCTCCGCGAGCGCGGCGTGCGCGGCGGACGCGATCGTCTCCGCGGTCTCGACGACCTGCGCGCGCGTCAGGTCCTCGCGGTAGGACAGCGCCCCGGCGTGCAGCGCGACGAGCGAGATGCGGTGCGCGAGGACGTCGTGCATCTCGCGCGCGATGCGGGTGCGCTCGGCCTCGCGCGCGACCTCGGCCGCGAGCGCCTGCTCGCGCTCCGCGGCCTGCGCGCGGGCGTGCAGCGACGCGACGAGCGCACGCCGGGTCGCGATGCCGTGGCCGGTCGCGAGCACGATCGCGACGACCGCGATCCCGAGTGCGACGTCGCCCAGGTGCGTCAGCGTGGGCTCGGCGGTCCCCAGCAGCCGCGGCAGGTGCACGAACGTCGAGTACACGGTCGCGGCCGTCCAGACGACGACGGTGGCGACGGTCCACCGTCGTCGCCGCCAGGTCGCGAGCGACACCACCGCGAACGTCGCCGCGCCGACCGACGCGACGGAGACGGCGGTGAGCGCGGTCGTCACGCACGCGACGGCGAGCGGGTACCGGCGACGCAGCGGCAGCAGCGCGAGCGCGACCGCGCCGAGCACGAGGTCGAGCATCATCACCGCGGCGACCGTGTCGGCGTGCGGGACGGGGTGCGCCTCGGCGCTCACGACGACGCCCTGCCCGAGCCACGCCACCGCGCCGGTCGTCCCGGCCAGCAGGTAGCGCCACGCGCGCGACCAGCCGCGCCACCGCGGGTGCAGCCACGCGTCGGGCGTCGGCTGCTCGGCATCGCGGGACATGGCGACCAGCCTAGGCAGCGCCGCGCGTCCGCAGGTCAGCCGTCGGTCGGCGAGGGCTGCGACTTTCGGTGGAGACGGGCGCCGACGGTGGGGCGGCTCGGGGACGGCGTGCGCCCGCGCCGGGCCGCCCGGACGGCCGCGGCGGACGCGCGCGGGGGGCGGCTCGGCCGGATGCCCCGAGTAGGCTCGCGCGGTCGGACGGCACGGCGGGAGGGGTGGCATGACGGGCACGACGACCCCCGGCGGTCGCCCGGTCCTCGAGCTCGCGGCGGACTGCTCGCGGTGCGCCGCGCTGTGCTGCGTGGGCCTGCCGTTCACCCGGTCCGCCGACTTCGCGATCGACAAGCCCGGCGGCGTCCCCTGCCCGAACCTGCGCGACGACCTGCGCTGCGGCGTGCACGCCGAGCTGCGGCAGCGCGGCTTCGCGGGTTGCACCGTGTTCGACTGCTTCGGTGCGGGGCAGCACGTGACGGCGGCGTTCGGCGGGACGGACTGGCGCGACGGCCCGCAGGCGGCCGCGGCGGTGTTCAGCGCCCTCGCGACGCAGCGACGGCTGCACGAGCTCGCCTGGTACCTGACCGACACGCTCGCCCGTCCGGAGGCCGCGCGCCTGCACGACGACCTGGCCCGCGCGCTCGCGCAGGTGACCGAGGTCGCCGACGCGGCCGTGGCCTCCGCCGCCGCCTCCCTCCCGGGCGCGGACCCCGGCTCGCGCCACGGGAACGGCCCGAGCGACGAGCAGGTCGACGCCCTGCACCGGGCGGTCGACGACCTCATGGCG
>NZ_BIMR01000004.1 GCF_004306155.1 Cellulomonas biazotea
GCGTGCCGCTCGCCACGCGCGCGCCGCTCGCGGTGCCCCGCGGTCGCCTCGTCGGCGCGCTGCGCGTGCGCCTGCGCGAGCGCGCGCCACGTGGCGGCGGGCAGCACGCGGGCGGGCGCGTCGGCGGTCGTGGTCACGCGTACCAGGGTAGGTCGGCGGTCCGGCGGTGACGCCCGGGGCCGTCGCGGGCGGGAGCGCCCGTGCCGAGGTCGTCCTCGGCGTCCGCACCGGGTGGTGCCGGTCGACGGTCGCTGGTGCGCGGTCCGCCCGACCGCCACACTGGCGCCATGCTTGCCGCCACCCTGGTCCTCGCCGCGCTCGCGGCCGCCCTGCACGTCGTGATCTTCGTGCTCGAGTCCGTGCTGTTCGACCGGCCGGACGTGCACGCGCGCTTCCGCACGTCGTCGCAGGACCTCGACGTGGTCCGGCCGTGGGCGTTCAACCAGGGCTTCTACAACCTGTTCCTGGCCGTCGGGGCGGCGGTCGGCGTGGTGCTCGCCGCGCTCGGCCACGAGGACGTCGGCCTCGCGCTCGTGCTGCTGGCGTGCGGGTCGATGCTCGCCGCGGCGCTCGTCCTGGTCACGGCCGACCGGCGGATGGCCCGCGCCGCCGCGACGCAGGGGACGTTGCCGCTGCTCGCCGTCGTGACCGCGGTCGCGGCGCTCGCGGCCTGACCCCGTCTGGGCGATCAGGCTCGGCGGGAGGTGCGGTCAGGCCTCGCGGCGCGCGACGAACACCCACTCGAGCCCTGGCCGGTCCGGTGCGTCCCGGACGTCGACGGCGGTGAACCCGGCCGCCGCCAGCGACCGCTCGACCTCGCCGCGCTCCCGGAAGCGCAGGGTCGAGTCCGACGTGCGGACCGCGCCGTCGGACGCGAAGACGTACGTGCCGCGGAACGTCACCAGCGGCCCGTTCACCTCCACGAGGTCGAGCCAGTGCTCCACGACGCCCACGCCGGGCACGTCGTCGCGGGACCACGTCTCGTCGCGCACCCACGACCGCCACGCCTCGCGGGCCGGGACCCGCGTCTCCAGCACGAGGTGCCCGCCGGGGCGGACGGCGGCGTGCAGCCCGCGCAGCGTCGCGTCCCAGTCCGCGTCGGCGACGAACACCTGCGCGACGTTGCCCGTCATCACGGCGACGTCGACCTGCAGCGGCGGCAGCGTCGTGGCGTCGCCGAGCCACCAGCGCACGCGGTCGGCGCCGGGCTTCGCGCGGGCCAGCGCGAGGGACGCGGCGGACGGGTCGACGCCGACGACCTCGACGCCGCGCGCGGCGAGCAGGACCGCGAACGTGCCCGTGCCGCAGCCGACGTCGAGCACGCGGCGCGCGCCGTCCCGGGGCGGGACCAGCTCGTCGACGAGGTCCGCGTAGACGTCGAGGTCGGCGCGGTCCGGGTCGAGCGGGTCGTACAGCGCGACGAGGCGCGGGTCGTCGAAGAGGTCGTCGGGCACGCCCGCGACGCTACGAGCCGTCCGCCCGCGGCTCCACCGGTTTGCCCGCGCCAGGGACGGCAGCCGCCGGGGTCACGACGGGCGGGAGCGCGTCGGGGCGGACGTCGGCCGCGCGCGTCGAGACGCCGTGCAGCAGGCGCTCGAGCGGTCCGCGTCCCAGGACGGCGCGCCACGCCCAGCACAGGACGAGCGTGGTCAGCAGGAACGCGAGCCACGACGCGATGCCGGGGGCGCGCACGACCTCGTCGCCGACGAGCGCGATGACGACGACGTGGACGGTGTACGCGGTGAGGGCGAGCTCGCCGACGGCGGCGACCGGCGACAGGACCTCGGGCACCTGCTCGGCGAGCGCCAGGCAGACCACGAGCACGAGCAGCGCGACGCCGGTGTTGCCGAGGACCTCGAACGTCGTCGACGAGTGCGGCTCGGTGGTGGCGATCGTCGTGGGCCACCCGAGGCCCTCGCGGGCGACCCACGCGCCGACGTGCCCGACGACGACGAGGACCGCGCCGGTGACGGCGAGGTTGACGCGGACTCGGGTCTCTCGCAGGTCGCTGCGGCCGACGGCCAGGCCCGTCAGCAGGTACGCGAACCAGACGACGGCGGGGTAGAAGTGCCCGACGGTCATCTCGGCGAGCAGCGTCGGCGTCGCGCCCCACGCGGTGAGGCCGTCGGTGAGGAACGTGCGCAGGAACGGGCCGACGAGCGCGACGCCGGCCGCGACGGCGACCAGCGCGCGGACCGGCCAGCGCAGCGCGACGCACCCCGCGGCGAACAGCAGCGCGTACGTGGGCAGGATGACCGCGACGGGGGTGCCGAGCATGACGAGCAGCTCGCCGAGGACGAACAGCAGGACCGCGCGGACGAGGACCCGCAGGCGCGACTGCACGAGCCGGGTGCCGGCGACCGGGGTCGAGCCGCCCGAGAGCAGGGCCAGCCCGACGCCCGCCAGGACCACGAACAGCGCGGACGGGCGGCCGTCGGCGAGCTGCGTGAACCCGCCGGGCGGCACGGGCCCGGTGTCGTCGGGGCCGACGTGCGCGGTCATCATGCCGAGCACGGCGAGGCCCCGGGCGACGTCCACTCCGGCGATGCGGCGCATGGGTCGCATGCTAGGTCCGGGGCCGGGTCACCGGCGCAGGTCGGGCCTCCGCGAGAGCCGCGGCGGGGGCGGCGTGGGGGACGTCGGGCGGGCTCGTGGCGGCCGTCGTCGGTCGGGTCGCGGTCTCACGTCGCGGAATCGGGTGTCCCGCGTCTTGAAACCGTTGTCGCACAGATGATTAGAGTTCGGTGTGAACACCCCTGTGCACGCCGACGTCTACACCCACGGGCACCACGAGTCCGTGCTGCGGTCCCACCGGTGGCGCACCGCCGCGAACTCCGCCGCGTACCTGCTGCCGTCGCTCGCGCCCGGCCAGTCGCTGCTCGACGTGGGCTGCGGCCCGGGCTCCGTGACCATCGACCTCGCGTCCCGCGTCGCCCCCGGTGCGGTCGTCGGCGTGGACACGTCCTCCAAGGTCATCGAGATCGCGCGGACGGCCGCGGCCGACGCGGGTGCCGCCAACGTCTCGTTCGACGTCGCGGACGCCTACGAGCTGCCGTTCGACGACGACACGTTCGACGTCGTGCACGCCCACCAGGTCCTGCAGCACCTGTCCGACCCCGTCGCCGCGCTGCGCGAGATGCGCCGCGTGACCCGCCCCGGCGGGGTCGTCGCGGTCCGCGACGCCGACTACGCGGGCATGACGTGGTTCCCGCCGTCGCCCGGCCTGGACGAGTGGCAGGCGCTGTACCAGGAGGTCACGGAGGCCAACCGCGCCGAGGCCGACGCCGGCCGGCGCCTGCTGTCGTGGGTGCGGGCTGCGGGCTTCGCGCCCGCCGGGATCGCCCCGTCCGCCGGGGTGTGGTGCTACGCGACGCCCGAGGACCGCACCTGGTGGGCCGAGCTGTGGGCCGACCGGTGCGTCAAGTCGAACTTCGCCGCGC
The DNA here is from genome assembly GCF_004306155.1 of Cellulomonas biazotea. Lineage (GTDB taxonomy): Bacteria > Actinomycetota > Actinomycetes > Actinomycetales > Cellulomonadaceae > Cellulomonas > Cellulomonas biazotea. The sequence goes on from NZ_BIMR01000004.1 coordinate 3,441, forward strand.
AGGCCATCGACCACCACCTCGCCGACGAGGTCGGTCTCGAGCTGCTCGCCGACGCGTGGCGCGAGTGGGGGGCCGAGCCCGACGGCTGGTTCACGGTCCTGCACGGCGAGGTCGTCGCGCGCGCGTGACGCGCACGTACGCTGGGCCCGTGCGCATCGCCCGCTTCACCACAGGCCAGGACCCCCGCTACGCCGTCGTCGAGGGTGAGCCCGGCGCCGAGGAGCTCGTCGTCATCACCGGCGACCCGATCTACACGCCGATCCAGCCGACGGGGGAGCGGCGCCGTCTCGACGACGACGGCGTCCGCCTGCTCGCCCCGGTCATCCCGCGGTCGAAGATCATCGGCGTCGGCCGCAACTACGCCGACCACGCCAAGGAGATGGGCAACGAGGTCCCGACGGCCCCGCTGCTGTTCCTCAAGCCCAACACCTCGGTGATCGGCCCCGACGACCCGATCGTCCTGCCCGACTGGACCGAGCACGTCGAGCACGAGGCCGAGCTGGCCGTCGTCATCGGCAAGGTGACGAAGGACGTCAGCCCCGAGCGTGCGCTGGACCACGTGTTCGGCTTCACGGTCGCGAACGACGTGACGGCGCGCGACATCCAGCGCAGCGACCTGCAGTGGACGCGCGCCAAGGGCTTCGACGGGTCCTGCCCGATCGGCCCGTGGATCGTGCCCGGCCTCGACGTCGAGGACCTCGCGGTCACCGCGCGCGTCAACGGCGAGACGAAGCAGGACGGCCGCACGTCGCAGATGATCTTCGACACCGCCTACCTGGTCTCCTACGTCTCCGAGGTCTTCACGCTGCTCCCCGGCGACGTCATCCTCACGGGCACGCCCGCGGGCGTGAGCCCGATCGTCGACCGGGACGTCGTCGAGGTCGAGGTCGAGTCCATCGGCGTGCTGCGCAACCCGGTGCTGCGCCGCCACTAGCCGCAACTAGGCTTGGGTGCCGTGACCACCCCCGCCTCCGCCGGCTCGGCCGTGCGCGTCCGCTTCTGCCCGTCGCCGACCGGCACCCCGCACGTCGGGCTGATCCGCACCGCGCTGTTCAACTGGGCATACGCCCGGCGCACGGGCGGCACGTTCGTGTTCCGCATCGAGGACACTGACGCGGAGCGGGACTCGCAGGAGAGCTACCTGCAGCTCCTCGACGCGCTGCGCTGGCTGGGGCTGGACTGGGACGAGGGCGTCGAGGTCGGCGGACCGCACGAGCCGTACCGCCAGTCGCAGCGCTACGACCTGTACGAGGACGTCGTGCGCCGGCTCGTCGAGGGCGGGTACGCGTACGAGTCGTTCTCGACCCCGGAGGAGATCGAGGCCCGTCACCGGGCCGCCGGGCGCGACCCGAAGCTCGGCTACGACGGCGTCGACCGGGACCTGACCGACGAGCAGAAGGCCGCGTTCCGCGCCGAGGGCCGTGCGCCCGTCCTGCGCCTGCGGATGCCCGACGAGGACGTCACGTTCACGGACCTGGTCCGCGGGGAGATCACGTTCAAGGCCGGCTCGGTGCCGGACTACGTCATCGTGCGCGCCAACGGCCACCCCCTGTACACGCTGGTCAACCCCGTCGACGACGCGCTCATGGGCATCACGCACGTGCTGCGCGGCGAGGACCTGCTGTCGTCGACCCCGCGGCAGGTCGCGCTGTACCGCGCGCTCGTCGACCTCGGTGTCGCGTCGGTCGTGCCGCAGTTCGGGCACATGCCGTACGTGATGGGCGAGGGCAACAAGAAGCTCTCCAAGCGCGACCCCGAGTCGAACCTCTTCCTGCACCGGGAGCGCGGCTTCACCCGCGAGGGCCTGCTCAACTACCTCGCGCTGCTCGGCTGGTCCATCGCGCCCGACCGCGACGTCTTCACGCTCGAGGAGATGACGCAGGCGTTCGACATCGCGGACGTCAACCCGAACCCGGCGCGGTTCGACCTGAAGAAGGCCGAGGCGATCAACGCCGAGCACGTCCGGCTGCTCGCGCCCGACGACTTCCGCGACCGGCTGGTGCCGTACCTGCACGCGGGCGGCCTGGTCCCCGCAGACTCGTACGCCGACCTGTCGGCCGAGCACCGTGCGCTGCTCGACGCGGGCGCGCCGCTCATCCAGACGCGCGTCACGCTGCTCGGCGAGGTCGTCGGGATGCTCGGCTTCCTGTTCGTCGCGGACGACGCCCTGGAGGTCGCCGACGACGCCCGCGGCGCCCTGCGCGACGACGCCTCCGCGGTCCTCGACGCCGCACGCGCCGCCCTCGCGGCACTGCCCGCCGACGGCTTCACGACCGCCGCGACGCAGGAGGTCCTGCAGGCCGCGCTCGTCGACGAGGGCGGTCTGGGCATCAAGCCGCGGTTCGCGTACACGCCGCTGCGCGTCGCGCTGTCCGGCCGCCGGGTCTCGCCGCCGCTGTTCGAGTCCATGGAGATCCTCGGGCAGGCCTCGACGCTCGCCCGCCTGGACCGGCTGCGCGCGACGCTGTGACGGGCGCCCCCGCGGCGGACGGAGCCGACCGTCCGCTCGTCGACGGCGTGCTGTTCGACATCGACGACACGCTCGTCGACACCCGCGGCGCGTTCGCGGCGGCGCTCGCCGTGATCGCCCGCCGGTACCTGCCGGACGTCACGCCCGACCGCGACGACGAGGTCGTCGCGGTCTGGCGGGCGGACGTCAACGGCCACTACCAGCGCTACACGCGCGGCGAGGTGGACTTCGACGCGCAGCGCATGACGCGCGCCAACGAGCTGCACGCCCGGTTCGGCGGGCACGCGCTCGACGACGACGCGTTCGCGGCGTGGGACGCGGTGTTCCAGGACGGCTTCACGGCCGCCTGGGCGGCGCACGACGACGCGAGCACCGTCGTGGACACCCTGCTGTCCGCCGGGCTCGCCGTCGGGGCCCTCTCGAACGCGTCGGTGGCCTACCAGACCGCCAAGCTCGAGCGCACCGGCCTGATCGGCCGCGTCCCGATGCTCGTCGGCGTCGACACCCTCGGCTTCGGCAAGCCCGACCCGCGCGTGTTCGCCGAGGCGTGCCGGCTGCTCGGCACCGACCCCGCCCGCACCGCGTACGTCGGCGACGAGCTCGACGTCGACGCCGCGGCCGCGCGCGACGCGGGGCTCGTCGGCGTGTGGCTCGACCGGCCGGGCACCCGCCGGCACCCGATCAGCGACGCGACCATCGCGGCGACGGACGTCCGCACGATCAGCACCCTGACCGAACTGCCCGCGCTGCTCGGCCTCTGACGCCCGGCGCGACGGTGGGTCACCGGCGCGTCGCCCGCCAGCACAGGGTGCGGTACGGGACGTCGACCGTCGTCCGGCCGCGCAGGTCGGGGTGGGTCGCGACGAGGTCGTCGACCTGGTCGAGCAGGGCGTCGCGCTCGTCGTCGGGCAGCGTCAGCAGGTGGCTGCGACTGGCGGCGAGGACGCGCAGGTCGGCCGTCGGCATCGGGGTCGACCAGGCGACCTCGTGGTGCTCCGGCTCGGTGAAGCGGTCGCCCAGCACGGGCACCCGCGCGCTCGGCTCGAGCGAGTCGCCGGTGTGCACGATCCGGGTCCACCGTGCGACCCAGTCGGTCGCCTGGTCGCGGACGTTCCACAGCACCGCGACGCTGCCGTGCGGGCGCAGGACGCGCGCGATCTCCGCGGCGGCCGTCGGCGGGTCGAACCAGTGCCACGCCTGCGCGACGGTGACGGCGTCGACGCAGGCGTCCGGCAGGCCGGTGCGCTCGGCGGTGCCGGGTCGGGCGTCCGCGTCGGGGGCCGCGCGCTCGAGCTCGGCGCGCATGGCGTCGGACGGCTCGACGGCGACCACGTCGAAGCCGAACGCGACGAGGCGCTGCGTGAGCTTGCCCGTGCCCGCCGCGAGGTCGAGGACGTCGCGCGCGTCGTGCGGCACGCACCAGCGCACGACCTCGTCGGGGTAGCTCGGTCGGGTCGCCTGGTACACGGCGGCGCCGCGCTCGAACGAGGCGGCCCTCGTCGTGCGGTGCTCGTCCACGTCACCGCCCCCGTTCCCGCGTCCCCGCGGGACGCGTGTCAGTCGCCGGGCATCGGGTCGAGCAGCTCGAGCGCCGCGTCGTGCAGCAGCCCGTTGCTCACCAGCGCGGAGCCGCCGAACGGCCCCGGGACGCCGCGCACCGACGTGAACCGCCCGCCGGCCTCCGTGACGATCGGCACGAGCGCGGCCATGTCATGCAGCGCGAGCTCGGGCTCCGCCGACAGGTCGACCGCACCTTCCGCCACGAGCACGTGGCTCCAGAAGTCACCGTACGCGCGGGTGCGCCACACGCGCCTGGTGAGGTCGAGGAAGGGGTCCAGCAGCCCTTCCTGCTCCCACCCGGACAGGCTCGAGTAGGACAGCGACGCGTCGGCGAGCCGGTCGACGCCCGACACCTGCATGCGCGACGCCGCGGCCAGCGACTTGCCGGTCCACGCGCCGGAGCCCTGCGCGGCCCACCAGCGGCGGCCGAGCGCGGGTGCGCTCACGAGCCCGACGACGACCTCGTCGCCGTCGATGAGCGCGATGAGCGTCGCCCAGACCGGCACCCCGCGGACGAAGTTCTTCGTCCCGTCGATCGGGTCGACGACCCACCGGCGGGGACCATGGCCGGTGTCGGCCATCTCCTCGCCCTGCACGGCGTCGCGGGACCGGGCGCGCGAGAGCTGGCCGCGGATGAGCTCCTCGGCCGCGCGGTCGGCGTCGGACACCGGCGTCAGGTCCGGCTTGGTCTCGACGCGCAGGTCCTGCGCCTTGAACCGCGACATCGTCAGCGAGTCGACCTGGTCCGCCATCACGTGCGCGAGTCGCAGGTCGTCGTCGTACCCGGGGCGCAGGCTCATGGCCGACACCGTAGCGCCGCCGCCCAGGTCAGGGCCGTGAGGTCTCGCGCGACTCGCGTGGATCCGCGTCGCCCGTGCCGAGCCGGCTCGCCAGGAGCCGCCGGAAGGACTCGACGCGCGCGGCTCGGGCGTCGCGTGTCTCGTCGTCGGGGGCGTCGGCCACCCACTCGTCGAGCGTGCAGTCCGGGGCGTCGGCGGCGTGCGTGCAGCCGCGCGGGCACTCCTGCGCGACGTCGGCGAGGTCGGCGAACGCGCCCAGCAGGTGGGAGGGGTCGACGTGCGCGAGCCCGAACGACCGCACGCCCGGCGTGTCGATGACCCACGTGGGTGCGGCGGTCCCGGGGACGCGCAGCGCCACGGCGGACGTCGAGGTGTGCCGCCCACGGCCGGTCACGTCGTTGACCACGCCGGTCGCGCGCGCGGCGTCCGGCACGAGCGCGTTGACGAGCGTCGACTTGCCGACGCCCGAGTGCCCGACGAGGACCGACGTCCGGCCGTCGAGCGCGGTGCGCAGGTCGTCGAAGCCGTGGATGACGCGCTCGTCGCTGGGACCCTCGGTCCGCGTCACGACGACGTGCACCCCGATGGGCGCGTACATCGCGACGAGCTCCGCGGGGTCGGCCAGGTCGGACTTCGTGAGGGCGAGCAGGACGTCCATGCCCGCGTCGTAGGCGGCGGCGACGCACCGGTCGATCATGCGGGTGCGGGGCTCGGGGTCGGCGAGCGCGGTGACGATGACGAGCTGGTCGGCGTTGGCGACGATGACGCGCTCGACGGGGTCCGTGTCGTCGGCGGTGCGCCGCAGGACCGTCCGGCGCTCGGTGATGCGCACGATCCGGGACAGGGAACCCTGGTCGCCCGAGGTGTCGCCGACGACGTCCACGCGGTCGCCCGGCACGACGCGCTCGCGGCCGAGCTCGCGGGCCTTCATCGCGATCGCGCGCCGCTCGTCGGGGCCGCCCGGGTCGACGAGCACCGCGTACCGGCCGCGGTCGACGCCCGTGACGAGCGCGGTGTCCGCGTCGGCGTGCTCGGGGCGGATCTTGGTGCGGGGCCGCGTGCCGCGACCGGGACGGACGCGGACGTCCCGTTCGTCGTAGCGGCGCTCCGCCATCAGGACGCCTGCGCCCCGTCGCCGGTGCCGGCCGGTCGCGTTCCGAGCATGCCCTGCCACATCCCGACGAAGTCGGGCAGCGTCTTGCCGGTCGTCGCGACGTCCTCGACCTCGACGCCGGGCACCCGCAGGCCGACGAGCGCGCCCGCGGTCGCCATGCGGTGGTCGGCGTAGGTCCGCCAGACGCCCCCGGTGAGCGCGCGGGGTGTGATGACGAGCCCGTCGGCGGTCTGCTCGGCCTGCCCGCCGAGCCGCGTGATCTCGTTCGCGAGGGCCGCGAGGCGGTCGGTCTCGTGCCCGCGCAGGTGCGCGATGCCGCGCAGCCGCGTGGGGCCGTCGCCGAACACGGCGAGCGCGGCGATGGTGGGCGCGAGCTCCCCGGCGGGCTTGAGGTCCAGGTCGACGCCGTGCACGACGCCGGTGCCGGTGACGGCCAGGACGTCGCCGTCGAGCCGCGTGGTCGCGCCCATGCGCTCGAGGATGCCGGGCAGCAGGCCGCCGGGCTGGGTGGTCGTCGTGGGCCAGCCGGGGACGCGGACCGTCCCGCCGGCGACGAGCGCGGCCGCGAGGAACGCGCCGGCGTTCGACAGGTCGGGCTCGACGCGCACGTCCCGGCCGGCGATCGCCCCCGGGGCGACCCGCCAGATGTCGGGCCGGGAGTCGTCGACGTCGACGCCTGCGGCCCGCAGGACGTCCACGGTCATCTCGATGTGGGGCAGGCTCGGCAGGGTCCGGCCGGTGTGCCGGATCGTCAGGCCCTGCTCGAACCGGGCGCCGGCGAGCAGCAGGCCCGACACGAACTGGCTGGACCCCGACGCGTCGACGTCGACCTGACCGCCGCGGACGTGGCCGCGCCCGTGCACCGTGATCGGCAGGTGGCCGGGCTCGCCCTCCTCGTCGACGCGGACGCCGAGCGCCCGCAGCGCCTGGATGATCGGCCCCATGGGCCGCACGAGCGCCTCGGGGTCGCCCTTGAAGTGGACCGGGCCGTCGGCGAGCGCGGCGACCGCGGGCAGGAACCGCATGACCGTGCCGGCCAGCCCGCAGTCGATCGTCACGTGGCCGCGCAGCGCAGCGGGGGAGACGACCCAGTCCTGCCCGGCGTCGACCGTGACGCCGAGGGTCTCGAGGGCTCCGCCCATGAGGCGCGTGTCGCGCGACGACAGCACGGCGCGCAGCCGGCTCGGGCCGTCGGCGAGCGCCGCGAGCACCAGGTAGCGGTTGCTGAGCGACTTCGAGCCGGGGACCTCGACGACCGTGTCCAGCGTGCCGGGGGCCTCGGGGGCGGGCCAGAGGGCGGCGGCGGGGTGCGGGCGCGGGTCCAGGGCGGTCATGGCGTCAGGCTAGCGGCGGTGCGGGGGACGGGTCCGCGGCGCCCGTGCCGTGGGCGCGCGTCGGTCAGTCCTCGGTGGCGTGCCGCGCCCGCGCCGCCTGGACGCGCCACGTGAGGCCGGGACGGCCCTCGTAGTCGGCGGCGGCCAGCAGCGCGCCCCCGAGCGCCGACACGGCGCGCACGAGCCGGGTGCGTCTCGCGGCGCGCGCGACGGGGTCGCGGTCGTGGACCTTGTCCGGCAGGTTGACGACGACGAGCGGCGCGGTGAGCGCGGCGAGCGCGAGCGCGGCGGTGCGCGGCGCCTTGCCGAGCGCGAGCAGCAGGCCGGCGCCGGCGAGCGCCGCCCCGTGCACCTGCACGGCGGTGCGCAGCTGCCGCTCCGTCGGGTCGAAGT
>NZ_BIMR01000005.1 GCF_004306155.1 Cellulomonas biazotea
CCGGCTTCGCCGCGGGCATCGAGCGCAAGCGGTTCCTGCTGGACCTGGAGCGCCCGCCGGTCCCGGCCGAGTCGACGCTGTTCTGAGAGGAGCGACCATCGCGGCGATCGAGCCCGGTCGACCCGTGCAGGCCGACGACCCGCGCGCCCGACCCGAGCACGCGAGCCGCCTCCGGCCCTCGGAGGCGCTGCGGCTGCACCGACCCGAGATCGCCGACGCCATCGCACGCCATCACGGCAGCGACGCCCACGTGGTCGGGTCGGTCGCGCGCGGCGACGACGACCTGGACTCCGACCTCGACCTCATGGTCACGTTCGCACCCGGGACCGACCTGTTCGACCTCATGGACCTGATCGACGAGCTCGAACGGATCACCGGCGTGCGCGTCGACATCCTTTCGAGCAGAGGTCGGGGAGCCGTCCTGGAGGCAGCACGCCGCGACGCCGTCCCGCTGTGACCTCAGCCCTCGGCCGAGCGGTGGGCCGAGGTCGCGAGGGGCCACCGACGCTCACCGAGGTTCCGAAGCTGAGTTCAGACCGGCACGGCCTTCGCCGGGGTGCGCGCAGCGACGAACTTCTCGACCTTGGGAGAGCGGACGAAGTCTTGCGGGACGACTCGCCCCTCGAGCTTGGCGGAGACCCGTGTCGAGCGCTCGGCGGAACGCCTCACCGCACTCTTGTCCACGACTTGGCGTTCCATCGCCTGCTCCTTCGAGCGCCAGGGCCGCCATGCTAAGCGGGCTCTCCGGATGCGGCTGGAGGGTGGCGGTCTCGTGGCGAACGACCGTGGCGCGTCTGTCGTCAGGATCGCCATCGCAGCCCGGCCTGGATCTGCCAACGCCGCGCCAAAGCACCCTTGGCGGGCTTGGACGTCACGTGCCACTGCCCGCGGCACTCCGGGCACGGGTGCACGGCGAGGGGCAAATGACCCTCCCCGTCCCCGACGAGCACGCCGGATGGCCGTGAGTGCGCGCCCCGCCGCGAGGGCAGACGGGTAGGAGATCTTGGTGCAGGTCGGCATGCGGACTCTTCCGATGAAGAGTGCGCGCCGAGCTCACATCTTGGTCCGCACGTGGGCAGCGCGTGATGCGCGCGGCGCCGTCTGAGGCTGATGCCGTTGGTGCGGCCAGCGTATGGGTCGCGACGTCGATGTGGGAGAGCGTCCGTGGTGGCAGTCGCTACCCCGTGACGGGGCGGACCCGCCCCGTCAGGTCGTCGGGTGCTGGTGGACCGTCTCCGGGAAGGTCGGTGACCAGCGCCGGTAGTCCTGGGCCAGCGTGACGTCCCCGCCGACCGCGGCGACGTCGGACCAGCGCACGAGGAACGTCCCGCGGTGCCGCCACCGCAGCCAGCGGGCCAGCAGGGCGGGGGAGCGCACGTCGGTGCGCTCGTACCCGAGGAACGAGGTGCCGGTGCGAGGGCTGACGAGCAGGCCGTGCACCCGCGGCGTCACGAGGATCCCGCCGTCGAGGGGGCCGTCGAGGACCAGGCGCACGTCGACGACGTACCCGAGCAGGTCGCCGGAGGCGGCGCGCACGGGGGCGTCGAGCAGGTCACTGAGGATCATGGCGACCTCCGGGGATGCGTCCGACGACGTGGTCGCGGACCCACCGCTCGACCCACAGGACGTCGAGGTCCTCGCCGCGGACGCCGAGGCGGACGGTCGTGCCGACGTCGGCGACGTTCCGCCACAGGATGCGGTGCAGCCGAGACGCCGGGGGGCGACCGCCGAAGAGACGGGTGCCGAGGACGGGACCGGACAGCAGGGCGGTGACGTAAGCGGGCGAGGCCCCGGAGGTGACGTCCCCCGAGCCGGAGGCGGTGCGGACCTCCAGGTCGTCGACGCACGCGACGGGCACGTCGTCGACGTCGAGGGTCTGCCGGTCGAGCAGGTGCAGGCGGGCGTCGAGCACGCGACCCGCGGGGGTGGGCTCGCGAGGGAGGTCCTCGTCGACGTCGTAGGGGAGCGCCGTGCGGCGCACGCGGGGGCTCATGATCCGGCTCCGGTGGCGATCATCAGGGGGATGGCCGCGAGCGACGCGGCGAGGATGACGACCAGGTAGACGAGCGCGAGGGCGTTCGTGACCCGGCCGTTGACGTGCTTGCCCATGTACTCGGGGTCGTTGGCGACGAGCAGGATCGGCAGGTAGGTGAGGGGCAGTGCGACGGCGGAGAAGACGACGGAGAACTCGGTGACCTTGATGGGGTCGACGCTCGTCATGAGGACGGCGACGGCGACGAGCAGGGCGATGATCATCGTGAGGTGGAACCGGGCGGCCTGCGCGGGGCGGCGGAACTTGCCCCACGACCAGCCGAGGTACTGGGCGAGCGTGTAGCCGGACGACAGCCCGGTCTCCAGGGCGGCGCCGAAGGTCGCGGCGACGATGCCGACGATGACGACGGCGAGCGCGAGCTTGCCGCCGGCGAGGGCGACGGGCAGCACGATCTGCGAGAGCGACGACACCTCGACGGACGCGGGGAGGAAGACGACGGCGGCGCACGCGGCGATCGCGACGGACAGGATGCCCCCGAGCGGGAAGCCGACGAGCACGTTGAGGCGGGACTGCGAGAGGTCCTTGACGGTCCACTTCTCCTCGCGGGCACCCGAGGAGAAGAAGAACACCTCGTAGGGCGTCATCGCGGCGCCGAACAGCGCGATCGCGTAGTACCAGTACACGGCGTGCCCCTCGTCGCCGGGCACGGTGGGCGACAGGGCCTGGTCGGCGAGCTCGGACCAGTCGGGCCCGAGCAGGAACAGCGCGACGGCGAACACGACGAGCGTGAGCCCGAGCAGGCCCGTGACGTTCTCCAGGATCGAGAACTTCGCGCGCCAGATGACGAGCCATACGGCGAGTCCTGCGACCGGGATCCACAGCCGCGGCTCGACCGAGGACGCGAGCTGCAGGGCGAGCGCGATGCCGCCGACCTCGGCGGTGAGGGTCAGCAGGTTGATGAGGAAGGACGCCACGAGGTTGGCGCCGGCGGTGCGGGGGCCGAGGCGCTCGCGGATGATCTCGAACGTCGCGCGGCCGGACACGGCGGCGACGCGGCCGGACATCTGGGCGAACAGGCAGATGCCGACGACGCCGACGACGACGACCCACGCGAGGTTCAGGCCGAACCGGGACCCGACGACGGCGTTCGTGACGAGGTCGCCGATGTCGAGGAAGCCCCCGATCGCGGTGAGGACGCCGAGGGCGACGCCGAGCAGGCGCTTCACGACCCGGCCTCCTGCAGGGTCGCGGTGAGGTCGTCGACGCGCGCACCGGCGTCCTCGAGGGCGGCGGTGACCTCGTCGACTGACCCGCCGGCGCCGGTGGCCCACGCCCGGGCGTCCGCGACGGCGGTCTGCGCCTCGCCGACCGCGGCGAGGGCGTCGGACTGCCAGGCGCTGCCGGGCCCCGGCGCCGGGACGAGCGTCGCGACCGCGTCCGACGCGTCCTGCAGGACGTGCACCTGGTCGAGCAGCGCGGTGTCGGTCACCGTGGTGCTGGTGCGGCCTTCGTCGAGCAGCGACGTCGCGAGCAGCGCGGTCTCGACGGCCGACGTGACCTGGGCGAGCGGGTCGGCGAGGGCCCGTGCGTCGTCCGCCGGGCCTTGCGTCGACCCGACCGCGCACCCGGCGGTCACCAGGAGCGGCAGCACCACGAGGAGCGCAGCGCGACGGCGCACGACCTGCATCGACGCATCGTCGCCCGCGGTGCTCCCGACCGCACGCGGAGCGGGCGCGGCGTCGTCGTGCGGCGCCTCCGGGCACCGGTCCCTCCGGATGCGGTGCCCGACCCGCGGTGTCAGCGTGGGGCGATGACGACCCCCGACGACACCCCCACCACCCCGGACGACGGCACGCTGCCCCCGGACGACACGAGCACCCCCACGGCCCGATCGGTCGAGGGCGAGGCTCCCGACCCCGACGCGGACCCCGGCATGCTCAACCCCCGCACGGGTGCGGAGGCGTCCGGCGAGGAGGGCACGGGCTACGACGACCCGGACGCCGACCCGGCGAACCTCAACCCGCGGGACGGCTGACCGTGCGGGCGCTCACGTGGCAGGCCCGCGAGAAGGTGTCGGTCGAGACGGTGGCCGACCCGACGATCCAGGAGCCGACGGATGCGGTCGTGCGCGTCACGTCGACCGCGATCTGCGGGTCGGACCTGCACCTGTACGGGTTCCTCGGGCCGTACCTGGAGCGCGGCGACATCCTCGGGCACGAGGCCATGGGCGTCGTCGAGGCCGTCGGGCCGGACGTGCACAACCTGCGCGTCGGCGACCGCGTCGTGGTGCCGTTCGGCATCGCGTGCGGCACGTGCTTCATGTGCCGCCGCGGCCTGCAGTCGCAGTGCGAGACGACGCAGGTGCAGGAGCAGGGCAAGGGAGCCGCGCTGTTCGGGTACACGTCGCTGTACGGGCGCGTGCCCGGCGGCCAGGCGGAGTACCTGCGCGTCCCGCAGGCCCACTACGGGCCGGTCGTCGTCCCGGACGACGGCGAGCCCGACGAGCGCTACCTGTACCTGTCCGACGTGCTGCCGACCGCGTGGCAGGCCGTCGAGTACGCGGACGTCCCCCCGGGCGGCAGCCTGCTGGTCGTGGGCCTCGGCCCGATCGGCCAGATGACGGCGCGCATCGCCCGGCACCGCGGCGCGTCGCGCGTCATCGGGCTGGACCTCGTCCCGGAGCGGCTCGCGATGGCACGCCGGCACGGCATCGAGACGATCGACGTCGGGACGACCGACGACGTCCTCGCGGCGGTCCGCGACCTGACCGAGGGGCGCGGCGCCGACGCCGCGGTCGACGCGGTGGGCATGGAGGCGCACGGGTCGTCGTTCGCGGCGGGCGCGCAGCGCGTCGCGGGCGTCCTGCCCGACGCCCTCGCACGGCCGTTCATGGAGAAGGCCGGGATCGACCGGCTCGCGGCGCTGCAGACCGCCATCGAGGGCGTGCGGCGCGGCGGGACGGTGTCGGTGTCCGGCGTGTACGGCGGGGCGGTCGACCCGTTCCCGCTCATGGACATCTTCGACCGGCAGCTGACGTTCCGGTTCGGGCAGGCGAACGTGCGGCGCTGGACGGACACGATCCTGCCGCTCGTGAGCGACCCGGCGGACCCGCTGGGCGTGCTCGACCTGCGCACGCACCGGCTGCCGCTCGAGGACGCGCCGGGCGCGTACGCGATGTTCCAGAAGAAGGAGGACGGGTGCGTGAAGGTCGTCCTGGACCCTGGCGGCACGTCGTGAGGCGCGCCGCGACGGGGGTCCGCGCATGAGGGTCGTGGTCGTCGGCGCGAGCGGCAACGCGGGGACGGCCCTGCTGCGCCGCCTGCGCGGCGACTCCACGGTCACCTCGGTCGTCGGGATCGCCCGCCGGACCCCGCGGACCACCCCGCCGCCGCCCTACGACGTCGCGTCGTGGGTGTCGGTCGACATCGGCGCGCGCGTGCCCGACGAGGACGTCGTCGCCGACCTCGCCCGGGCGTTCGCGGGGGCGGACGCGGTCGTGCACCTCGCGTGGGCGATCCAGCCGAGCCACGACCGACGTCGTCTGGCGGACGTCAACGTCACCGGCACGCGGCGGGTGCTCGACGCCGTGGTGCGCGCCGGTGTGCCGCACGTGGTGTGCGCGTCGTCGGTCGGCGCGTACTCGCCCGCGCCGGACGACGTCCCCCGGTCGGAGGGCTGGCCGACCGACGGCGTGCGCAGCTCGTCGTACAGCGTCGACAAGGCCGCGCAGGAGCGGCTGCTCGACGAGTACGAGGAGTCGCACCCGGACCTCGCCGTCGCGCGGCTGCGGCCCGCGCTGATCTTCCAGCGGGACGCGGGGCACGAGATCACGCGGCTGTTCCTCGGCCCGTTCGTGCCGGAGCGGGTGCTCGGCGGCAAGGTGCCGGTGCTGCCGTGGCCGGCCGGGGTGCGGCTGCAGGCCGTGCACGCCGACGACGTCGCCCAGGCGTACCGGGAGGCGGTCGTGCGGCAGGTGCGGGGGGCGTTCAACGTCGCGTCGCCGCAGGTCCTGCGCGGGGAGGACGTCGCGCGGGTCGTCGGCAGCGGCGAGGTGCGGGAGGTCCCGGTCGCGGTCGTGCGCGCCGCGCTGAGCACCGCGTGGCACTCGCGCGTCGTGCCGGTGGGCCCGGGGTGGCTCGACATGGCGGTGCACGCGCCGGTCCTCGACACCTCGCGCGCCGAGCGCGAGCTGGGCTGGCGTGCGACGTGGGACGGCCTCGACGCCGTCCGGGACGTCGTGGACGGCATCGTCGACGGTGCGGGCACCGCGAGCCCGCCGCTCCTGCCGCGGCGCCTGCCGAAGCGGCGGTGACGGTCCGGCGCCCCGCGCGGGCGGGTCGGGATCGCGATCGGGCAGGATCGAGGTCATGACGGCCGACACCCGCCCCGAACGGCACGTGTACGGGTCGCCCGACGCGCCCGTGACGATCCTCGAGTTCGGCGACCTCGAGTGCCCGTACTGCCGCGCCGCCGCGCCCGTGCTGCGGGAGGTCGTGGACGCCTCCGACGGCCTGGCCCGGCTGGTCTGGCGGCACTTCCCGCTGTTCGAGGTGCACCCCTACGCCCTCACCGCGGCGCTCGCGGCGGAGGCGGCGGCGACCGTCGGGCGGTTCTGGGACCTGCACGACGTCCTGCTCGCGCACCAGGACCACCTGGCCGAGCCCGACCTGCGCCGGTACGCGCGCGACCTCGGCATCGACCCGGCACTGGTCGCCGGACCGGCCGCGCAGGAGTTCGCGCCGTCCGTCGAGGCCGACTACCTCGCGGGCGTCGCGATGGGCGTGCGCGGGACGCCGACGATCCTGGTCGACGGGATCGTGCACCCCGGCAGGCCGCAGGTCGAGCCCCTGCTGACCGCGGTCCGCACCGCGGCGCGGGTCCGAGGCGTGGCGCGCTGAGCCGGTCCGTGTCCGGCACGATGGCCCGATGACGACCGACGCGCACCCGACCGACCCGCGGACCGCCCTCGTCCCGCGGACCGCCCTCGTCACGGGAGCCGGCCGGGGCATCGGCCGCGGCGTGGCGCTGGGTCTGGCCCGCGCGGGCTGGTCGGTGGCGCTGGTGGGCCGCACTCGCGCGCACCTGGACGACGTCGCGGCGCAGCTCGAGGCCCTCGGGGCCACGGCGACGGTCGCGGCGGGCGACCTGGTCGACGCGACCACGGTCGCGGACGTCGTCGCGCGGGTCGAGGCCGCCTTCGAGGACGTGGGCGGCATCGGGCTGCTGGTCAACAACGCGGGTGTCATCGAGCAGGCCGAGGTGCCGTTCGCCGACGACGACGTCGAGGACGCGTGGCGGGTCGTCGAGACCAACGTCCGCGGCCCGCTGCTCGTCACCCGCGCTGTCCTGCCGGGGATGCTCGCGCGCGGCGGCGGCCGGGTGCTCAACATGAACTCGGGCGCGGGCGTCAACGCGGGCGGTGCGTACACCGGGTACCACATCAGCAAGGGCGCGCTCGCGCGCCTCACGACGATGCTCGACGCGCAGTACCGCGACCAGGGGCTGCGGGTGCTCGACCTCGCGCCGGGCGTCGTCGCGACCGACATGACGGGCGCCATGCCGACGCACGAGCAGCGCACCGAGTGGACCCCCGTCGAGGACGTCGCGGAGCTCGTGCGCGCGTTCGGCGACGGCGAGCTCGACGACCTCAGCGGCCGGTTCGTGCGCGCGGGCGCGGACACCGGCGCGTCGCTGCGCGCGGCGACCGCAGAGATCCTCGCAACCGACGCGCGGCGCCTGCGGCTGTCGACGTTCGGGGCCGGCGACCCCCTGGCCTGAACGGTCGCGTGACCGGTCGCGCAGCCGCGTGACCTCGGTGAGGATCGTGCGATGGACCTGACGCCGCTGCGCCACGAGTACACGGTGCCGTGCCCGCCGGGCGCCGCCTTCGACCTGTGGGTCCAGGGGATCGGCCGGTGGTGGCACCCCGACTACTCGCCCGACCCGGACGGCTTCCGCGGCGCGACGATCGAGCCGTGGGTCGGCGGTCAGGTCCTCCTGGAGGACGCGCGGCTCGGCGCCGTGCCCTGGGGCACGGTCGTCGAGGTCGACGCGCCGCACCGCCTGGTGCACACGTCGGTCCTCGGGCAGGACCGCACGTCGCCGACGACGATCACGGTGACGTTCGAGCCGCTGCCCCACGACGGCACGCACGTCGTCTTCGAGCACGGCGGCTGGTCGGACGAGAACGCCGAGGCGCGCGCGAAGTTCACCGAGTGGCCGCGCATCCTCGACCGCTACGCGGCCCTCGCGGCCCAGGGCGGCTGACCCGGACTCACTCGGGGGCGCGCCACGGCAGCGGTGGCAGCGCGGGCGGCGGCCCGTCGGTCGCGGGGGAGCACAGCGGCAGCTTCTCGCCGAGCCAGCGCAGCAGGACCGACCCGGCGACGGCAGCGACGAGCGACCCCGCGAGGACGCCGATCTTCGCCTCCGACAGCAGCGCCGGGTCGTCGCCGAACGCGAGCTGCGCGATGAACAGCGAGATCGTGAACCCGATCCCCGCGAGCACCGCGCCGCCGAGCAGGTGCCCGTACCTGACGCGGCCGGGCAGGTCGCCGAGGCCCATCCGGATCGCGAGGGTCGCCGCGCCCGTGATGCCGATCGCGTTGCCGACGACGAGAGCGACCGCGACGCCGATCGTCACGCGGGACCGGGCGGCGTCGGCGAGGGTCTCGGCGTCGAGGACGACACCGGCGTTGGCCAGTCCGAACAGCGGCACGACGACGTACGCGGACCACGGGTGCAGGACGCGCTGCAGCCGGTCGCTCGTGGGCACGGCCGCCCGCGCGGCGAGCTCGGCGAGGTGCTCGCGCTCGGCGGTCGTGTCGTCGACGAGGTCGCCCGCGTAGCCGGGCACGGCCTCGACGTGCTCGCGCTGCGGCACGGCGGCGGGGACGAGCAGCCCGACGAGCACCCCGGCGAGCGTCGCGTGCACCCCCGACGCCTGCACGGCGAACCACAGCAGCACCCCGGCGACGACGTACGGGGCGAGCTGCCAGACCCGCAGCCAGCGCATGACGAGCATGCCGACGACGACCAGCGCGGCCAGCCCGAGCGCGGCCATGTCGACCTGGTCGGTGTAGAACACGGCCATCACGGTGATCGCGCCGATGTCGTCGACGATCGCGAGGGTCAGCAGGAACAGGCGCAGCCGGTCGGGGCAGGCCGGTCCGAACAGCGCGAGGATGCCGACGAGGAACGCGGTGTCGGTCGACATGACGACGCCCCACCCGTGCACCGCGTCGGTGCCGGCCGTGAACGCGACGTAGATGAGGACGGGCACGAGCAGCCCGCCGACCGCGCCCAGGGCGGGCACCGCGACGGTCCGCCGGTCGCGCAGCTCGCCGCTGGTCGCCTCGCGGGAGATCTCGAGCCCGACGACGGCGAAGAAGACCGCCATGGCAGCGTCGTTGACCCAGTGCGCGAGGTCGAGGTCGATGCCGAACGCGCCGACGTGGAAGCCTGCGGTCGTCTCCCACAGCGCCTCGTAGGAGTGCGACCACGGCGAGTTCGCCCAGACGAGCGCGAGCACGGTCGCGGCGAGCAGGACGACGGCGCTGCCGGCCTCGGTGGCGAGGAACCGGCGGACCGACGGGTTGAGGGCGGGGACCCGGACGCGCAGCGACGGACCGGGCGTGGTGGGCGTGGTGGGGGCGACCGTCACGGCCTCAACGTCGCAGGCGACGGGCCCCTCACGCAACGGCACCCGCGCCGTGCGCGCTACAGGTCGCGCTCGGGGTCGCCGCGGAGCTGCGCGACGTGGTCCGGCACGTAGGTCGACAGCTCGCGCGGCGGACGCTCGTACCCGCTGGACGCGGCGGGCCGGTCGGGCAGGTGGACCTCCTCGTGCGGCACGTCCTCGTACGGGATGGTCGACAGCAGGTGGGCCATCATGTTGAGCCGCGCGTGCTTCTTGACGTCCGACTCCACGATGTACCACGGGCTGGTCGGCACGTCGGTGTGGACGAGCATCTCGTCCTTCGCGCGCGAGTAGTCCTCCCACCGGCTGATGGACTCCAGGTCCATGGGGCTCAGCTTCCACTGCCGGACCGGGTCGTTGAGGCGTGAGCGGAACCGGCGCAGCTGCTCCTCGTCGGAGACGGAGAACCAGTACTTGCGCAGCAGGACACCGTCCTCGACGAGCATCTGCTCGAAGATCGGCGTCTGCCGCATGAAGCGCGAGTACTCCTGCGGCGTGCAGAACCCCATGACCCGCTCGACGCCCGCGCGGTTGTACCAGGACCGGTCGAACAGCACGATCTCGCCCGCGGCGGGCAGGTGCGAGACGTAGCGCTGGTAGTACCACTGGCCCTTCTCGCGCTCGGTCGGCGTCGGCAGGGCGGCGATGCGCACGATGCGGGGGGACAGGTATTCGGAGATCCGCTTGATGGTGCCGCCCTTGCCGGCCGCGTCGCGTCCCTCGAAGATCACGACCACCCGCGCGCCGGTGTGCCGGACCCACTGCTGGACCTTGACGAGCTCGGCCTGGAGGCGGAACAGCTCGGCCTCGTAGACGTCGTTGGAGATCTTGTCCTTCGCGCCCTTGCCCTGCTTGTCCTTCTTCGCCATGTCCGGACGCTACTGCGCACGGTGGTGTCGCGCGCTCCGTCCGCGCGGGTGACGCATCTGCGGGGCAGATCAGCCGATTATGCCGCATCTGCGGGGCTAGGATGCCTGCTCGTGACGCGATACCGGATCAGCGAGGCCGCCGAGCTGCTCGGCGTCAGCGACGACACCGTCCGCCGGTGGGTCGACGGGGGCGTGCTGGACGCCGCGCCCGACGACGCGGGCCGCGCGACCGTCGACGGCGCGGCCCTCGCCGCCGTCGCCGTCGAGCGGGCCCACGCGCCCGCCGACCCGACCGCGCGCGCCACCTCGGCGCGCAACCGGCTGCCCGGGATCGTCACGCGCGTCGTCACGGACACCGTGATGGCGCAGGTCGAGATGCAGTGCGGCCCGTTCCGCGTGGTGTCGCTCATGTCGAGCGAGGCCGTCCGCGAGCTCGGCCTCGAGGTCGGTGCCCACGCGGTCGCCGTGATGAAGGCGACGACCGTCGTCGTGGAGACGCCGGGCGGAAGTCGATGACGGGTCGCCGCCGGGGAATGCGCGCGGTCGTCGGGGTCGTCGTCGCGCTCGTCGCGCTCGCGGGGTGCTCGTCGGGCACGCCCGAGGCGGCGTCGACGTCCACCACCGCGGCGACCGAGGCTGCCGACGAGCTCACCGGCACCCTCACGATCTTCGCCGCGGCGTCGCTCACGGCAGCCTTCGACGAGCTCGCCGCGGAGCTCGAGTACGCGCACCCCGGTGTCGACGTCCGGGCGGTCACGTACGACGGGTCGTCGACGCTCGCGACGCAGCTCGTCGAGGGCGCGCGCGCCGACGTGTTCGCGTCGGCCGACGAGAAGAACATGGCGACGGTCGTCGACGCCGGCCTCGTCGACGGTGCACCGACCGTCTTCAGCACGAACTCGCTGCAGATCGCCGTCCCCGCGGGCAACCCGCAGGACGTCACGTCCCTCGCCGACCTCGCGACGCTCGCGTCGTCGGGCGGGCGGGTCGTGCTGTGCGCCGCGCAGGTGCCGTGCGGGGCCGCGTCGCAGAAGGTCCTCGCCGCGGCCGGGGTGACGCTCACGCCCGCGAGCGAGGAGCAGAACGTCACCGCGGTGCTCACCAAGGTCGCGGCAGGCGAGGCCGATGCCGGGCTGGTCTACCGCACGGACGTCCTCGTCGCCGGTGACGACGTCGAGGGCGTCGACGTCGACGAGGCGGCCGGTGCCGTCAACCGGTACCCCGTCGCGGTCCTCGGCCCGGACACGCGCGCGTCGGCGGACCCCGCCGTCGCGCAGGCGTTCGTCGACCTCGTGCTGTCCGACGCCGGGCAGAAGGTCCTCGCCGACCTGGGGTTCGTCGCACCGTGACGCCCGCACGCCCGGCGCGCGCCGCCCTCGTCGCCGTCACCGGGGCCGCACCGTGCGGCGGTGTCCGGACGGCCGGACGATGACGACGGCGCCGGTCGTGCGCGACTCCCGGACCTGGTCCGCCGACCGGCCCGGCGGGACGACGCCGCTCCTGCTGCGGCTGCCCGCCGCCCTCGCGCTCGGGCTGCTCGTCCTGCCGGTCGTCGCGCTCGTCGTCCGCGCCGACTGGCGCTCCCTGCCCGCCGACGTGACCTCGCCCGAGGCGCTCTCGGCGCTGTGGCTGTCGTTCGCCACGTCGAGCGTCTCCACCCTCGTCTGCCTGCTGCTCGGGGTGCCGCTCGCGGTGCTGCTCGCCCGCTCGCACGGGTGGACGGCCGACGTGCTGCGCGCCCTCGTCACGCTGCCCCTCGTGCTGCCCCCGACGGTCGGCGGCATCGCGCTGCTGTTCCTGCTCGGCCGTCGCGGGCTCGTCGGGCAGGCGCTCGACACCTGGTTCGGCGTCACCATCCCGTTCACGACGCTCGCGGTCGTCATCGCCCAGACGTTCGTCGCGATGCCGTTCCTCGTGCTCGGCGTCGAGGGGGCGCTGCGCACCGTCGGCACCCGCTACGAGACCGTCGCCGCGACCCTCGGGGCCGGACGGTGGACCGTCCTGCGGCGCGTGACGCTGCCGCTCGTCGCCCCCGGGCTGCTGAGCGGGACCGTCCTGTGCTTCGCCAGGGCCCTCGGCGAGTTCGGCGCGACCGCCCTGTTCGCGGGCAGCACCGCCGGGGTCACGCGGACCATGCCGCTCGCGATCTACGCCGCGTTCAACGGCGCGGGCGTCTCGCAGGGCACCGCCGTCGCGCTGTCGCTGCTGCTCGTCGTCACCGCCGTCGCGGTGCTGCTCGCCGCACGCGCGTGGCGCCCGGGACGGGCCGCGTGAGCGGGGCGCTCGTCGCCGACGTCCGGGTCCGGCGGGGCGCGTTCCGGCTCGACGTCGCGCTGCGCGCCGAGCCCGGCCAGGTCGTCGCGGTCCTCGGACCCAACGGCGCCGGCAAGTCGACGCTGCTCGACGTCCTCGCGGGGCTGCTCCTGCCCGACGACGGCACGGTCCGCACAGGAGAGCGCGTCCTCACCGACGTCGTGCCCGACGCCCCTCCCCCCTCGACCGGCGGGGAGCGCGCCGCCCCCCGCGGCCGCGTCGCCCCCGGTCGCCCCGTCGCCCCCCGCCGTCGCGTCGCCGTCCCGCCCGAGCACCGCTCCGTCGGCCTGCTCGGCCAGGACTCGCTCGTCTTCCCGCACCTCGTCGCGCGCGACAACGTCGCGTTCGCCGCCCGCGCCCGCGGCCTCGGCACCCGCGCCGCCCGCGCCGACGCCGACGCCTGGCTCGACCGGGTCGGGCTCGACGGCCTCGGCGACCGGCGGCCCTCGGCGCTGTCCGGCGG
>NZ_BIMR01000006.1 GCF_004306155.1 Cellulomonas biazotea
GGCGGGGCGGGGCGGCGGCGGGACGCCATCGCAGAACGTCTACCGCGGTTCGGACGCACGAGGGCCCGGCACCGTCACCGGTGCCGGGCCCTCGTCACGGGCTGGGCGTCAGCTGAAGGAGCCACCGCACGCGCAGGCGCTGCCGGCGTTCGGGTTGTCGATCGTGAAGCCCTGCTTCTCGATCGTGTCGGCGAAGTCGATCGTCGCGCCCTCGAGGTACGGCACGCTCATGCGGTCGACGACGACCTCGACGCCGTCGTAGTCGCGCGTCACGTCGCCGTCGAGCAGGCGCTCGTCGAAGTACAGCTGGTAGATGAGGCCCGAGCAGCCGCCGGGCTGGACGGCGACGCGCAGACGCAGGTCGTCGCGGCCCTCCTGCTCGAGCAGGCTGCGGACCTTGCCCGCCGCCACGTCCGTGAGCAGGACGCCGTGCGTCGAGGTCTGCGTGGTCTCGCTCATCGTCTCTCCTGGTGCCGGGGAACTCACGTCGTCGATGCGCAACACCGGCGCGTGCGTGGTTGTTCCCGACCAGGGTACGACGGTGCGGGCGGGGCGTCGTCCACGCCTGGCGGCACGTCGCGGGGCGACGCGAGCGGCTCGGTCAGCGCGACCAGGTCCGCGCGACGCGCTCCGCCCGGGCGCGCAGGGTCGTCACGGGGTCGGCGAGCGCCGCACGGACCTCGTCGGGCGTCTCCCCGACGGCGTAGGCGGCGGTGATCCCGGCGGCGGACAGCTCGCGTCGGCCGACCTGCACCTCGCCCGCGACGACGACGGTCGGGATGCCGTGCCGGAGCGCGCGCTCGGCGACCTCGGCGGCGACCTTGCCGTGCAGGCTCTGCCAGTCGAGCCGCCCCTCGCCCGTGACGACGACGTCGCTCGCGGCGAGGCGCGCGTCGAGGCCGACGTGGTCGGCGACGAACGACGCCCCGGGCACGACGCGGGCGCCGAGCAGGGCGAGCCCGAACCCGAGCCCCCCGGCGGCGCCCGCGCCGGGTGCACCGGTGAGGCGGCTCGCGGCGGACGTCGGTCGTGCGCCCGCGAGCAGGTCAGGACGCAGGTCGTCCGCGAGCGCGGTCGTCGCGGCGTGCGCGAAAGCACCGAGCGCCCGCTCGAGGTCCTGCGCCTGCTCGGGCGTGGCGCCCTTCTGCGCGGCGAACCCGGCGCTCGCGCCCGTGAGCCCGAGCAGCGGCACGTCGACGTCGACGGCGACGACGAGCTCGACGTCGCGCCAGCGCGCCCGCAGCGCCCGCAGGCCGGTGAGGTCGGCGGCCGTGACGGCACCGAGCGGGCCGCCGCCCTGGTCGAGCAGCCCGGGCAGGACGTCGAGCCCGGCGGCGACGAGCATGCCGGCGCCCGCGTCGTTCGTGGCGGACCCCCCGAGCCCGACGACCACGCGGCGGGCGCCGAGGTCGCGGGCCGCGACGAGGAGGTCGCCGACCCCGCGGCTCGACGTCCGCGTCGGGTCGCGGTGCTCGACCGGGACGAGCGGGAGCCCGACCGCGTGCGCCGACTCGACGTACGCCGTCCGGCCCGTCGGCCCGTCGACGACGAGCAGGACCGCGGGTGCCGGTGCGCCGAGAGGACCCGTGACGGTCACGGGCACGGTCTCGCCGCCGAGCGCGGCGTGCAGGGTGTCGACGAAGCCGGGGCCGCCGTCGGCGAGCGGGCACTCGGTCACGTCGTCGCCGGGCGCCGCGAGCCGCCAGCCGGCGGCGACGGTGGCGGCGACCTCGCGGGCCGTCAGGACGGAGCCGAAGGTGTCGGGGGCGACGAGGACACGCACGCGACGCATCGTGGCACGTCGCGGACCGGTCGTCGGGTACGCACACGGTGCCGCGGGCTGCGCGGTCGGACGTCCCAGCGGCGCGCGAGCGCCCGTGTGCGAGGATTCTGGCGTGACGCTGACGACGAGTGCGCCCTCCTTCGCGGAGCCCGCCCCCTCGGCCCTGCTGCTGCTCGGCCGCGGGGTGGACCTCGCCTCCGAGCGTGGCGTGGAGTGCGTCGGGGACCTCCCCGCGCCGAGCGACCCGGACCTCGTGGAGCGGGCCCGTGCGGCCCGCGCGGCGCTCGGCGACCGGGCGTTCGTGCTCGGTCACCACTACCAGCGTGACGAGGTCATCGCGTTCGCCGACGTCACGGGCGACTCGTTCAAGCTCGCGCGCGAGGCGGCGGCCCGCCCCGACGCGGAGTTCGTCATCTTCTGCGGCGTGCACTTCATGGCCGAGTCGGCCGACATCCTCACGTCCGACGCCCAGCAGGTGGTCCTGCCGGACCTCGCCGCGGGCTGCTCGATGGCGGACATGGCGGCGATCGACCAGGTCGAGGACGCGTGGGACGTGCTCGTCGACGCGGGCGTCGCGGACGACACCGTGCCCGTCACGTACATGAACTCGACGGCGGCCATCAAGGCGTTCACGGGCCGTCACGGCGGCACGGTCTGCACGTCGTCGAACGCGCACGTCGCCCTGCGCTGGGCGTTCGACAAGGTCGGCGGCGTCGGCGGCACCGGCAAGGTGCTGTTCATGCCCGACCAGCACCTCGGTCGCAACACCGCGGTCCTGCAGCTCGGCCTGTCGCTCGACGACTGCGTGGTGTTCGACCCGCGCAAGCCGGGCGGCGGGCTGACGACGCAGCAGCTCAAGGACGCCCGGATGATCCTGTGGCGCGGGCACTGCTCGGTGCACGGCCGCTTCTCCGCGCGCAACGTCGAGGACATCCGCGCCGCGGCTCCCGGCGTGACCGTGCTCGTGCACCCCGAGTGCAAGCACGAGGTCGTCACCGCGGCGGACATGGTGGGCTCGACGGAGTACATCATCAAGGCGCTCGACGCGGCCGAGCCGGGCTCGACGTGGGCGATCGGCACCGAGCTCAACCTCGTGCGCCGCCTGGCCGCCGCGCACCCGGACAAGAAGGTCCACTACCTGGACTCGACGGTCTGCTTCTGCTCCACGATGAACCGGATCGACCTGCCCCACCTCGTGTGGGCGATGGAGTCGCTCGTCACGGGGCGCGTGCCGAATCGGATCGTGGTCGACGCCGACGACGCGTACTGGGCGCGGGTCGCGCTCGACCAGATGCTGGCGCTGCCGGGCTACTGAGTCCCGTGAGCACCGGCCACCACCTGCGGATCGGCATCTTCGTCTTCGACGGTGCCGAGGAGCTCGACGTCGTGGGGCCGTTCGAGGTGCTGTCGGCGTGGGCCGCGCACTCGCCGCTGCACCCCGAGGTCGTGACGTTCTCGACCGACGGCGCGGGCGTGCGGTGCGCCAAGGGCCTGCGCCTGGTGCCGGACACGTCGGCCGACGAGGTCGGTGCGCTGCACGTGCTCGTCTACCCGGGCGGTCACGGGACGCGGGCCCTCGCGGCGGACTCGGAACACCTGGAGTGGCTGCGGGGCGTGCGTGCCGAGACGCCGCTCGTGACGAGCGTGTGCACGGGCGCCCTGGTGCTCGCGGCGGCGGGTCTGCTGGCGGGCCGTCCTGCGACGACGTACTGGTCGGCCTTCGACGAGCTCGCGGCGTTCGACCCGAGCGTCCTGGCGGACACCGAGGCACGGTTCGTCGACGACGGCGACGTCGTGACGTCGGCGGGAGTGTCGGCGGGGATCGACATGGCGTTGCACCTGGTCGCGCGGCTGGAGTCCCCCGACGCGGCCCGCGGGGTGCGTCGCGGCATCCAGTACGACCCGGATCCCCCGTACTGACACGACCCGGCGGGCATTTGCTACTCGTGAGTAACATCGCGCCGTGACCCGGACGCTGCAGCTCGCCTACGCCTCGTTCCGCCCCCGACGGGCCGTGCCCGGCCAGACGGTGCTCTCGCCGTCGGTCACGTCGATGCGCGTGCACCTCGGCGACATCGACCTGTACCGGCACGTCAACAACGGCGTCTACCTCCAGTACATGGACATCGGTCGCGCCAACTACATCGCCGACCTGGCCGGGTACACCCTGCTCAACCAGCGCGGCTGGTACCCCGTCGTGGCGGCGTCGACAGTGAAGTACCGCCGGTCGCTCACCCTGGGCCAGCGGTTCACCCAGACGACCCGCGTCCTCGGCTGGGACGAGCGGGTCGTCTACATGGAGCAGGTGTTCGAGCGCGGGGGCGACCACATCGCCCGCGGCATCGTCGCCGGCCGCTTCCTCGCGCGGGACGGCCGGCGGATCCCGGCTCCCGACGTCGTCCGCCTGCTCACCGGCGACGCCGTCGAGTCCCCAGACCTGCCGTCCGACGTCGCCACGTGGGCCTCCGCGGTCGACGTGGCGCACCGGTCGGCCTGACCGGCCGACGCGTCGCACGACCGCGCCGACCGGCGCCGACGACGTCGGGCGGCGTCAGGCGGTGGCCCCGGCCGCCCCGGCGGCACCGGCCAGGTGCTCCAGCAGCAGCGCCTCGGCCAGCACGACCTTCTCGAGCTCGCCCAGGTGCACCGACTCGTTGGCGCCGTGCGCTCGGCTGTCCGGGTCCTCGACGCCCGTGACGAGGATCTGCGCCTGCGGGTAGACCTCGAGCAGGTCGGCGATGAACGGGATCGACCCGCCGATGCCGAGGTCGACCGGGTCGGTCCCCCACGCCTCCCCGAACGCCTGCCGCGCGGCCTGCATCGCGGGCGAGTCGGCGGGCGCGAGGAACGGGCGGCCCTGCTCGCCGTCGACGACGGTGACGCGCGCGCCGAAAGGCGCGTGGCCCTCGAGGTGGCGGCGCAGGGCGGCCATCGCCTCGGCCGGGTCCTGGCCGGGGGCGATGCGGACGGAGAGCTTGGCGGTGGCGCGCGGCGTGATCGTGTTGGACGCGGTGGCGACGGCCGGGGCGTCGAACCCGATGACCGCGATCGCGGGTCGCGTCCACATGCGCGCCGTGATCGGGCCCGTGCCCGCGAGCCCGACGCCGTCGAGGACGCCCGCGTCGACGCGCAGCTGCGCCTCGTCGAGGTCGACGACCGGGTCGGGAGCGGTGACGAGACCCTCGACGGCGACGTCGCCCGCGTCGTCGTGCAGCGTCGCGACGAGGCGCGCGAGGAGCGTCACGGCGTCGAGGACCGGGCCGCCGTACATGCCGGAGTGCACCGCGTGCGACAGGACCTCGACCTCGACGGTGCAGTCGACGAGCCCGCGCAGCGACGTGGTGAGCCCGGGGACGCCCACGGACCAGTTCGAGGAGTCCGCGACGACGATGACGTCGGCCGCGAGGCGGTCGCGGTGCGCGTGCAGGAAGTCGGCGAACGTCGGCGACCCGATCTCCTCCTCGCCCTCGACGAACACCGTGACGCCGACGCCGAGGTCGTCGCCCAGGACGCGCAGCGCACCGACGTGCGCGACGACGCCCGCCTTGTCGTCCGCGGCACCCCGGCCGAAGAGGCGGCCGCCTCGCTCGGTGGGCTCGAACGGCGACGTCTCCCACGCGGCGGCGTCGCCGGGCGGCTGCACGTCGTGGTGCGCGTAGAGCAGGACCGTCGGCGCACCGGGTGCGGCGGGCCGACGGGCCACCACGGCGGGGGCGCCGGTGCGGCCGTCGGCCGTCGTCACGGTGAGGATCTCGACGTCGTCGAGTCCCGTGCCACGCAGCAGGTCGGCGACGGCGGCGGCGCTCTGCGCGACGTGCGCCTGGTCGAACGCGCTGTTCGAGACGCTCGGGATACGGACCAGCGCCTCCAGGTCGGCCCGGATGCCGGGGAACGCGGCGGCGGTCCGCGCGCGGAGCTCGTCCAGGCGGGCGGCCGCGGCGGCGGCGTCGAGGGAGGTGGGCGAGCTGTCCGTG
The DNA here is from genome assembly GCF_004306155.1 of Cellulomonas biazotea. Lineage (GTDB taxonomy): Bacteria > Actinomycetota > Actinomycetes > Actinomycetales > Cellulomonadaceae > Cellulomonas > Cellulomonas biazotea. The sequence continues at coordinate 5,758 of NZ_BIMR01000006.1, forward strand.
GAGCGGTGGTCGGTCACGGTCTGCCACCGTACTCGACTACCCTGGAGGGGTGTTCGGACGCAGCAAGGAGCCCCTGTCGGTGACCCCCGCCCTCGCCGAGCCGGCGGGCGCCCCCGAGTCCCCGTCGGGCAAGGGACGCCCCACGCCGAAGCGCAAGGAGGCCGAGGCGGCGAACAAGCGTCCGCTCGTGCCGACGGACCGCAAGGGTGCAGCGAAGGCGGCGCGGCAGGCGCAGCGCGAGCAGCGTGACCGCGAGTACAAGGCCATGCAGACCGGCGACGAGCGCTTCATGCCCGCCAAGGACCGTGGCCCGGTCCGCCGGTTCGTCCGGGACTGGGTGGACGCCCGCTGGAGCCTCGGCGAGCTGTTCCTCCCCGTCGCCCTGGTCGCCCTCGTCGCGCAGTTCGCCCTCGCGCAGATGGCCCCGCTGTTCGCGTTCTACGCGATCGTCGTCCTCTACCTGTACGTGCTCGCCGCGGTCGTCGACGGGTGGCTGCTGTGGCGCGGCCTCAAGCGCCGCATCATCGAGAAGTTCGGCCCGAACGCCGTGATCAAGGGCACGGCGATGTACGCGGTGCTGCGCGCGTTCCAGATCCGCCCGTCGCGCATGCCGAAGCCGCAGGTCAAGCACGGCCAGAAGCCGTCCTGACGTCGGCCGCAGGCCTCGTGTGACGGCGGGCGGCGCTGCCCCGCGACGTAGGGTTCTGGCATGGTCAACTACCGCCACCTGGGCCGTTCCGGCCTGAAGATCACCGAGATCACCTACGGCAACTGGCTCACGCACGGCTCGCAGGTCGAGAACGACACCGCGACCGCGTGCGTGCGCGCCGCGCTCGACGCGGGCATCACGACGTTCGACACCGCCGACGTGTACGCGAACACCGCGGCGGAGACGGTGCTGGGCGAGGCGCTCAAGGGTGAGCGGCGCCAGTCGCTGGAGATCTTCACGAAGGTCTACTGGCCGACGGGCCCGCAGGGCGCGAACGACTCGGGCCTCTCGCGCAAGCACATCCTCGAGTCGGTCGACGGCTCGCTGCAGCGCCTGCAGACCGACTACGTCGACCTGTACCAGGCGCACCGCTACGACCACGCCACGCCGCTCGAGGAGACGATGCAGGCGTTCGCCGACGTCGTGCGCCAGGGCAAGGCGCTGTACATCGGCGTGAGCGAGTGGACGGCGGACCAGATCCGCGCCGGGCAGGAGCTCGCGACCGACCTGGGCTTCCGGCTCATCTCGAACCAGCCGCAGTACTCGATGCTGTGGCGCGTCATCGAGGGCGAGGTCGTCCCGACGTCGCAGGAGCTCGGGCTCTCGCAGATCGTGTGGTCGCCGGTCGCGCAGGGCGTGCTCACAGGCAAGTACCAGCCGGGCCAGCCGGCACCCGCCGGGTCGCGCGGCACCGACGAGAAGGGCGGCGCGCGGATGATCGGGCGCTTCCTCGAGCAGCAGGACACGCTCGCGCGCGTCCAGGAGCTGCGACCCGTGGCCGACGAGCTGGGCCTGTCGATGGCACAGCTCGCCGTGGCCTGGGTGCTGCAGAACCCGAACGTGGCGTCGGCGATCATCGGCGCGTCGCGTCCCGAGCAGGTCGCGGAGAACGTCAAGGCGTCGGGCGTCACCATCCCGGCCGAGCTCCTGGCGCGCATCGACACGATCCTCGGCGACTCGGTCGTGACCGACCCGGCGGAGACCGCGAAGTCGTCGCCCGCCTCGCGCTGACGACCGTCACGCACGCCGTCCCGGTGCCCCGTCCCCGTCGCGGGGCGGGGCACCGGGCGTCTCAGGCGACGGGAGCGGGTTCGGGTCGCGGTGCGTCCGCGGTCCGGGGAGCCTGCTCGGGCACGGCGAGCAGCCGGAGGAAGACCTGCGCGAGCGGTCCGACCGCGAGCGCGTACGCGAGCGTCGCCCAGCCGACGGTCCCGCCGAGCACCCACCCGGCCGACACGACGACGACCTCGATGCTCGTCCGCACGAGCCGGACGGACCGGCCGGTCCGGGCGACGAGGCCCGTCATGAGCCCGTCGCGCGGGCCGGGTCCGAGCCGAGCGCCGACGTACAGGCCGGTCGCGAGACCGTTGAGGACGATGCCGAGGACGGCGAGGCCGACGGCGGCGGGCAGCGGCAGGGGTGACGGCAGCCAGTCGAGCGCCGCGAGCACGGGGTCGACGAGGAAGCCGATGACGAGCACGTTGGCGACCGTGCCGATGCCGGGGCGCTGACGCAGCGGCCACCAGCAGAGCAGGACGACGACGCTCGTCGCGAGCGTGACGGTGCCGAACGACAGGCCGGTCCGGTGGGCGAGGCCCTGCGTGAGGACGTCCCACGGCATGCTGCCCTGCCCGGCGTGCACGACGAGCGCGATGGACACGGCGTAGAGGGTCACGCCGCCGAGGAGCTGGGCACCACGCCGGACGGAGCGCCGGGCGGTGGTGCGGGCACGCGTGCCCGCGTTCGCCGTCACAGGCCGATCCGGACGTCGAGGGCGCTGCCGGCGGCCCAGTGGGGCGCGTCCGCGGGCGGCGGGCGGTGCCCCCAGCCGTCGCGTCGGACCGTGCGGGCCACGGCGACGACGAGGGCGGCGAGCGCACCCAGACCGATCACACCCCACACGACGGCGATGCCGAGCCAGTTCGTCATGGCCCTATCGTCATCGCTCAATGGCTATCTAATCCATAGCCACTTGTGCCAAGGTGGCCTCATGAGCGTGAGCGACCTTCCGACCGACCGGCGCGTCGCCGGCACCCGGCTCGCGCGCCTCCTCGGCGCCTGGCAGCACGGCGGGCCCGCGTACGCCGCGCTCGCCGACGCGCTACGCGCCACCGTCCTGTCGGGGACCCTGCCCCTCAGCACCCGCCTGCCGGGCGAGCGTGAGCTCGCCGAGGCCCTCGGCGTCTCCCGCACCACCGCGACGGCCGCGTACGGCCTCCTGCGCGACGAGGGCTACCTCGTGAGCCGGCGCGGCAGCGGCACCGTCACCACCCTGCCGAGCGGCCCCGGCGCGCGGACCCAGATGCCGGTCCCCACCGGCAGCGACGACACGGTCGCCGACCTCTCCGTCGCGGCCCCCTCCGCGCCGTCCGCGCTGCACGGCGCCTACCTCGCCGCGCTCGACGCTCTCCCCCGCCACCTCGCGGGCACTGGCTACGCGCCTCTCGGTCTGCCCGTGCTGCGCGCCGCGATCGCGCGCTGGTACGACGAGCGCGGCACGCCCACGTCGCCCGACCAGATCCTCGTGACCACCGGCGCGCAGGAGGCCATCCACCTGCTCGTCGCCGCCCACGCCGGACCCGGTGACCGCGTCGTCGTCGAGCAGCCGACCTACCCGCACGCCATGGACGTCGTCCGTGCTGCCGGCGCACGGCCGGTCCCCGTGCCGTGCGGGCCCGACGGGCTCGACGTCGACCTGCTCGAGTCGACGATCCGCCAGGTCGCGCCTCGCGTGGTCTACCTCATCCCCGACCACCGCAACCCCACCGGCACGAGCCTGACCCCGGAGCAGCGCGCACGCGTCCGCGCCCTGGCGCGCCGGCACCGCACGACGATCGTCGGCGACGAGGTCCTTCGCGAGCTGACGATCGAAGGGCCGGCCCCGGAGTCGTTCGCCGGCGACGGGACGTCGTCCGGGCTGGTCGTGTCGATCGGCTCGGCCTCGAAGTCCTTCTGGGGCGGCCTGCGCGTCGGCTGGGTCCGTGCGCACCCCGACCTCGTCGCCCGCCTCGCGTCCCTGCGGACCCACGTCGACATCGGCACCCCGCCGATGGAGCAGCTCGTCGTCACCGAGCTCCTCGCGGGCGCCGGGGACGTCCTCGCATCGCGCCGCCAGGTCCTGCGCGAGCGCCGCGACCTGCTCGTCGGCCTGCTGCACGAGCACCTGCCCACGTGGGACGTGCCCGTGCCCGCCGGAGGGCTGTCGCTCTGGGTCGACCTCGGGGCACCCGTGTCGTCCGCGCTCGCCGCGACGTCCGTGCGGCACGGCGTCCGGATCGTGCCGGGCCCGGCCTTCGGCGTCGACGGCGGGCTCGAGGACCACCTGCGCGTCCCGTTCGCGGAGTCGCCCGACGTGCTCCGCCGCGGCGTGCAGGGCCTCGCCGCCGCCTGGCAGGACCTCGGCGCGGCCACGTGGGAGCCCGTGCCGACGTACCGCGCCGTCGTCTGAGCGCGGCCGAGCCTCAGGTCAGGGGCAGCGCGAGGGTCGGGCTCAGATCGCGGGCAGCGCGAGGGTCGGCGTCGCCTGCACGCCCTCGTGCACGAGGCGCGCCTGGTGCACGCCCTGGGCTGCGAGAGCCCGCCACGTCTCGCCCAGCCACTGCTCGGCGTCGAACTGCGTCGTGAACACCGGGCTCACCGGGCGCTCGAGCGACGCCCCGTCGGCGCCGTCGAACTGCCACTCCCACTGCGGGCGCACGACCATCACACCGCCGCCGACGCCTGCGTCGAGCCGGTCGACCCGCGCCGGCTCGCGTCCGCCGCGAGCGCGCGCGAGATCCGCGACGCCCAGCCCGGGCCCTCGTAGATGAAGCCCGTGTAGCCCTGGACCAGCGTCGCGCCGACCGCCAGGTACTCGCGCGCGTCGGCGGGCGTGCTCACGCCACCGACCCCGATGATGACGACCTCGTCGCCGAGACGATCCCGCAGGCGCGCGACGACGTCGAGGCCGCGCGCGAGGACGGGCGGTCCGGACAGGCCGCCCGGGCCGAGGTCGTGCGCGACCGTCGTGTTGACGGCGACCACGCCGTCGAGGCCCAGCTCGGCGACGAGCTCAGCGACCGCGTCGACGTCGTCGTCGGACAGGTCGGGGGCGATCTTCACCAGGAGCGGGACCGTCGCGCGGCCCGCGGCGGCCGTCGCCTCGTCGGCGGCGACCCGCGTCGCCTCGAGGATCGGGCGCAGCGACTCGACGGCCTGCAGGTCGCGCAGGCCTGGCGTGTTGGGCGACGACACGTTGACGACCAGGTAGTCGGCGTACGGCGCGAGACGGCCCGCGCTGGTCGCGTAGTCGGCGGGCGCCTGGTCCGCGGGCGTCACCTTCGTCTTGCCGATGTTGACGCCGACGACGAGCCGGCGGCCCGCAGGCGTCGCCCGCAGGCGGCGCAGCCGGGACGCGACCGCGGCGGAGCCCTCGTTGTTGAAGCCCATCCGGTTGCGCAGCGCGCGCTCCTCGACGAGGCGCCACAGCCGGGGCCGCTCGTTGCCGGGCTGGGGGTGCGCGGTCACCGTGCCGACCTCGACGAAGCCGAACCCGAGCATCGTCAGCCCTGCGACCCCGACGGCGTTCTTGTCGAACCCGGCCGCCAGCCCGAAGGCGGACGGGAACGTCCGGTCCCAGACGCGGACGGCGCCAGACCGTGCGGGCGCGAAGACGCGCCCCACGACGTCGCGCAGCACCGGCACGCGGGCGACACCGCGGATCAGGCCGAACGCCAGCTCGTGCGCCCGCTCGGGGTCGACGCGGCGGAACACGAGGTCGAACAGGAGCCGGTACACGGCTTCACCCTAGGGGCTGGCGCGGCGACGGGTCGGCGGAGTCCGCGTCCGCCGTCGTGCCCCGTCCGGTCCGCCACAGCCACCACAGCCCGACGACCGGCAGGACGAGCGGGACGTAGCCGTACCCCTGCCCGAACGCCGACCACACCGTCTCGTCGGGGAAGTCGCCGACGTCGACGAGCGACAGCACGCCGACCGTGAGGACGCCCACCAGCTCGACCGTCACGGTGACCCACGCGAGCGCGCGACGGCCCGTGGCGAGGGCGAACGTCGCGACCGCGTAGACGAGGCCCGCCGCGAGGGACAGCAGGTACGCGACGGGGGCCTCGTCGAGCTTCGTGGCGACCTGGTAGACGCCGCGCGTCGTCGCGGCCAGGGCGAGCACGCCGTACACGGCGACGACGAGGCGTCCCGGGCCGGTGCCCGTCGGGCGCGGTCGGCGGGTGGCGGTCGGGCGGACGTCGGTCACACGGAACCCCAGATCTGCAGCAGGCGGTACTCGAGGAACGCGACCGTGAGCGCCGCGACGAGCAGGACGACCGAGCTCCAGCGGGTGCGTTCGGCGAACGCCCACGCGGCGGCGAGCGGCAGGACGATCGCCTGCGTCACGACGTAGCCCCAGAACAGGGCGGCGTCGACGTCGGGCGACCCCGTGAGGGCCAGCACGCCCGCGAGGAGCGCCTGCACGACGAGCAGCCCTTCGACGACGGCGGCACCCCAGAGCTGGCGGAGCACGACGGCCCGGTCGCGCGCGACGAACCACCCGGCCCAGCCGGCGAGGGCGACGCAGAGCGCGACGACGAGCAGGGCGAGGGGCACGATCACGGTCCCCCACCGTACCGGCGCGGCGCGGACTCCCCGCGCGCCGCCCGGGTCCCGCGGCACGGCCGGGGCGACGAACTACGATCGAGCGCGTGACCGTCTCGCTGACCTCTGCCGACCCTGCCCGTCTCGCCGTCGACGCGGTCGTCGTCGGCGTCGCCCAGAAGGACGGCGCGCCGTCCCTGCTCGGCGCCGCCTGGCTGCCGAAGGACCTGCGGACCGCGCTCACGCGCGACGCCGCCGCGCTCGGTGTGACCGGCGCCCCCGACGAGGTGCGCCGCGTGCCCGGGACCGGCACGAAGGCCGCCGTCGTCGTCCTCGTGGGCGTCGGCGCCGCGGACGCCCTCAGCCCCGAGACCCTGCGCCGCGCCGCCGGGGCCGCGACCCGCGAGCTCGCCGGGACCACGTCGGTGGCCCTGACCCTGCCCGCCGAGGACGTCGAGAGCCTCGCCGCCGTGACCGAGGGCGCACTGCTCGGCGCCTACGCGTTCACCCGGTACCGCGGCTCGGCCGCGGGCGCGAAGGCCGCCGTCCAGGACGTCCAGGTCGTCACGTCGCTCGGGCGGTCCCGTGCCGCGAAGGACGCCGTCGCGCGGGCCGAGGTCGTCGCCGCCGCGGTGCACGCGACGCGCGACCTGGTGAACGCGGCGCCGAACGACCTGTACCCCGAGGCGTTCGCCGACGCCGCGAGGGCCGCGGTCAAGGAGTCGGGCGCGAAGGGCCTCAAGGTGTCGGTCCTCGACGAGAAGGCGCTCGCCTCGGGCGGCTACGGCGGGCTCGTCGGCGTCGGCCAGGGCTCGGCCCGCGGTCCCCGCCTCGTCCGCGTCGCGTACAGCCCGTCGCGCCCCAAGGCCACCGTCGCGCTCGTGGGCAAGGGCATCACGTTCGACTCGGGCGGCATCTCGATCAAGCCCGCCGCGGGCATGGAGGCCATGAAGTCCGACATGGCCGGCGCGGCCGCGGTGCTGCACACGGTCGTCGCCGCCGCGCGCCTCGGCCTGCCCGTCGCCGTGACCGGCTGGCTCTGCCTCGCCGAGAACATGCCGTCCGGCACCGCGCAGCGGCCGTCCGACGTCATCACGATCCGCGGCGGCAAGACCGTCGAGGTCCTCAACACCGACGCCGAGGGCCGGCTCGTCATGGCCGACGGCCTGGTCGCCGCGACCGAGGAGAAGCCCGACGTCGTCCTCGACATCGCCACGCTCACGGGAGCCCAGCTGGTCGCGCTCGGGCACCGCGTGTCCGCCGTCATGGGCGCCGACGACGTCCGCGGCGAGGTCGTCGCCGCAGCGCACACCGCGGGCGAGCAGTTCTGGCCCATGCCGCTGCCCGCCGACCTCAAGGCCGGGCTCAAGTCGAAGGTCGCGGACCTCGCGAACATCGGCGACCGCTTCGGCGGGATGCTCACCGCCGGGATCTTCCTGCAGGAGTTCGTCGGGTCGACGCCGTGGGCGCACCTCGACATCGCCGGGCCCGCGTTCAACGAGAAGGCCGCGCACGGCTACACGCCGGTCGGCGGCACCGGGGTGGGCGTGCGGACGCTGCTCGCGCTGGTCGAGGGCCGCGCAGGCGCCTGACGGGACGGACCGGGGCTCGCGTCAGACCGAGCGGCGCTGCCGCGCGATGCGCTGACGCGAGTTCCAGTCCCGCACGCGCTGCGGGTAGCCGGTGCGCTGGACGTCGTACACCGGGATGCCGAGGTCGCGCGCGAGGTCCCAGGCCACCTTCGGGTCGGGGACCCGCCGGCGCGTCCACTCGCCGTCGGTCGCGACCAGCATGACGGTCGTCTGGGTGACGTTCGTGACGGGCTCGACGTAGGCCTCGACGCCGACCCGGGTCGCCACGAAGTCGCGCAGGTGGGCGAGCGTCGCGTCCCGCGCGGACCGGTCGGTCGGCGCAGGGTCGGACGTGCGGCGGCGTCGGCGGAACCAGGCCATGACCGCGAGGGTAGCGAGGACACCTGGACGTCCGCTGGGAGCCCGTCGTGAGGGACCCCGCCGAGGACAGTCATGGGACGACTGTTCCGAGCGTCACACGACCGGTCCGCCCGCCGAGGTCGTTCGTACCTTGACGGGATGACAAGATGGTCGGCGAGCTTCGAGACCCACACGCCTGCGCATAGGAGTCTGCACGTGGCCGACACGACCGGCACCGCTTTCGACATCGTCGTCCTGGGAGCGGGGAGCGGTGGCTACGCCGCTGCCCTGCGCGCCGCCCAGCTCGGGAAGAACGTCGCCCTGATCGAGGCCGACAAGGTGGGCGGCACGTGCCTCCACAACGGCTGCATCCCCACCAAGGCGCTCCTGCACGCCGCCGAGCTCGCGGACAACGCGCGCGACGGCGCCCACTTCGGCGTGCACAGCACGCTCGAGCGCATCGACATGGCGGGCGTCAACCAGTACAAGGACACCGTGATCGGCGGCCTCTACAAGGGCCTGCAGGGACTCATCAAGTCCCGCAAGATCACCGTCGTCGAGGGCCACGGCAAGCTCGTCGGCCCGAACGCCGTCCAGGTCGGCGACACGACCTACACGGGTGAGCACATCGTCCTCGCGACGGGCTCCTACGCCCGCTCGCTGCCCGGCCTCGACATCGGCGGCCGCGTCATCACGTCCGACCAGGCCCTCACGCTCGACTGGGTCCCGAAGTCCGCGATCATCCTCGGCGGCGGCGTCATCGGCTCCGAGTTCGCGAGCGTCTGGAAGTCCTTCGGCGCCGACGTCACCATCATCGAGGCGCTCCCCCACCTCGTCCCCAACGAGGACGTCGCCCTCTCCAAGGCCTTCGAGCGCCAGTTCCGCAAGCGCGGCATCGCGTTCAACCTCGGCGTCCGCTTCCAGGGCGTCACCCAGGACGACAACGGCGTGCACGTCTCGCTCGAGGACGGCAAGACGTTCGACGCCGACGTGCTGCTCGTGGCCGTCGGCCGCGGCCCGCGCACCTCGGGCGTCGGCTACGAGGACCAGGGCATCACGCTCGACCGCGGCTTCGTCATCACCGACGAGAAGCTGCACACCGGCGTCGCGAACATCTGGGCCGTCGGCGACATCGTCCCCGGCCTGCAGCTCGCGCACCGCGGCTTCGCGCAGGGCATCTTCGTCGCCGAGCAGATCGCGGGCCTCAACCCGCAGCCGATCGTCGAGTCGGGCATCCCCCGCGTGACGTACTCGCACCCCGAGGTCGCCTCGGTCGGACTCACCGAGGCCGCCGCCAAGGAGGTCCACGGCGAGGACGCCGTCGAGATCCTCGAGTACAACCTCGCCGGCAACGGCAAGAGCAAGATCCTCGACACCCAGGGCTTCATCAAGCTCGTGCGGAAGAAGGACGGCCCGGTCGTCGGCGTGCACATGATCGGCGACCGCGTGGGCGAGCTCATCGGCGAGGGCCAGCTCATCGTCAACTGGGAGGCGTACCCGGAGGACGTGGCGTCCCTCATCCACGCGCACCCGACGCAGAACGAGGCGCTCGGCGAGGCCCACCTGGCACTCGCCGGCAAGCCGCTGCACGCCCACAACTGACCCCCACGATCGAAGGAGACACGAGCGGTCATGTCCGACAACGTGCAGCTTCCTGCTCTCGGTGAGTCCGTCACCGAGGGCACCGTCACCCGCTGGCTGAAGAACGTGGGCGACCGCGTGGAGGTCGACGAGCCCCTGCTCGAGATCTCGACCGACAAGGTCGACACCGAGATCCCGTCGCCGTTCGCCGGCGTGCTCGAGCAGATCCTCGTCCAGGAGGACGAGACCGTCGAGGTCGGCGCGACCCTCGCCGTCATCGGCTCGGGTGAGGGCTCGGGCGGGAGCGACGCCGCCCCCGCCGAGCAGCCCGCGGAGCAGGCCCAGGAGGCCCCCGCCGAGCAGGCTCCGGCCGAGCAGGCTCCGGCCGAGCAGGCTCCGGCCGAGCAGGCACCCGCCGAGGAGCCCGCCGCCGAGCAGCAGCCGACGCAGTCCGCCGAGGAGCACGAGCAGGCCGCTCCCGCGGCGGAGCAGCCCGCCGCCGGCGGCCAGAGCGGCGAGGAGGTCACGCTCCCCGCGCTCGGCGAGTCCGTCACCGAGGGCACCGTCACGCGCTGGCTCAAGGCCGTCGGCGACAGCGTCGAGGTCGACGAGCCGCTGCTCGAGATCTCCACCGACAAGGTCGACACCGAGATCCCGTCGCCCGTCGCCGGCACCGTCCAGCAGATCCTCGTCCAGGAGGACGAGACGGTCGAGGTCGGCGCGGTCCTCGCGATCGTGGGCAGCGGTGCCGCCCCGGCCGCCGCGCCGTCCGCGCCCGCGCAGGAGGCCCCGGCGCAGGAGCAGGCTCCCGCACAGGAGGCTCCCGCCCCGCAGCCCGCGCCCGGGCCCGCACCGGCGCAGGAGTCGGCGACGCCGGCCCCCGTCCCGGCC
>NZ_BIMR01000007.1 GCF_004306155.1 Cellulomonas biazotea
CGCCGCCGCACCACCGGGAGCGGGTCGGTCAGTCCTGCGTCGGCTCCAGGTTCATGACGATCCGGGCGGCCTGCGGACCCGTGGGCTGCGGGTTCGCGTACAGGTCGTCCTCGGTCGGGAAGCCCGTGTAGTTCTTCGTCGAGTACTGCGCGACGGCCGGGCGGGACCAGATGTACAGGCCCGGGACGTCCTCGACGTACGCCTTCTGGACGGTCGCGATCGCGGCGCTGCGGGCGGCCTCGTCGGACGCGCTCTTGAAGTCGTTGAGCGCCTGCGTGACGGCGTCGTTCTTGTACCGGCCGAAGTTCCACGTGGCCGTCTCGCCGAGCGGCACGTACGAGTTGCCGTCCATGAGGTTGGCGTACATGTTCCACGGCGTCGCGCCGCCGTCCGTCCAGTGCAGCGTCGCCTGGAAGTTGCCGAACGGGATGATGTCGTTGAACCAGGCGTCCTGGTTCGCGGCGTTGACCGTCGCGTCGACGCCGAGCTCGGCGGCGGCCGTCTTGATGAGGTCGAGGGCCGTCAGGTAGTCGTTCCAGCCTGCGGGGTTGACCAGCTCGAACGTCACGACCTCACCGTCGGGGTCGACGAGCTTGTCGCTGCCGTCCCACGTGTACCCGGCGTCGGTCAGCAGCTTCTTCGCGGCGTCGACGTCGACGTCCAGCTCCTCGCCGGCGAACTCGTCGGCCAGGTACGCCTCGCCCGACGGCATCGGCATGCCGGTGACGCTGGAGATGACCGGCCACACGCCCGAGCCCGCGAGCGCCGAGATCTGCGTGCGGTCGACGACCATGTTGAGCGCCTTGCGGAAGGCGACGTCGTCGAACGGCTTCTTCTCGTTGTTGAGGTACAGGATGTCGCTGCCGAAGCCGCCGCCCGCGACCTGGTGGTGGTGCTCCGGGTCCTTGGCGATGTAGACGTCCTCGAAGTCCGCGATGAACGTCCAGCCCCACTGCGCCTCGCCCGTCGTGAGGGCCGTGGTGAGGGCGTTGTTGTCGTTGTACGACGAGTACTGCAGCTTCGCGACCTTCGGCTCGCCGCCCCAGTAGGTCGGGTTCGGGACGAGGGTCGCGGCCTGCGGGGTCCAGGTGTCGAGCAGGTACGGGCCGGTGCCGACGGGCTCGGTGTCCGTGTAGGTCGTCGGGTCGACGTCCTTCCAGATGTGCTCCGGCACGATGACCTGCTGCAGCAGCTTGACCTGGTTGACGTACTGGCCCTCGGTGAACGTGATCGTCACCGAGCCGTCCGCGGAGGCGACCGACGCGATCTGGTCGGGGAAGTTGTTGTTGATCGCGGGGTAGTCGATGAGGAGCTGCAGGGTGAACGCGATGTCGTCCGCCGTGAACTCCTCGCCGTCGGACCACGTCACGTCCGCACGGGGGACGATCGTCGCCTCCGTGTAGTCGGCGTTCCAGGTGACCGACTCGGCGAGCCACGGCTCGGGGTCCTCGAGCGGGTTGACGTCGTTGACCTGCATGAGCGACTCGTAGATCACCCACGCGTAGCCGAGCGACTTCGCCGCGGAGCCCGTCGGGATGAGCGGGCTCTGGTTCTCGTTCTGCGGGCCGTTGGGCATGCCGACGGTCAGGACGGCGCCGTCACCGGAGCCCGTGCTGCTGTCGTCGGACGTGCCGCCGCCGCCCGAGCAGGCGGTGGCGAGCAGCGCGACGGTGGACAGACCGGCCACCATCGTTGCGAGCTTGCGCGTTCTCACGAGTGCCTCCTTGCACTGACTGCTGGTTGTGGGGTCGTGCGGTGCTGCGCTGTGGGATCAGGGGGCGGTCGGCGCCGGGGGGACCTCGACGTCGACCGTGAGGCGCAGGTCGCCGCTGGAGCGACCGACGCGGAGCGTGTACGTCCCGGCGGGGGTCACCCAGCCGTGGCCTGCGGGGTCCCAGGTGCGGAAGGCGTCGGCGTCGACGCGGACCCGGGCGGTCGTGCGCTCGCCGGGTGCGGCGCGCACGACGGTGAACCCGCCGAGCCACCGGACCGGGCGGCCGTCGGCCGTGCCGGCGGGGGGCTCGACGTAGACCTGGACGACCTCGCGGCCGGCGCGGGGCCCGGTGTTGGTGACGGTGACGTCGAGCAGGACGTCGCCCGTCGCGTCGGACGTGCCGGGCGTCGCGTCGGGCGTCGCGGCCCGCTCGACGAGGACCGCGGACTCGTGCGCCCACGTCGTCCACCCGAGCCCGTGCCCGAACGGCGCCGCGGGCGTGCGGCCGAGCCGCAGCCACGACCGGTACCCGACGTGCACGCCCTCGTGGTAGTCGACGACCCCGCCGACCGGGACCGCGTCGGGGACGGGGACGTCGTCCTCGTGCGCGGGCAGCGTCCACGGCAGGCGGCCCGACGGCTCGGTCACGCCGGTGAGCACGTCGGCGAGCGCCTCGGGCCACTCCTGCCCGCCGAGCCACGCCCACACGACGCACGGCACCTCGTCGAGCCACGGCAGCAGCACGGGGGCGCCGGCGTTGACGACGACGACCGTGCGGGGGTTCGCGGCGACGACGGCCTTGACGAGCTGGTCCTGCGTGCCTGGCAGCGCGAGCGACGTGCGGTCGTAGCCCTCGGACTCGATCTCCTCGTTGGTGCCGACGACGACGACCGCGAGGTCGGCGGCCTCGGCGGCCGCGACGGCGGCGGCGAGCAGCTCGTCGGGGGACGTCCCGGGGGTGCGGTGCACGAGCTCGGCCCGCGCGAACGACGCGTACCCGACGGGGTGGACCGCCTGCACGTGCGCGTCGAGGTCGACGGTGGTCGGCTCGGTGACGTCGACGACGAGCGTCGCGGGCACCGGCTGGTTGACGGACGAGTCGAGGATGACCTCGGCGCCGACGACCCGGTCGCCGGTGGAGACGACCTGACCGCCGACCGCGACGAGGTGGCGCCCGACGGTCCCGACGCCGACCTCGTGCCGGCCGGGCTCGTCGAGCCGGACGGTGGTGCGCAGGCGGACGGTCGCGGCGGCGGCGGGGACGTCGCGCAGCCAGCCGCCCCACGTGGTGGTGGTGCGTGCGTCGAGGACGGTCCCGTCGGCGTCGAGCAGCTCGACGAGCACCCCGGCGTCGCCGTCGGGCGTGGTGCACCGGCCGGCGAGGTCGAGGTGCGGGGGCCGCTCGCGGGAGACGGCCCCGGCGTGCACGTCGACGGGGACGCCGAACGCCTCGGCCAGCGCGTCGGCGGGCGTCGACGACCGCTCGGGCCGGACGTACGCGGACCCGCCGCCCTGCACGAACGGGCTCACGGCGTTGGGGCCGAGCAGCGCGACGCGGTGCACGTGCGCGGGCTCGGCGGGCAGCGCGTGCTCCTCGTCGCGCAGGACGACCATCGACCGCCCGACGAGCGTGCGCAGCGTGCCGCGGACGTCGACGTCGGCGACCTCGTCGCGGTGGTCGCCCTCGGCGGGGAGTCCCTCGATCGCCCCGACGCGCTGCGCGAGGCGCAGGACGCGCAGCACCTTGTCGTCGAGCAGGTCCTCGCTGACGCGCCCGTCGCGGACGGCATCGAGCAGGCCGTCGCCCCAGGGGCCGTCGGGGCCGGGCATCTGCAGGTCGAGGCCGCCCTCAGCCGCGGCCTCGACGGTGTTGGTCGCGACCCAGTCGGACACGACGACCCCGTCGAAGCCCCACTCGTCCTTGAGGACGCCGGTGAGCAGGGGCCGGTGCTCGAGGACGGGCGCGGCGGTGGTGCCGTCGTCGACGCCGGAGTAGGCGCCCATGACGGACCACGCGCGGGCGTCGCGGACGAGCCGCTCGAAGGGGGCGAGGTAGACCTCGCGGAGCGTGCGCTCGTCGACGCGGGACAGGTAGGTGGTGCGCTGCGTCTCGGAGTCGTTGGCGACGAAGTGCTTGACGCACATGCCGACGCCGCGGTCCTGCGCGGACCGCACGACGTGCACGGCGATCGCTCCGGTGAGCAGGGGGTCCTCGGAGTAGCACTCGAAGTGCCGGCCGCCGACGGGGGTCCGCTGGAGGTTGACCTGGGGGGCGAGGACGACGTCGACGCCGTGCCGACGGGCCTCGGCGGCGAACAGCGTGCCGACCTCGTCGGCGAGGTCGAGGTCCCAGGTGGCGGCGAGGGCGCTGGGGGCGGGGAACGACGCGGCGGTCTCGGTCGGGTCGTCGCTGACGCCGCGGACGCCGGCGGGGCCGTCGGACAGGTGCAGGGCGCGCAGCCCGATGTGCGGGATCGCGGTCGTGGACCACAGGCCGGCGCCGACGACGAGGGCGACCTTGTCGTCGGTCGTGAGCCGCGCGAGGAGCGCCGCGAGGGGCGCGTCGGGCCTGGTGGGGGCCGATGTGTCGGTCGACACGGGGTGGTTCTCCGTCCGGACGTCGTCGTTGCCGTCAGCAGAAGTAGAGCACAACTTACTGACTTGTTAGTAAGCGGGTTGGTCACAGTATGGTTTCGGTCATGGACGACGCCGTTCCCCCGACCGCCACCGGTCCGGCCGCACCCCCGGCCACCGCCGCGGACCCCGTCAAGCGCACCCGCCGACCCCGGCAGGCCACCGCCGAGCGCCGCGCCGAGATCCTGCGCGCCGCCGCCAACACCTTCGGGTCCAAGGGCTACAAGACCGGCTCGCTCGCCGAGGTCGCCGAGCAGGTCGGCATCACCCACGCCGGCGTCCTGCACCACTTCGGGTCCAAGGAGCAGCTGCTCGTCGAGGTCCTCGAGTACCGCGACAAGGAGGACGTGCGGCACCTCGAGGGCCAGCACATCCCCGGCGGCATCGACCTCTTCCGGCACCTCGTGCGGACCGCGCGCATGAACGCCGACCGTCCCGGCATCGTGCAGGGCTACACCGTCCTCACCGGCGAGTCCGTCACCGAGAACCACCCCGCGCGCGGCTGGGTCACGTCCCGCTTCAGCGTCCTGCGCGGCGAGATCGCCGACGCCGTCCGCGAGATCGGCGGCCCCGGCGTCAGCGACGCGACCGCCGAGCAGGCCGCGAGCGCGATCATCGGCGTCATGGACGGCCTGCAGGTCCAGTGGCTCCTCGACGACACCGTCGACCTCGCCGAGTCCACCACGTTCGCGATCGAGGCGATCCTCGCCGCCGCCCTCGCCGGCACGGACCGCCCGCACCCCCTGGCCTGACCACCCCGGCGCTCCACCGAGTTCGCCGGCAGGGGGCGGGGACTGCGGCGGGGCGCGCACAGCAGATTCACAGGAACGGTTCAGGCGCGACCAAGGTCCGGCGGTCATCCTCGGACCATGACGACCTCGACCGTGCGCCGCCCCGACACGCTCACCCGCGCCGACGGGTCCCCCGTCCGCGCCCTCGTCGTCGACGACGAGCCGACCCTCGCCGAGCTCCTGTCCACCGCGCTGCGCTACGAGGGCTGGACCGTCGAGCACGCGCTCACCGGGCACGCCGCCGTGCGGCTCGCCAAGGCGTCCAGCCCTGACGTCATCGTGCTCGACGTCATGCTGCCCGACCTCACCGGCCTCGACGTGCTGCGCCGCATCCGCACCGCCCACCCGCACGTCCCCGTCCTGTTCCTCACCGCCAAGGACGCCGTCGAGGACCGCATCGCCGGGCTCACCGCGGGCGGCGACGACTACGTGACCAAGCCGTTCAGCCTCGAGGAGGTCGTCGCCCGGCTGCGCGCCCTGCTGCGCCGCGCCGGCGCCGTGTCCGCCCGCGAGGAGGCCGTCCTCACCGTCGGCGACCTCGTCCTCGACGAGGACTCGCACGAGGTGTCCCGCGGCGGCGACGACATCCGCCTCACCGCCACCGAGTTCGAGCTGCTGCGGTACTTCATGCGCAACCCCAAGCGCGTCCTGTCCAAGGCGCAGATCCTCGACCGCGTCTGGCAGTACGACTTCGGCGGCCAGGCGAACATCGTCGAGCTCTACGTGTCCTACCTGCGCCGCAAGATCGACAAGGGCCGCACGCCGATGCTGCACACCCTGCGCGGCGTCGGCTACGTGCTGAAGCCGGCGTGACCACGACCCGCCCCGCGCCCCGCAACCGCTGGACGCTGCGGCGGCGGCTCGTCGCGCTCGTCGTGACCCTCGTCGCCGTCGTCGCCGTCGCGATGGGCGCCGTCACGACCGTCGCGCTGCACGGCTCTCTCGTCGGGCAGCTCGACGACCGGCTGCGCGGCGCGCACGGGCGGGCCCAGATGGCGCAGGACGGTCCCGGCGCCGCGGGCGGGACCGCCGCGATGCGTGCGGGCGGCCTCGTGCTCGACCGCGACGACCGCCCGCCGATCGCCGACCTGCCCGGGCAGGGCACCGGCACCGTGACGGTCGTCGCCACCCCCGGCGACACCGCGTCCGACGTCACCGCCGGCTACTGGAACGAGGACGGCGAGTTCGTCCGCCTCCCCGACACCGCCACGACCACGCTCCTCGACGTCCCCGTCGACGGCGACGTGCACGGCGTCCACCTCGACGACGCCGGCGCGTTCCGGGTGCTCGCGTCGAGCGCGCCCGACGGGACCGTCGTCGTCACCGCGATGCCGCTGTCCGGCGTGACCAGCACCATCACCGCCTACGTCGCGACCGCCGCCGTCGTCGCGCTCCTCGCCGTGCTCGCCGCAGCCGCCGTCGGGCTCGTCCTCGTCCGCCGCGAGCTGCGCCCCCTGACCCGCGTCGCGGCGACCGCCGCACGCGTCTCGCGCCTGCCCCTCGACCGGGGCGAGGTCGTCCTCGCCGACCGCGTCCCGCTGGCCGACACCGACACCGCGACCGAGGTCGGGCAGGTCGGCGCCGCGCTCAACCGGCTGCTCGGGCACGTCGAGGGCGCCCTCACCGCGCGGCACGCGTCCGAGTCGCAGGTCCGCCAGTTCGTCGCCGACGCCTCCCACGAGCTGCGCACCCCGCTCGCCTCCATCCGCGGCTACGCCGAGCTCGTCCGCCGGCTCCCCGACGACCTGCCCCCCGAGGCGCTGCTCGCGATGGCCCGCGTCGAGTCCGAGTCGCAGCGCATGACCGCGCTCGTCGAGGACATGCTGCTCCTCGCACGCCTCGACGCCGGACGACCCCTGGAGACCGAGCCCGTCGACCTGGCGCTGCTCGCCGTCGACGCCGTCACCGACGCGCACGCCGCCGGCCCGGACCACGTGTGGTCGCTCGACCTGTCCGCGCTCGACACCGGCGCCGACGGCGACGGCGCGACCGAGCCCGACGCCCCCGAGGTCGTCGGCGACGACCACCGCCTGCGCCAGGTCCTCGCGAACCTGCTCTCCAACGCCCGCCTGCACACCCCCGCGGCCACCACCGTCACCGTCCGTGTCGCGCGTGTGGGCCACGACGTCGTGGTCGAGGTCGCCGACGACGGCCCCGGCATCCCCGCCGAGCTGTGCGACCACCTGTTCGAGCGGTTCGTGCGCGGCGACGCGTCCCGCAACCGCGCCGCCGGGTCCACGGGCCTCGGGCTCGCGATCGTCGACGCCGTCGTCACCGCCCACCACGGCACCATCGACGTGACGAGCGACCCCGGTCACGGCACGACCTTCACCGTCCGCCTCCCGGCCGCCCCTGGTGCGACCCCGAGCCGCCCCACGGCTCCGCCCCGGCTCGTCGACGCCTGAACGCTCACCCGGCCCGAGGCCGTCTCGCGACGGTCGACCGGTGGACTTCCGGGAGATGCACGAGGCGGCCCGCGACGTGCGGGCACGCTACGCCGTCGTCGCGACGATGCGCAGCCTGTCCGCACACCTCGCGGAGGAGGCGGAGGACTCAGAGGGCTAGGGCGTCCCGCTCCTGTCGCGCCCTCCGCGCCCGCCACCGCGGGCCGCAGCGACGAAGCGGCTGAGCGCGTGCTCGACGTCCGACGCGGCACCGTCCGGGCGCCCCGGCACGGGCGACGACGGCAGCACCGCGACGCTCCCGCCCCCGAGCCCCGAGCGCTCGGCCGCGAGCAGCGCCGCCCCGGCGGCGACCGGCTCGGCCTCCGCGACCAGGCGCAGGGGCGACGGGCTGACGCGGGCCTTGAGCCGCAGCCACGCCGCGTTGGCGGACATCGGCCCGCCGAGCACGGCCACCGAGGTCGCGGCGTCGGCGCCCGCGAGGCGGCGCTGCTCGTCGAGCATCCAGCGGGCCTGCAGCGCGAGCCCGGCGAGCAGCGCGAACGCCCCCTCGGCCGCGGACCGGCCGTCGAGGTCGCCCACGACCTGCGGTGTCGCGTCGGGGTCGGGCGCGGGCGTCTGCCGGCCCCGGACGTACGGGAGGACGAGCGTGTCGAGCGGCGCGTCGCCGAGCGCGGCGACGTCCGCCATGAGGGCGTCCACGTCCGCCGTGCCGTGGCTCTCCAGCCACCAGGCGACGGCAGCGCCCGCGCTCGACGAGCCCGCGAGCAGCGCGGCGTGCGCACCCGAGACGGTCCGGACCAGGCTCATGCCCGCCGCCGCGACGGGCCCGGGGACCGGGTCGACCGCGAGGACCGTGCACACCGCCTCGGCCGTGCCGACCGAGTCCGCGGCCTGGCCGGGCCGCCGCACGCCCGCCGCCCAGGTACCCACCGGGTGGTCGTGCCCCGCGACCACCACCGGCGTCCCCGCACGCAGACCCGCCGCGGTGAAGGGGCCGTCGAGCACCACGCCCAGCGGCTCCCCGGGGACGAGGACGTCCGGGACGTGCGCGGGCGTGAGGCCGACCGCCCCGAGCAGGTCCGCGTCGAACGCCGTGGGCAGGTCGCCGGGGCGGCCCAGACGGTACCCGCCCGTCCGGCCCGCGAGCGTGTGGTCCGTCGCGAGCCGACCGGTGAGCAGCATGCCGACGAGGTCGGCCGCGCCCGCCCACCGGCCCGCTCCCCCGTGCAGGTCGTCCGGTCGGTGCGTGCGCAGCCACTCCCACGTCGCGAGCGGGACCTTCGCGCTGACCCGGACACCGGTGGCCGCGAACAGGTCGGCCCGGCCCAGCCGCGCGGCGAGCAGGTCGGCCTCGGCGCCCGCGCGCTGCCCGTCCCACCGCAGCCAGTCGCCGCGAGGTCGCCCGTCGGGGCCGACGGGTACACCCGTCTCCGCCATCGACGCGACCCCGACCGCGCACGGCACGACGCCGGACGACACGTGCCCGCCCGGGTGCGAGGTGGACCGCAGCACGCGGGCGACGAGGCCGGCCAGCACGTCGGCCGCGTCGGCGGGCGCCGGTGTGCGTGCCGACGCCACCGCGAGCACACGCGGCTCCGCCAGGTCGACCAGCGCGACCTTGGTGTTCGTCGTGCCGACGTCGATCCCGAGCGCGGTCGGCGGGGTCGTGGGCACGCCCCCATCCTGCCGCGCCGCGGTCACGGCCCGGTCAGTCGTTGACGGCGAACCACCCGTAGACGTCGACGAGCGCCTGCAGGTCGCCCCGGTCGTTGTACACCGAGAAGCCCGGACCGAGACCCGTGAGCACACCCGTCGCGACGTCCGCCCCGGGCCGCGCGTTCGCGCTGCTCGTGAACGGTCGGACGCCGCCCGTCGGGTGGACGGTCAGGTACGACGGGACCGCCGTGCCCGCGGTGGTCAGGTTGACCGCCATCGCGGTCGCGTCGGCACGCACGACGGCCGGGATGGCGTCCCCGTCGAACCCGGTGGTCGCACCCGCCCCGAGCAAGCCCGACCCGTCGGCGCGGCGCGGGACGACCGGGTAGAAGTCCGCGCCGCCCGACGCGACGTACCACCCGACGACGTCGACGACGAGGTGCGTCGAGCCCTGGTCGTTGTAGAGCGTGATGCTGCCGTCGGCGCCGAGGGGGACGACGGCGAGGTTCGGGACGTCGTCGCCGCGGTACGCGTTGAGGACGCTCGTCGACGGGCCGTCGACGGCGTCCGACGGGTAGGCGGAGACGTACGAGGTGGCCGCGGTCGCCTCCGTCGAGGTCACCGTGACGGCCGCGGCCACCGCGTCGACGGGCGCCTGCGTCCCGGGACCGGCCAGGTCGAGGCGGCGCGTGCCGTGCGCGCCGACCGGCGCCGACGCACGCGTGTCGAGGACACGCGTCGGCGTCACCGGCTCGAAGCCCGCCCCGGCCGGGTCGGACGTGTAGTAGCCCTGGATGTCCGCGACGAGGTGCGTCCACCCGGCGTCGTTGTAGAGGACGAGCTCGTACTTGCCGGACTCGGTGAAGCGCGACACCGGGACCGTCACGAGGTTCGCGACGTCACGCCCAGCGGTCGAGTTGATGACGCTCGTCGACGGCTCGCCCGCGAACCGGTACGGCTGCCAGGACACGAAGCTCGTCGGGGCGCTGCCCTGCGTCGTCGTGAGGTTGAGGACGACCGCGGACGTGTTGTCGGGCAGCTCGTCGAGCAGGAACACGGCGTTCTCGCCGGGCCCGACCGGTCCCTCGGCGTCCTCGCGGGTGTCGATCACACGGGTCGGCTCGACCGGCACGAACCGGCCGGGCTTCGTCATGCGGACGCTCCACACCCCCAGGTCGACGGCGTTGCCGAGCCACACGCCTGGCGCGTCGTCGGGGTCGGTGTCGGCGTATCCGTACCGCGTCCCGTAGAAGCCGCTCGGGTCGCTCACGCGCACCGTGGCGCTCGCGTCGGAGCAGGGCGCGACGAGAGAGAAATGGCCGTCCGGTCCCGAGACACCCGTCGCGACGACGCCGAGCCCTGCCCATTCCCAGCCGCCCACGAGCTCGACGGTCATGCCGGCCAGCCCGCCGCCAGTGGTGTCGCCGTCGTAGACCCACCCGTGCACCTCGCGCGTCGTGCACTCGACGGCGGAAGCCGGCGCGGCGACGGCGACGGCGGTCGCGAGGGCGAGCGCGGGGACGACGAGCATCGAGACGGTGCGACGTCGCACGGTTCCTCCTCCGGCGGCCTGGCGGCGCCTGTCGTGGGTCGGTCGGTCGGTCGGTCGGGGAGCGGGCGCTCAGCGGTTCGCGAAGAACCCGGTGACGTCGATGACGCCGTACGCGTCACCCGAGTTGTGGATGTCCACGATCCAGCTGCCGGCCACCGCGGCGGCGGCGACGTCGGCCCCCGGGCGGGCGTTGGTCGCGCTCGTCGCGGGCTCGGGCTCGTCGTATCCCCACACCTTGAGGTAGGTCGGCCGCGTCGCCCCGTAGGTCGTCACGTTGAGCATGACCGCCTCGGCCGACGAGGAGAGACCGAACTCGTCCGGGTCGAGGATGAAGCTCGTGGACCGGAAGATCGTCGGCGCGATCCGGTCCGCCACCCGCTGGGTGTCCAGCGGGAAGTACATCGACCCCTGGCCCCGCACGAACCACCCGGTGACGTCGACGATCACGTCCGTGTCGCCGCGGTCGTTGTAGAGCTCGACGTCCTGGCCGTCGCCGAGCGGCACGATCGCGAGGTTCGCGATGTCGTCGCCCCGGTACGCGTTCACGACGCTCGTCGACGGGCCGTCCTGCGCGCCGGCGGGGAACGCCGACACGTACGACGTGGCCGCGGTCCCCTCGGTCGTCGTCACCGTCACCATCGCCGCGACCGCGCCCGCCGGCGCCAGCGCGCCCAGCGGCACCCGACGCCTCTCACGCTCGCCCAGCGCCGTCGTGGTGCGCGAGTCGAACGCCCGGACCGCGTCGATCTTCACGTAGCCCGCGTCGGAGGTCGGCGTGTAGTAGCCCGCGAGGTCCGCGACGAGGTGCGTCGTGCCCGCGTTGTTGTAGAGCGTCACCTCGGGCCGGGCGAGGCCGGTGACCTGGGACGGTGCGATGCCGACCGTCACGAGGTTCGCGACGTCCCGGCCGCGCTCGGTGTTCAGCACGCTCGTCGTCGGCGTGCCGGGGGCACCGGACTCGTCGTCGACCACCGCGGACACGAAGGACGTCTGCGCGCTCCCCTCCGTCGCGGTGAGGTTGAGCACGACCGCGGTCGCGTCGGCGGGCACGCCGTCGAGCGCGAACCTCCGGCTCTGCCCCGGCCCCAGCGGGCCGCCCGGGTCGGTGCGGGTGTCGAGCGCACGACGGGGCTGGACGGGGACGAACCGACCGCCCGGCGTGACGAGCACGTCCTGCTCGACGCGGCCGCCGCCGAGCGGGAAGGTCGTCGCGCGCGACATGTCCGTCGCGTGCAGCCCGTAGGACTGCCCGGCGTACGGCGCGTCGAACGCGGCGTCCACCAGGACGACGCTCTCGACGCCCGTGCACCCCTCCTCGATCGCGTACCCGCCGAGCGAGTCCGAGTAGACGTAGTTGAGGTTGAAGATCGGCTCGCCCGACGAACCGTCGGCGGCCATCACCATGACGGTCATCCCCGGGACCGGGGCACCGGTGACGGAGTCGCGCACCGTCCCGCGCACCGTCGTGACGCACTCCGCTGCCGACGCCGCCGCCGGCACGAGCCCGGCGCACGTCGCCGCCACCACCGCGGCCGTCACGACGGCCCTGCCCCTCAGTCGCACGACGCCCCCCTTCGCGAACCCGGACGCTCGGCCAGGTCGGCGCACACGCTAGCAGCGCGCCACGACAGGCCAGGGCCCTCACGGTCGCGTCGCGGCGCACTCCGCCTACCCCACCGACACCGGTCGGCCAGGATGCCGGGCGCCGTCAGTCGTTGACCGCGAACCACCCGTACGCGTCGACCAGCGCGAGCAGGGTGCCACGGTCGTTGTAGACGGAGAAGCCCTGGTCGAGCCCAGTGAGGACCCCCGTCGCCACGTCGGCCCCCGGCCGTGCGTTCGCGTTGCTCGCGAGCGGTCGGGACGCACCGGTCGGGTGCACCGTCAGGTACGACGGCACCTGCGCGCCCGCGGTCGTGAGGTTGACGGCCATCGCGACCGCGTCGTCCCGGACGTCGCCGCCGAGGCCGGCCGCGTCGAAGTGCGCCGACACCCCACCGGGCAGCGCTCCCGACCCGGAGGACCGGCGCGGGTCGATCGCGTAGTAGTCGGCGCCGCCCGACTCGACGAACCACCCGACGACGTCGACCACGAGGTGCGTCGACCCCTGGTCGTTGTACAGGGTCACGGCGCCGTCGGGGCCGAGAGGGACGATCGCGAGGTTGGGCACGTCGTCGCCCCGGTAGGCGTTGAGGGCGCTCGTCGCGGGGCCGTCGACGGCGTCGGACGGGTACACCGACACGTACGACGTCGCGGCGGTCGCCTCCGTCGACGTCACGGTGATGGCCGCGGCCACCGCGTCGGCGGGTGCCGGGGCACCCGGTCCCGCCAGGTCGAGCGACCGGGTGCCGTGCGGACCCACCGGTGTCGACTCACGCGTGTCGAGCACCCGGTCCGGGGTGACGGGAACGAACCCGGCGCCGCTCGGGTCGGGCACGTAGTAGCCCTGGATGTCGGCGACGAGGTGGGTCCAGCCGGCGTCGTTGTACAGCACGACCTCCGGTCCGCCCGACTCGGTCCACCTCGACACCGGGATCGTCACGAGGTTCGCGACGTCGCGGCCCGCGGTCGCGTTGATGACGCTGGTCGTCGGGACGCCCGCGTCCCGGGTCGGCTGCGCGGAGACGAAGCTCGTCGGCGCGGTGCCCTCGGTCGCCGTCAGGTTCAGCACGACCGCGGTCGTGTCCACGGGCAGCTCGTCGAACAGGAAGGCGGCGTTCTCACCGGGTCCGACCGGTCCGCCCTCGTCGGCTCGCGTGTCGATGACCCGGGTGGGCTCGACCGCGACGAACCGCCCCGGTTCCCTCAGGTAGACGTTGGCCATGGTGGACGGGCCGCCGTCGAGCCGGGCGACCTGGGCGGACCCGGCGTCCGTGGCGTAGGGCGCGTACCGCGGGCCGTGGAAACCGCTCGGGTCCGAGGCGCGGACGACGACGTCGACGTCGAGGCACGCGGTCTCCACGAGGTACCAGCCGTCGGCGCGGGTCGTCGCCGACCCCACGACTCCGAGGTGGGCGGCGGCACCGGTGCCGACCAGCTCGACGGTCATCCCGCCGAGTGCCGCCTCGTCGGCGTCGACGGTCTGCACCAGGCCGTAGACGCGTGCCACGCAGTCGGCCGCCGCGGCCGGGCCGGAGGCGAGTGTCGCCCCCGTTCCCACGAGCGCGATCACGAGCACGGAGGTGGTGCGACGTCGCACGGGTGTCTCCTCGGCAGCATGCGGCACCCGGGCGGTGCAGGCAGGCGCACCCTATCCCTCGCCCCCGCACGTCCGGCAGCCGCCGCCCGTGTGAGCCGTGCGCCGAGCTCGTGACGTCGCGCCGAGGTCGTGACCTCGGGCTCACGACCTCGGCAGGTCGGTCACGACGTCGGGGGGCCGCGCTGCTCAGCCGCGCGGACGCCAGAGGACGATCGCGCCCGCCTCCGCCGGCTCGGACGGGCGGCGACGACGGGCCTCGCGGCCGGGCCGCTGGACGGCGACGACGTCGCCGCGGGGGTCGGCCGTGAAGACGCGGCGACCCGGGTCGACGAACGCGCGCAGGTACTCGACCTGGCGGCGCAGGGTGTCGA
This sequence comes from Cellulomonas biazotea, assembly GCF_004306155.1. Classification (GTDB taxonomy): domain Bacteria; phylum Actinomycetota; class Actinomycetes; order Actinomycetales; family Cellulomonadaceae; genus Cellulomonas; species Cellulomonas biazotea. The sequence continues at coordinate 14,323 of NZ_BIMR01000007.1, forward strand.
GCTCCGCCTCGAGCTCGAGGATCCGCTTGATGCCCGCGAGGTTGACGCCCTCGTCCTGGGACAGCCGCTGCACCTCGCGGAGCGTCGCGATGTCGCGCAGCGAGTAGCGGCGGCCGCGCCCGCTGGTGCGCCCGGGCGAGACCAGCCCGAGGCGGTCGTACTGGCGCAGGGTCTGCGGGTGCATGCCCGCGAGGTCGGCGGCCACCGAGATCACGTAGACCTTCGCGTCGTCCGTCGCCACGTCACCTCACCACCTCTCGCGCCGTCGCCCGACGCGGCCCGTCGCCGCCATGCCGCGGTCGGCACCCGTCGTCCTGCACCGGCGCCGCCGGGCGGGTCTCCCCCACCCGGCGGCGTGCCGGTCACTTCCTCGCGGCGTCCAGCAGGTCGGCACGGACGTCCTCGCCGGACGTCGCGATGCCGAACGCCTGCACCGCCTCGCGTGCCGCGGCGGACAGCCGCTGCGGAACGACGACCTGCACGGTGACGAGCAGGTCCCCCACGCCCTTCGGCGTGGTGATGCCCTTGCCCTTGACGCGCAGCGTGCGCCCCGACGGCGTGCCCTCGGGGACCTTGACCTTCACGGTGCCGCCGTCGAGCGTCGGGACCTCGACGGTCGCGCCGAGCGCGGCCTCGTCGAACGCCACCGGGACGGTGACGCGCACGTTCGAGCCCTCCAGGGAGAACACGGGGTGCGGTGCGACGTGCACGGTGACGACGAGGTCGCCGGGCGGGCCGCCGTTCTCCCCGGGCCGGCCCTTGCGGGGCAGCCGGATCTTCTGGCCGTCACGCACCCCGGCCGGGATGCGCGCGGTGAACGAGCGGCCCTCGACGGTGAGCCCGACGGTCGCCCCCTCGGCGGCCTGCCGGAACGGCAGGGTCACCTCGGCGACGAGCTCGGCACCCTGCTGCGGGCCGCGGAACCCGCCGCCGCCCTGGTTGAACAGGCCGCCGAGGATGTCCTCGAACCCGCCCGCCCCGCCGGGAGCGCCGGACGTCGAGTAGCGGACCCGCCCGCCGGGGCCGTTGGACCCGCCGAACATGCCGCCGAACAGGTCCTCGAACCCGGCGTTGCCGCCGCCGCGGCCACCCGCGGTGAAGCGGGCGCCGCCGGCCATGGCCCGGAGCTGGTCGTACTGCTGACGCTGCTCGGTGTCGGACAGGACCGCGTAGGCCTCGCCGATCTCCTTGAACTTCGCCTCGGCGACGGCGTCACCCGGGTTGTGGTCCGGGTGCATGCTCCGCGCCAGCTTGCGGTACGCCTTCTTGATGGTCGGCCCGTCGGCGTCCTTGGGGACGCCGAGAACCGCGTAGAAGTCCTTCTCGAGCCAGTCCTGCCCGGTCACGGCGCCTCCCTCCTGGACGTGCGGGTCGTGGTGGTGATGATCAGGCCTCGGGGTCGACGACCGCCACCCGGGCCGCGCGCAGGACGCGGTCGGCCGTGCGGTAGCCGTGCTGGAGGACCATCTGGACGGTCGGCTCGGTGACCTCCGCGGAGTGCGCGTGCATGAGCGCCTCGTGCACCGCGGGGTCGAACGCCTCGCCGGCCTGCCCGTACTGCTCGACGCCGAACCGCTGCAGCGTCGCCGTGAGCTTCTCGGCGATCGACGCGAACGGGCCGGTCAGGTCACCGTGCTGGCGGGCCAGCTCGATGTCGTCGAGCACCGGGATGAGGCCCTCCGCGAGCGACGCGATGCCCCGGTCGTGGGCGGCGAGGGCGTCGGCCTTCGACCGCTTCACGTACGCGGAGTACTGCTGCTCGAGGTTGTAGTGCGCGGCCTGGGCCCGCTGGAGCTCCTCGAGCCGCTCGGCCGCGAGCTTCTGCGCCTCGATGAGCCCCTCGAGGACGACCTCCTCCCGACCTTCAGACCCAGCGCCCTGGACGATTGATTCTGCGTCCGCGAGGACCTGCTCCTCGGGCGACGGCTGGCGCACCTGCCCCGTCTCCGGGTCGATGCGGCGCTTGTCGGTGAACCGGGGTGCCCCCTCGGCGGGGTCGGGCTGACCCGACCCCACCGGGCGGTCGTTCTCGTCCGTCACTTCTTGTCGTCCTCGTCGTCGACGATCTCGGCGTCGACGACGTCCTCGTCGGGCGTCGTCGCAGCGGGCTCCTCCGCGGCAGGCGCGTCGGCCGGGGCCGACTGCTGCTGCGAGTAGATCGCCTCGCCGATCTTCTGGCTCACCGTGGCGAGGTTCTGCGTCTTCGCCTTCACGGCGTCGACGTCGGTGCCCTCCAGGGCGACCTTGAGCTCGCCGACCGCGGCCTGCACGTCGGTCTTGACGTCCTCGGGCAGCTTGTCCGCGTTGTCGACGAGGAGCTTCTCGGTCGAGTAGACGAGCTGCTCGGCGGAGTTGCGGGCCTCGGCGTCCTCACGGCGCTTCTTGTCCTCGGCCGCGTGCTCCTCGGCCTCCTTCACCATGCGGTCGATGTCCTCCTTGGGGAGGGCCGAGCCGCCGGTGATCGTCATCGACTGCTCCTTGCTCGTGCCGCGGTCCTTCGCGGACACGTGCACGATGCCGTTCGCGTCGATGTCGAACGTGACCTCGATCTGCGGCACGCCACGCGGGGCGGGCGCGATGCCGGTGAGCTCGAACGTGCCGAGCGGCTTGTTGTCCCGCGCGAACTCGCGCTCGCCCTGGAACACCTGGATGAGGACGGACGGCTGGTTGTCCTCGGCCGTGGAGAAGATCTCCGAGCGCTTGGTGGGGATCGCCGTGTTGCGCTCGATGAGCTTCGTCATGACGCCGCCCTTGGTCTCGATGCCGAGCGACAGCGGCGTGACGTCGATGAGCAGGACGTCCTTGCGGTCGCCCTTCATGACACCGGCCTGCAGCGCGGCGCCGACGGCGACGACCTCGTCCGGGTTGACACCCTTGTTGGGCTCCTGGCCGCCGGTGAGCTCCTTGACGACCTCGGTCACCGCGGGCATGCGGGTCGAGCCGCCGACGAGCACGACGTGGTCGATCTCCGACAGCTTGATGCCGGCGTCGCGGATCACCGAGTGGAACGGCGCCTTCGTGCGGTCGATGAGGTCCTGCGTCATCTGCTGGAACTGCGCGCGCGTGAGCTTCGTGTCCAGGTGGACCGGGCCGTTCTCGCTCATGCTGAGGTACTGCAGCGAGATGTTGGTGGCCGTCGCGGACGACAGCTCCTTCTTGGCCTGCTCGGCCGCCTCGCGCAGACGCTGCAGGGCGATCTTGTCCTTCGACAGGTCGACGCCCGTCGTGTTCTTCACCTCGGAGACGAGGTGCTCGACGATGCGGTTGTCCCAGTCGTCGCCGCCGAGGCGGTTGTCGCCGGACGTCGCGCGGACCTCGATCGTCGAGAAGCCGTCGTCGTCCTTGCCCACCTCGAGGAGGGACACGTCGAACGTGCCGCCACCGAGGTCGAAGACGAGGATGAGCTCGTCCTCCTTGCCCTTCTCCAGGCCGTAGGCCAGGGCCGCCGCGGTGGGCTCGTTGATGATGCGCAGGACGTTGAGGCCGGCGATCGCGCCCGCGTCCTTCGTCGCCTGGCGCTCGGCGTCGTTGAAGTACGCCGGGACCGTGATGACGGCGTCGGTGACGGGCTCGCCCAGGTACGCCTCGGCGTCACGCTTGAGCTTGCCCAGCACGCGCGCGGAGATCTCCTGCGGCGTGTACTTCTTGTCGTCGATCTCGACCGTCCAGTCCGTGCCCATGTGGCGCTTGACGGACGTGATGGTGCGGTCGACGTTGGTGACGGCCTGGCGCTTGGCGATCTCGCCGACGAGCACCTCGCCCGTCTTGGAGAACGCGACCACCGACGGCGTCGTGCGCGACCCCTCGGCGTTGGCGATGACCGTGGGCTCGCCGCCCTCGAGGACCGAGACCACCGAGTTCGTGGTGCCGAGGTCGATGCCGACTGCTCGTGCCATGTGCGTGCCTTCTTCCTGTGCTGCTTCGGGTCTGCGGGGCCCTGCTCCGGGGTGGAGCGGGCCGCTCTTGAGTCCGCCGGGCTCAAGTCTGCGTCGGCCGTGACGGCCGCGCAACCTCGACCCGCCAAACTTGAGTCTGATTGGCTCAACCTTGTGAGCGTTCTGAGCATTCCCAGGATCGACCGGGTCTCCTGCGGTGGTCTGCGTGCCCGCCTCCCCGGATCCCGCGGGAAGACGCATCCAAGGGCTCGGGAAGACGCCGAATCGCTCGGGAAGACGCGTGAGGGGCGACGGTCACGGCGCGCTTCCCCGCCGGTTAACGCTGTGGGATCTCATCCGAGTTGGCCAGATCTCACGCAGTTGGCCACGGCGGGTCCGAGTCTCATCGAGTTGGCCAGGGACGACGCCCGAAGCCGTGGGCTCGAGCGCTACCGTCGGCGTCGTGGCTGAGGTCGACGCACGGTGGGTGCGGTTGCTCGCGCTTCGTCAGGGGCTCGGGGACGCGGAGGTAGAGGACGAGGCGGCCTCGCTGGTTGCGCAGTTCCAGGTCGAGGCGGAGGAGTCGGTCCTCGAACTCGCCTTGAGCGCGTTGTCGCACGATGATCCGTGGCATCGGCAAGCGGCTGCATGGGTCCTCGGACAGTTCGGGTTCCCGGAGGGACGGCCCTTCGGTGCACGGGTGCTTCCCGAGGTGCTGCGTGCGGCCCGCGCGGAGCGGGACGATGACGTCCGCGAGGACCTGGTAGCCGCCCTGGGCGACGCGCAGGACGCCGCGTGGCTCGACGACCTGCTGTCGTTCGCGGGAGACCCGGCTCCCGGCGTGCGCCGGGCAGTGGCGAGCCACGTTCCGGGCATGCCATACGCCGACCCGTTGCCTGATCGGGCCATCGACGCGCTGATCATGCTCTCGACGGACACCGACCCGCGGGTGCGCGACTGGGCGACGTTCGGTCTGGGTACCCAGTCGTCGCAGGACTCGTCCGAAATCCGCGCCGCTCTGCTCGCGCGGCTGGACGACGAGGACGCGGACGCGGCAGCAGAGGCGCTGGTCGGGCTGGCCCGCCGAGGGGCCCCGGAGGCGCTGGTCCGGGTCCGGGCTCTACTCGAGGAGCCCGACGGGCCCATCACGCTGTTGGTGCTCGAGGCGGCGGCAGAACTCGCCGACCCCATGCTGATGCCGGCGTTGGAAGCGCTGGCACTGGAGTGGGACGGCGACGAGGACCAGCACACCGAGGCTGTCGCGTTCGCGCTCACCAGGTGCGACCCAGAGGCACCCGAGTCGGCGAGGCAGATTGAACAGCAGATCGTCACCGCGGTCGACGAGCGCGCCGCAGGCACGGGGTGGTCGCTCGCAATGACGGGCGCCTACCCGCGCACGCTGGCGTGGCCCCGTCGTCCCGACGATGCGGTTGACGAGTCGGTCGAGCCAGACGCCTTGTGGGAGGGATGCGCCCCGGGCAGGTTGGAGATCGACGCCGTCGTGACTCGGTGCGTCGCCCTGATCCACGAGGCTATGGCCCGTCGGGATTGAGAGTCCTGCTCGAGCCGCGGACCGGGCTCAGCACCGTGGTCCGTGGGTCGTCATCGTCGTCCCGTACAACGGGGATCTCTCGGTGCTCACCGCACCCACAGGGGCGCTCCTGATCCAGGCGCTCGGACCGCCCGCCCGCCCCGGCTGCTCGCAGCCCAACACGAGCCGCTCGAGGACTTGGACAAGTTCGTGAGACGACGCGCGTCTCACCATCCTGTCCAGTCCCACGTCAGGCCGCTTCGGCTTGACAGAACTGGTCCGATCAGCGGCTGCGGGTGGGGTGCCCGGTCCGATGGCGTCCCCGATCGCGACACGTCGGCCACGGGGACACCGCGGGCCGGCTCAGAGGTGCCGGACGGTCAGCATGCTGCGGCCATGGGTGGACTCCGCCAGAACCGTGCCCGTCTCGTCGAACTCGAGCTTCTCCAGGACCCGGCGCGACGCCACGTTCCAGTCCCACACGGTCGCCCACAGCCGGGGGCAGCCCGACTCGCGCGCCCACTCGACCACCGCCCGGCCCGCCTCGGTGGCGTAGCCGCGGCCATGCGCCGCCCGCAACAGCTCGAAGGCCAGCTCGGGCTCGTCGGACCGCTCGCTGCCGTGCAGGGTCAGGCCGCAGTACCCGATCAGCTCGGCCGTGGCCCTGCGGTGCACGGCAAGAAGCCCCGGCTCACCGTCGACGCCTGCGGCGATGTCCGCCACGGTCGGCCGGCCGTGCGCGTCGATCCGCCGGTGCTCCGGCACCCGTGGATCCCGCTCGGTCCAGAGCCGGCGGTACGTCGCGGCCTCCTCCACCCTGCGGGGCCGCAGCACGAGGCGATCGGTCTCGAGGGTGTCGGGCACGCGGATCGGCGCCATGCGGCGATGGTGTCACGTGCCGTGCCAGGATCGCGGGCGTGATGCTCCGCGATGCGACCGGCGACGACATCGACCTGCTCCACGACCTGCTCCTCGAGGCGTTCAACTGGGACGGGACGCAGCGGTTCACCCGCGCCGAGGTCGTCGCAGACGCCCACACCCACCGCTACCTCGGAGGGTGGAAGCGCCCGGACGACTTCGGGCTCGTCGCGACTGACGACGCCGGCTGCCCGCTCGGAGCCGTCTGGGCGCGCGCCCTGCCCGCCGCCACGCCGGGCTACGGCTACGTCGCGGACGACGTCCCGGAGCTCGGCATGGCCGTCGCCCGACCCCATCACGGCCGGGGCGTGGGGACCGCGCTGCTGGCCGGCTGCCTCGAGCAGGCCAACGGCCTCGGGTGGCGGGCCGTGAGTCTGAGCGTCGAAGACGGGAATGCCGCCGCTCGCGCCCTCTACTCCCGGCACGGCTTCGTGGTGGTCGGCCGCAACGGAGGCTCCGACACCATGCTGCGCGAGCTCTGAGCACGCCGAGGTCGTGACGGTGCGAGTGCTGCTGGACCAGTCGGTCGGCGTCCACTATGGGTACATGGCGATCGAGCCGTTCGGCGCCGGCCTCACTGCCGAGCTGCTCCAAGCACGGGGCGGCCAGCGGAACGGGCTGTGCGGGGCGACGTTCCCCGGAGCGCTGTCGTTCGTCGTCGGGCTGCACACCGGGTCCGTCCCGGTCCGCATCGAGCTCCACGACGACGCCCCGCCGCCCGAACCCGACTGGGAGGACGTCGTCGAGGCCTCGCTGACCCCCGTCGAGGGCGAGCCGTACGCGCTCACCTCGTTCGGCCACGCGGAGCCGCTCGACCTGCCCACCGACAGGTCCCTGCGCGCCCGCTGGAGTGCGCACGGGATGGACGAGTCCCATCGCGGGGGACCCGGGGAGGGGGAGCAGCCGCTCGACCGGTACCTCCTGCAGCTCTGGCCCGCTCCGCCCGCCGCCGACACGGTGGTGCGGTGGGGCAGCGAGGCGGCCCGGTACTGGCACGGCGTCGCCGAGCGGACGCCCCCGCCGCCGACACCGGAGGAACGCGCGCGTGCGCGGATCGCTCAGGAGGCGTCGGACCGGGCCCGCGACGAGGCTGCGCGTCGCGCGCGGCTCGAGCGCGAGGAGACCGACGCCTGGGGTGGTCGGCCACCGAGCGACGACCTCCGGGCCTGGGGGTGGCGCGCCCGCCAGCTCGCGGGGCAGGACCGCGACCTCGTCGACGCGATCGCCGGGCTCGACCCCGAGCAGCAGCGTGCCGTCGCGACCTGGGCGGCGACCCGGGCCTGCGAACGGGCCGGGATCCTCGACCGGCCCGGGCTCGCCACGGCACTCGCCGACATCGCACGCGGTGCGACGCCGGCCGCACCCTGGACGGGCTTCGGCGAGGCGTGGGACGCCCTGTTCCCGGCAGAGCCCGACGACGAGGACGGCGCCGGCGCGTCCGGACCGGTGGCCGCGGCCGTCGCGACGATCTCGCTGGGGCCGGCGGCCGCGGCACGGACGCCACTCGCACCCGAGGCCGCGGCGATCGACGCCGTCCTCGCGGCCGCGGACCCGCACCCTGGCACGGCGGCAGCAGGAGCGGTCGACGGTCTCGGGTCAGGGGCGCTCGACCGCGACGCCTGCTTCGCCGAGGCGCTCGTGGTGGTGCGGTCGCTCGCCACGCGGTGACGCGGGCGGCCGCAGCTGTCACTAGCAAAGCGGTCCCGCGCGGCAGGTCGACGTCGGCGGTCGTGGGAGTGTGTCGTCGTGGACGCCTACCCGCTGCCGCCGGTACCCGGCCGGGTGCCGGCGCGTGAGCGCACTGTCCACGTCGTGACGCACCCGGAGGCCACCCACCATGTCGACGGTGTGGTCGGTGGCCAGTTCGACTCGACCCTGACCCTGCGCGGGGAACGTGAGGCTGTGGCGATCGCCGCTGCGCTGCGCGCACGCATCAGCACGGTGGGGCGGGTCACCGTCGCCACGTCCGACCTGCGGCGCACGCGTCAGACCGCCGCGACGATCGGTGAGGCCCTGGGCGTCGAACCGGTGCTCGACCCCCGGCTGCGCGAGAAGTCCTACGGGGAGGCGGGTGGGCGCCCGCAGGCGTGGCTCGACGCCCGCTTCGTGCCGCCGCCCGCCGTCGGAGACCGTCTCCGCCACCACGAGGGTGTGGCCGGCGCGGAGACCCGGCTCGACGTCGCCGTTCGCGCCTACGCATCGATGACCGACCTTCTCCTGCACGACGTCGACGAGCTGGTCGTCGTGACCCACGGGTTCACCGCCGGCCTGCTCGTCGCGGCCTGGATCGGCATGCCGGTCGAGGCTGCCGGCCACGTCGCGTTCCCGGTGCCGTCGGGAAGCATCACGACGCTCCGTGAGGACGGGTACTTCCACAACCGCGCCGTCGTCACCGTCGGCGAGGTCGACCACCTGCGCACTGTGGACACTCATGACCGCCGGAGCTGAGTTCATCGAGACGCTCGGTGATCGCGTCTTCCTGGTAGGTGAGTGATCGTGGCCGGCAGTTTCTTTCTCGCGGACGGACGGGAGTGGCACTCGTCGTCGTCGACGTTCTTCTGGGTGCTCGACGCCCTGGCGAACCACACAACAGACAAGGTTCTCGCCGACCACCTGCTGGAGCTCATCGAGTTCAACGTCGGATTCTTCGGTGTCGAAGAGCTGGCAGACGATCAACGCGTCGAGCTGCTGTCCCTCGTGGGTCGGTTGCTGAAGATGGTGCGGGCAATCCCGGTCGACGAGCCGTATCGCGACTCTTTCATCGCTCAGGTCGATGAACTCGCAACCCTGGCAGCCGCACCGCGCCCCTGAGCACGGCGCCATCGTCAGCCCGGTGAACGTCCATTCCGCGCGCGGGGCCGTAGACCCTTTCCGAGGATTCGGACAACCAGGCCCACGTCCGGGGCCCCCCGGAGGGCCGTGCACAGCTCGCGCGCCCGCCGCGTCCTCGACGACACCGGCGGCATGCGGCCGCCTGCACTCGGCGAACGACGTGCCCGGTGAGCGCGGTCGGAGCGCGGAGTAGACCTCCATGTCGACCCGCCGCCCGCCGATGACCTGGTGGCTGCGCAGCCGACCCTCGCGCTCGTAGCCGGCGTTCTCGGCGGTGCGGACCGACGCGACGTTCCAGGGCTCGATGTACAGCTCGACGCGGTGCAGCGCGGGCAGGCTCCAGGCGAACGCCGTCACGGCCCTCAGCGCATCGGCCGCGACGCCCCTCCCCCGCGCGCGCGGCGCGACGCCGTATCCCGCGGTGGCCCGGCCGTCCGCGACGTCCTTCACCCACAGCCCGACCTGCCCGACGGCGCGGTCGTCGGCGGCGGCGGCGACGCAGAAGGAGTACCCGGTGCCCGTGCGCAGCCGGTCGTGCTGGCGCTCGATCCACTCGACGGCCTGCTGCTCCGTCGCGTGGGCGACGAGCGTGCCGACCAGGGGGACGTAGGGGTCGGTGGCCAGGTCGCGGACCATCGCGGTGTCGCGCAGCTCGAACGCGCGGAGCCGGACGCCGCCGCACGCGGGCGCGACCGTCGGCATCGTCAGCATGCCGCCCAGTATCGGACCGCGCCGGAACGCCGCCCCGGTGGGGCACCGACGGCGCGCCGCCTACCGGTCGGTGGGCTCAGACGGCGTGCGCGTGACCGACGCTCGCGCGGCTCGACCAGTAGCTCCACCCGCCGCCGCTGAGCGTGCCGATCACGACGGGCGCCTCCGAGGCAGTGCCGGCGTCGTTCGTGCGGTGCCACCACAGGAGCGACCCGCCGTCGGGCTGGGCGTGCATGGTGACGACGTCGTCGCGCCCGTCGCCGTCGACGTCGGCGGCGTACTGGCGCGACAGGTAGAAGTCCCAGCCGCCCGCGTAGAGCCCGGTCAGGAGGGTCGGCTGGTCCGCGAACACCTCTCCGGCGGACGCGCGCGACCACAGGGCGATCCCGCCGCCCTGCTGCACCTGCACGCTCACGAGGTCGTCGCGCCCGTCGCCGTCGACGTCGGCGAGGAGCTCGCGACCGGCGGTGAACGACCACCGCTGCCCGGCCGGAGCCACGGTCGACGACGCGGCCGTGCGGAACGCCGAGCCCGTGCTGACGTGGATCGTGTGGCGCACGCCGTCGTCCCACGAGGACGACGACCCGGTGGAGTCGGGGACGGTGCTGACGAGGTCCGCCCGGCCGTCGCCGTCGGTGTCGCCGAGCGCGTACCGGACCTGGAAGAACGGCAGGAGCCACGGGCGCGCCGTGTCCTGCAGCTGGGCCCAGAGCTCGGGCGCGGCGAAGCCGGTCCCCGTGTTGTGGTGCACCCACACGTTGGTGCGGACGTCGCCGGGTGCGACCGGGTTGCTGTGCACGCTGACGACGTCGTCCAGGCCGTCGCCGTCGACGTCGCCGACGAGCTGGCGCGACGCGTCCCACGACCACCCGCCGGTGCGCAGCTCACCCCACACGTGCGGCGTGGGGTCGGGGCCGCCGCCGACGACCCACAGGAGCAGCCCGCCGTCGGGCTGACGGTGCGGCAGGAGCCAGTCCGGGCTGCCGTCGTCCGTGCCGGAGACGTCGCCGAAGTCGCCGGCCTCGGTGCGCGACGAGCCGAAGTCCCACCCGCCCGCGACCAGCGACGTCACCAGCTGCGGTCGGCCGAACGCGGGGTCGTCGGCCGCGAGCGGGACCTCCCACAGGTTCACGCCGCCGTACGGCAGCCAGTGCGTGATGTCGAGCGCGGGCGCGCCCGCGTCGTCCGCGGCGGCGGCCGGTGGGGCCCCCAGCGCGAGCATGCCCAGGACCGACAGGGCGACAAGTCCGATACGTCGTTGCATCGCTGCTCCATCTCCGTGCCGGGAGTGGTCCTCCCGGAACCAACCTAGCCACCTCGGGGCGCCGCGGAAGACGCCCATGGGCACGTCGTTCACCTGGCGACCACCACCTCTCCGATGCCCGGACCGTCGAGGTCCGTCACGGGTCTGGTGAGGACGACCGTGGACTCGCCCGTGCGCGGGTCGTGCCGGGTGACGGACCACGTGGGCCCCCCTGTCCCGCACCCCGACTCCACGGTGTAGAGGAATCCCTCCACTCCCGCGACGACAAAGGTGGATCCGTCGTCGGCGGTCGAGAGCGGCGCCGTCGCCCGCCCCTCGCCGTCGAACCACGCGACGCCCGGGCACCGCGTCCCGGGCCACCCCCGGCCCTCACCGATCGACGCGGCGAAGACCCCGTCCGCCACCCGGACCGCCCACGCCGGGTACGGCTCACCGGGCGGGTACTCGCGCGTGGACGTCACCACCGGGTACCCGCTCGAGACGTCGACGACGACCGCCGTCACGACGACCGACAGCGTCGCGCCCTCACGTAGCGCGTAGCAGTTGAGCAGCAGGCGGGTCGGGCTGAACCAGAGCCCGGACTGGCAGCTCTCGTCCGCCGGCCGGTCCACCGCCATCGGCGCGCCGGGTGCGTCCGACGTCAGGTCGAGCACCGCGGGGCCCTGCCCGGTGCTGACGGCCGCGTACCGTCCCGTGGGGTCGACCACGAGGACGTCCGTGTCGTCGTCGTCGCCACCGGACCCGATCTGTCGAGCGTCTCCGGACGCCGGTAGCACCCACGCGCCGCCGAGCGGCCACGCTGAGGGCCATCGCTCCCAGACCTCGGTGCCGTCGGGCGTCACGTCGACGAAGCCCACTCGATCCGGGAGGCCGCGGCTGTCGTCGGTCACCGCCCCGGTGAGCAGGTCGAGGCGGGCCCGGTGGTGCTGCTCGCCCGAGCCGCTCACCACGACGAAGGAGGCCCCCGCGGGCCAGCGTTCCAGGGAGAACCCGGTCTCGGGACCGAGGCCCGACGGGTCCGGGTCGGCCGCGCGGTACACCTCGCCGGCCGGCGAGGACACGAAGACCGCGGTGTCCCGCACCGGGGCGTCCCCGAGGGCCGCGCCCGGCTCTCGAAGGTCGAGCTGGCTGACGACCCATCCGGCACCCGCGGTCGCGAGCACGTCGGCAGTCAGCGGCCGGTAGGGCGGCAGCCCGGGCTCCTCGATCAGCGCCACGGGCGGCGTCGTCGGCACAGGTGTCGGGGTGGTCGACGGCTGCGGGCTGGTCGTGATGCGCGGGCTGGTCGTGACGTGCGGGCTGGGCGTCACCGCCGGCTCCACCTGCGGTCGCACCAGGTTGCCCACCAGGACGACCGCGACCCCGACCGCGACCGCCGCGACACCGAGCACCGTCTGCCGGGCGTGCCGGACCCTGCGCCGGCGCCGCACACCGGACAGTGCCCGCCCCCACGGTCCCTCGGTCCCCACCTGGGCGAGCGCCGCCGCGTCCGTGTCCGCCGCGGCACGCAGCACGTCGTGCAGGTCACGCTCCACGACCCACCTCCTTCACGCTCACGAACTCCGGATCGCTCGCCGTGGTGCCGAGCGCCGTATTCAGGGCGGCGATGCCGTCAGCCGTGTAGCGCTTGACCGACCCCTCCGTCAGCCCGAGCGCGTCCGCGGTGTCCCGGATCGACAGGTCGTCCAGGAACCGCAGCGCCACGCACGCCCGCACCCGCGGCGCCAGGACCCCCAACGCCGCCACGACGTCACCCGACAGGCCCTGCGGCTCCGGTACCACCTCCGACGTCGCGAACCCGGCCAGCCGCACCCACGCCCGCCGCTCGTGCCCCGCCGTCCGCGACCGGTCCACGGACCTCGTCGTGATCGCCCGCCGCACGTAGGCCTCGGCCTCGTTCACCGACCCGAAGCGCGCCCGCCCCGAGAACGACGCCACCAACGCCTCCTGGACCAGGTCCTCGGCGTCCTCGCGCGACCCGGTCAGGAACGTCGCCCGCGACAGCAAGCGCGGATACCGCTCCCGCACGAGCTGCTCGAGCATCGGCTCCCACCGGCCCATCGGCACACCCATCTCCCTCGGTCGACGTCCACTAGAACGGGCCGACGTCGAGAAAAGTTGGGGTCACCGACCAGCGGCCGACCGGCGTCGTCCCCGGCCGCCGATCCGACGGCGCTGGGCGCCCGCGACGCCGACGGCGGGGCGACGCCCCCTCTCGCCCGGCACCGCTCGCCCGGGGTGGCTACGGTGCGAGGATGACGCGCTCTCAGCGGACGACGAGGTCCGCCGTCCTGGCCGTGATCGCCGCCGCGCTCGTCCTCGTCGGGTCGGCCGGAGGTGCGGCGTCGGCCTCTCCCTCCCGCGTCGTCCTCGACGCCCTCGGCGACTCGTACGCCTCCGGGTACGGCGTCCCGCCCTACGAGGCCTGCGGCCGGTCGCAGAGCGCCTACCCGGTGCAGCTCGACGGGCGCCACCGCCTGCGCCTCGACGACTTCGTGGCCTGCGCCGGCGCCACCACGACCTCGCTCGTCAGCGGCGGTCAGCTCGCCGCGCTGGACGCCGACACCGACGTGGTGACGCTGACCGTCGGCGGCAACGACGTCGGCTGGTCGACGGCCGTCTCCGCGTGCCTCGGCGGCACCGACGCGCAGTGCGCGGGCGCGGTCGCCCTCGTGGACGGCCGGATCACGAACGAGCTGCCGGCGCTCCTCGACACCGTCTACGCCCAGGTCACGGCGGCTGCCCCGAACGCCCGCGTCGTGGTGACCGGCTACCCGCGGCTCTTCTCGCCGGAGCACGGCCCCTACCTCGCCGCCACCACGGCCGAGCTCGCCACCCTCAATGCCGCCGCGGACACCCTCGACGCCGTGATCGCCGCCGCGGCCGGCCGCGCCGGGTTCCGGTTCGTCGACGTGCGCGCACGCTTCGACGGGCACGGGGCGAACGCGCCCGAGGCGTGGATCCTCGGGGCGTCCGACCCTGGCGCGTTCCACCCCACCGTCGAGGGCTACCGGGCCTACACGGCCGCCGTGAACTCGGCGCTGGGTCCGGTCAAGCCGCGCTGCGGCGGGCACCGCTCCTGAGTCGACCCGGTGCCGGGGCCTACTTGACGACCCGGACCTCCTGCGGCCAGCCGCAGCCCACGGCGACCCGGCCCGCCCACATCTTGGCGGTCTCCAGGTCGGGCACGTCGATGATGGTGATCCCCCCGAGGTACTCGGTCGTCTCGGTGTAGGGACCGTCGGTGATCGTCACCGTCCCGCTCGTCGCGTCGGCGGTGAACGCGTCGGCCAGGTCCTCCTCGAGCCCGCCGGCGAAGACCAGGACCCCGGCCGCCTCCATCTCGCGGACGACCGCCGTGCTGGGCTCGACGCGGCTCTGGAACCACTCGGCCGGGTGGTCGCCGACCCACTGCTGGTGGAAGTAGATGGCGTACTGCGTCATGTCGCTCCTCCTGTGCGGCTGATCTGCCTGCCCTGTCACCACTCTGACGGACGAGCCTCGCCGGAATCGACAGGAGCTCAGAGCAGCTCGACGCCGTCCGCCTGCGGTCCTCGGTCGCTCTGGCGGACCTTGAACCGGACGCGGTCGCCCTCCTCGAGGATCTCGGCGTTGCGCACGACCGACACGTGCACGAACAGGTCCGGGCCTCCGGCGTCCGGCGTGATGAACCCGAAGCCGCGGTCCGCGTCGTAGCGGGCGACCACGCCCTCACCGCCGCGCGCGGGTGCCCCACCGCCCGCAGGCGGCCCCGACCGACCGCGAGCAGGCGGCGCCGCGGGCCTGCTCCGGCGCGGGGGGCCGGCGACGAGCCGGACGTCGAGGGCCTGCGGACCTCGCTCGCCGGCCGCCACCTCGTAGGTCACGCGGTCACCCTCGACGAGCTCGTTCAGCCCGCCGGTCAGTGCGCGGGCGTGGACGAACAGGTCCTCTCCGCCGGAGTCCGCGGCGACGAACCCGAAGCCCTTGTCCGGGTCGTACCAGGTCACCGTGCCGTCGGCACCGTCGGACGCCACCGCGCGGCCGGCCGCGTCGCCGAGCGGCAGCAGGTGGTCCGCCTGCGGCCCCTTCTCCCCGGGGACGACGAGGAAGGCGACGCGCTGCCCCTCGACGACCACGCCGCCGCCGACGATCGCCGAGCTGTGGAGGAAGATCTCGGGACCGCCGCCGTCCGGGCCGATGAACCCGTACCCCTTCGCCGGCTCGTACCAGCTCACGGTGCCGAGCACGCCGAGCGCGGCGTCGGCCGCCACGTCGCCGACCACCCGGACCCGGCGGGCGACGGGGCCGCGGTCCCCCTCGCCGACCTCGAACTCGACCTCCTGCCCCTCGCGGAGCACCCTCGGCCCGTCGTCGCCGACGATCTCCGACGCGTGGACGAACAGGTCCTCGGCGTCGTCCCCGAGGTCGAGGAAGCCGAACCCCCGCTCGGGGTCGAACCAACGGACGACTGCCTGCGGCACGGGGACTCCTCGTCGATGCACGGATGGTGCGTCCAGTGTCCTCCACCGCCGACGAGGGAGCGCCCTCAGGCCGTCACGTCAGGCGCCTGTGCGATCACACCTGGGCCACGTCGGGAGTCGCGGACGTGCGGCCGGCCGGGACGTCGTCCCCGGTCGTCGCCGATCCGCACACCCGGCGATACCTGGGCGGGTGGCGCCGTGCCGACGACTCCGGCCTCGTCACGGCCGGCGGCGACGCACCTCAGGGACGGTGCCGCTGCTCCCACTGCTCCTTGGTGATCTCGTACCTGTAGCCACCGAGCTCGGCGCCCTCGACGGCGAGCATGTCCTCGGGCGTCTCCAGGGCCCCGGTGACGGTCATCCCGACCTTCTCCATCACGTGCTGCGACGAGCGGTTCAGCGCCATCGTCGCGCCCCACACGACGCGCACGTCGAGGTCGGTGAACGCCTTCTCGAGCAGGCCGGACGACACCTCGGTGGCGTAGCCCTGGCCCCACGCGACCTGCCGCAGCCGGTACCCGAGCTCGACCTCGTCCAGCGGCCCGTCACGCTCGGGACGCAGGCAGAACCACCCGAGGAACTCGCCGCCCGCCGTGGCGGCGGCGAAGAGCCCGAAGTCGCCGGCCCACCGGTCGTAGCCGGCGAGGATGCTCGGAAGGTCGCGGTCGCGGATCAGGTCCGGCGCGGTCGGCTCGCCTCCGGACAGGTAGCGCATGACGGCGGGGTCGCTGTCGAGCTCGATGAGCAGGTCGGCGTCGTCGGCGCGGAGGCGGCGCAACGTCACGCGCTCGGTCTGCAGGTACATGTCCACGGACGCCAGCATGCCGAGCGGGCCGGTCGCGGTGTGAATCGTTTTGCACGGCTGCGCGGGTGACGTCGCTCTGGTGGGCTTGCCAGTCCGTCGCCAGGGTCGCCCGGGCCGTGGCGCTCCCGTCCCCTGAGAGGGGTCCCTCCCGTGCGCGCACTCCGCAAGGCGCTGACCGTGGCCACGGCGGCCCTGGTCGTCGTCGCCGGCTCGATCGTGGTCTCCCAGCCGGCGAGCGCCGCCGCCGGCTGCCGCGTCGACTACGCGGTGACCAACCAGTGGCAGAGCGGCTTCGGCGCGAACGTGCAGGTGACGAACCTGGGCGACCCGGTCACCTCGTGGGACCTGCGCTTCTCCTTCGGCGCCGGCCAGACGGTCTCGCAGCTGTGGAACGGCACGGTCACCCAGTCCGGGGCCGCGGTGTCGGTGCGCAACGCCGGGTGGAACGGGTCGGTCGGCACGAACGGCACCGCGTCGTTCGGCTTCAACGGCACGTGGTCCGGGTCGAACCCGGCGCCGACCGCCTTCACGCTCAACGGCGTCGCGTGCACCGGCAGCCCGGTCACCCCGACGACCACGCCGACGACGTCCCCCTCCCCCACGCCGACCCAGTCGCCGCGGCCGACGACCACACCGACGCCCACGCCCACCCCGACCCCGACGCCGACCACGGGCCCGGTCACGGGCAACGCCGCCCAGCTCGTCGCGGGCATGGGCAAGGGCTGGAACCTCGGCAACCAGCTCGAGGCCAACATCAACGGCGTGCCGAGCGAGACGGCGTGGGGCAACCCGGTCGTCACGGGGGCGCTCCTCGACCGGGTCAAGGCGTCCGGCTTCTCGACGGTCCGGATCCCGGTCTCGTACCTCAGCAAGATCGGCTCGGCGCCGAGCTACACCGTCGACGCCGCGTGGCTGGACCGGATCGAGGAGGTCGTGAAGCTCGCCTACGACCGCGGGCTGTACGTCGTCGTCAACATGCACGGGGACGGCTACAAGAGCGTGAGCGGCTCGTGGCTCATCTGCGACGCGTCGTCGCAGACCGCGATCCGGGAGAAGTACCAGAAGGTCTGGCAGCAGGTGGCCTCGGAGCTCGGGGGCTACGGCGGTCGTCTGGTCTTCGAGTCGATGAACGAGAACTTCGACGGGCAGTACGGGAACCCGACGCAGCCGTGCTACTCGAACATCAACGCGTACAACCAGGTCTTCGTCGACACGGTGCGCCAGACCGGGGGCAACAACGCCTCGCGCTGGCTGCTCGTGCCGGGGTGGAACACGAACATCGACTACACGACGGGGAGCTACGGGTTCGTCATCCCGACCGACCAGTACCGCTCGTCGGCGATCCCGAGCAACGAGAAGCGGCTCATGATCTCGGTGCACTACTACGACCCGTGGGACTTCGCGGGCGCGGAGAACGGCACCTACACGCAGTGGGGGCCGAACGCGACGGACGCGTCGAAGAAGACGTCGTGGGGCCAGCAGGACTTCATGGACGCGCAGCTGAAGAAGACGTACGACGCGTTCACGACCAAGGGCTACCCGGTGTTCGTCGGCGAGTACGGCTCGATCGACAAGACGGCGTTCGACTCGTCGAACAACCGGTACCGGGCGGACTACGCGCGCACGCTCGTCGCGACCGCGAAGAAGTACGGCGCGGTCACGGCCTACTGGGACAACGGCCACAACGGTCAGTACGGGTTCGCGCTGTTCGACCGGCGCACCGCAACCGTGACCCAGCAGGGGATCATCGACGCGATCATGGGGTCCTGACGGGCTGGTTGGTCGCCGTCCGCGGATGCCCGGCGCACGTTCGTCGGGCACCCGCGCCATACCTTGCGGTGCTAGGGTTCTGATCCCTAGCACTCCGAGGTATCGGGAGCCTGCGTGCACATCGACAAGGACCTGGTCGCGGCCTCCGCGACCCCGCTGGTCCTCGGCATCCTCGCGGACGGCGACCTCCACGGGTACGGCATCCTCAAGCGGGTCGGCGAGCTGTCCGACGGTCGCATGCAGTGGACCGACGGCATGCTCTACCCCCTGCTGCACCGCCTCGAGCGCAACGGCTGGGTGTCCGCCCGGTGGGGCGTCTCCGACGCCGGGCGCAAGCGCAAGCACTACGCGCTGACCGCGGCCGGACGAGAGGCCCTCGAGCAGCGGCAGGCGCAGTGGGACGTCGTCGCCGACGCGCTGCGCCAGGTGTGGAACGCCGTCCAGGGACCCGACGAGGCGGTGGCGTGGGCATGAGCGAGAACGCCTCCCTCGACGAGCACACGGGTCTCGAGCACCAGATCGACCAGTGGCGCACCTGGCTGCTCCGCCGCAGGGCGATCACGCCCGACGACGCCGCGGAGCTCGAGGACAACCTGCGCGGCCGGGTCGCCGACCTGCGGGCCGGCGGCCTCGACGACGACGAGGCGTTCCTCGTCGCGGTCAGGCGCATGGGCAACCTCGACGACGTCTCGCGCGAGTTCGCCCGCGAGCACTCCGAGCGGCTCTGGAAGCAGCTCGTGCTCGTGCCGGGGACGACGTCGGACGCGGACCGGCGGTGGCGCGACCTCGGCGTGCTGATCGGCCTCGCCGTCGGCGCGGGGATCGCCGTCAAGGCCCTCCTCGCGCTCGACGACGAGACGTTCGGGCTCAACGTCGCGTTCGCGGTCCTGCCGTTCCTCGCCGCGTACTTCGCCTGGTCGCGCCGGCTGCCCGGCCGGGTCGTCGGCGCCCTGGTCGGCCTGGCCACCGCGGTCGCGGTCGTCGTGAACCTGTACCCGTTCGTCACCGACGCGGGCGGCGACGTCGGGATGACGTACGTGCTCACCGCGACCCACCTGCCCGTCCTGCTGTGGCTGCTCCTCGGGGTCGCCTACACCGGAGGGCCGTGGCGCGACCACGCCCGCCGCATGGACTTCGTGCGGTTCACCGGCGAGCTGGTCATCTACTTCGCCCTCATCGCGCTCGGCGGCGGCCTGCTGACCGGGCTGCTGTTCGCCACCTTCGAGGTCGTCGACATCGACATCGAGCCCTTCGTCGGCGACTGGCTCATGCCGTTCGCCGTGCCCGGTGCGTTCTTCGTCGCGGCCTGGCTGGTCGAGGCGAAGAAGAGCGTCGTCGAGAACATGGCCCCCGTCCTCACCCGCGTGTTCACCCCGCTGACCGTCGTGCTGCTGGTCGCGGCCTTCGTCGCGCTGCTCACCGGTGGTCCGCTGACCGCCGTGGACCGCAACCTGCTGATCCTCATGGACGCGATCCTGCTGCTGGTGCTGGCGCTGCTGCTGTACTCCATCAGCGCCCGCGACCCGCTCGCGCCGGCCGGGGCCTTCGACTGGCTGCAGCTCGTGCTCGTCGGGGTGGCGTTCGCGGTCGACGTCGTCGCGCTCACCGCGATGGTCACGCGGATCGCCGACGCCGGCTGGACGGCCAACAAGGCCGCCGCGCTGGGCCTCAACCTGGTGCTGCTCGTCCACCTGGTCGGCACCGGCTGGCTGCTGGCGCGGTTCCTGCGCGCACGAGGCACGTTCGACGCGCTGGAGCGCTGGCAGACCCGCTACCTGCCCGTGTACGCGGCGTGGGCGGCCGTCGTCGTGCTGGTCTTCCCGCCGGTCTTCGCCTACGCCTGAGCCGGCGGGCGCGCGGGGTCGGCACTCCGCGTGGCGTCCAGCTCCGCCAGCCACCCGAGGATCAGCCGGTTCGTCTCCTCCGGCGCCTCCTGCTGGATCCAGTGCCCGGTGTCCAGCGTGACGACGTCCACGCGGGGCACGAGCTCCGTCAGCCGCTCCGCCCGCGCGACCGTGTCACGGGCGCCGTAGACCATGAGCGCGGGCTGCCGGACCACGGGGTCGACGTCGGCCAGCAGGTGCCAGTTGCGGTCGAGGTTCCGGTACCAGTGGATGCCGGGCGTGAACCCGGTCGACTCGAACGCGGAGACGAAGACGGCCAGGTCGTCGTCGCCCATGAGCGGCTCTCCGAGCGGGGTCTGCGCGCGCGCGAGGTCGATCAGGGCCATGCCCGGCTGCGGCGGCGTCGGGGGCACGTCCTTCCGGAACAGGTTCCGCAGGAACCGGTACGGGTTCTCGTCGAGCACGGCGTCCGCGACGCCCGGCCGGCGGTTGACGTGCACGAAGTAGAAGTCGTCGCCGAGGACCTCCCCCATGACCTCGACCCAGGGCCGCTCCCCGCGCTCCTGGTAGGGCAGGCTCAGGTTGACCACCGCACGGACGCGGCTCGGGTGCAGCAGGGTCAGGCCCCACACGACGAAGGCGCCCCAGTCGTGGCCGACGAAGACCGCGTCCGCGTAGCCGTAGTGGTCGAGGAGCCCGACGAGGTCGCCCGTCAGGTGCGCGAGGTCGTACTCCGTCACCTCGGTGGGACGCGACGACCCGCCGTACCCTCGCTGGTTGGGGACGATCACGTGGTACCCCGCCGCGACGAGCGCGGGAACCTGGTGGCGCCACGAGTACGCGTGCTCCGGCCAGCCGTGGCAGAGCACGACCGGCCGTCCGGCGTTCTCACGTCCTGCTTCGAACACCTCGAGCGTGACGCCGTCGACGGGGACGAGGGTGGGCCGGGGGAAGTCCAGAGGGCGTGTCGATGAGGTCATGGCGCACA
The DNA here is from genome assembly GCF_004306155.1 of Cellulomonas biazotea. Taxonomy (GTDB): domain Bacteria; phylum Actinomycetota; class Actinomycetes; order Actinomycetales; family Cellulomonadaceae; genus Cellulomonas; species Cellulomonas biazotea. Next base: position 35,324 of record NZ_BIMR01000007.1, read on the forward strand.
TCGTGGCGACCGAAACCGGTCACCTCCTGACCGGTTTCCCTGGGAGTCTCGTCGGGTGCGAGCAGACCGCCTGATGGCCCTCGTCCTGCTGCTGCAGCAGCGCCGGCAGGTGACGGCCGCCGAGGTCGCCCGCGAGCTCGAGGTCTCCGAGCGCACCGCGCGGCGCGACCTCGACGCCCTGTCCACCGCCGGGGTACCCGTGTACTCCCTGCCGGGTCGCGGCGGCGGGTGGCGGCTCGTCGGAGGCGCCCGCACCGACCTGTCCGGGCTGACCGCGGGAGAGGCCCGCGCCCTGTTCCTCGTCGCCGGCCCGGCCTCGGCGGCGACCCCGGCCGTGAAGGCGGCCCTGCGCAAGCTCGTCCGCGCGCTGCCCGAGCCCTTCCGGGACCAGGCCGAGGCGGCGGCGACGGCGTCGGTCGTCGACCCGCGCGGGTGGGGGTCGAGCGGGGCCGAGCACCGGCCACCCCGGTTCCTCGACGACCTCCTGGACGCGGTGGTCCGCGGCGTCCAGGTGCGGCTCGGCTACGTCGACCGGACCGGCGCCGAGACCGGGCGGACCGTCCACCCGCTCGGCGTCGTCGCCAAGGGGCCGTCGTGGTACCTCGTCGCCCAGACCGACGCGGGCCGCCGGACCTTCCGGGCCGACCGCGTGTCGTCCGTCGACCCCACCGACGACCCCGTGGACCGGCCCGAGGACTTCGACCTCGCCGCGAGCTGGCGCGAGATCGCCGACGAGGTCGACCGCCGACGCACACCGCTGGAGGCTCGGGCGCTCTGCACACCCGACGGGGTCGGGATCCTGCGGATCGGGTTCAGCGGGCGGCTCGAGGTCGGAGGTCGCACGCCCGACGGACGCGTCGAGGTCGTGGTCCGTGGGCGCGACGAGCACATGCTCGCGGGCGAGCTCGCCGGGCTGGTCGAGTGGGTCGAGGTGACCGGCCCGCCCGGGGTGCGCGCCCACCTGGCCGCGATCGGCGGTGCGCTCGTCGAGCGGTACCGCTGAGACCGGCACGGACGCGACGCGTCTGCCCGAGAGGTTGTCAGGGGCGGGTCCTACAGTGCCCGGTATGACCGGGATCGGTGCGGACTGGCGGATGGTCGACGGCATCACGACGGCATGGTTCGAGGCGTCGTCGCTGACCGAGGGGGCCGCGCTCGCCGGGCGCGTCCTGGCGCTGTCGGCCGGGGCCGCGGTCGACGTGCGCGCGACGGGCGTGCGGGTACGGCTCGACGTGCGTCCCGACACGCACCTCGGCTCGCAGCAGCACGCCGCCGCGGTGTCGGCGGCCGCGCGCGACCTCGGGCTGACCGCGGACCCGGCCGTCCTGCAGCACCTCGGCATCGTGATCGAGTCCAGGGACCCCTCCGCGGTGACGCCGTTCTGGCAGCGGGTGCTGGACTACGCGCCCGGCGTTGACGGTGGTCTGGCGGACCCGTCGCGACGCGATCCCGCGGTCCAGGTCCGGCCGTCGTCCGAGCCCCGCCCGCTGCGCAACCGCGTCCACCTCGACGTCGTGCGACCGGCCGCGGCGGTCGAGCAGGCGGACGTCGGCGAGGCGTACGGGCCGTTCGGGGTCTGCCACGCCGACGCCGACGGCAACGAGGTCGACCTCGTGCCCGGCGGTGCGCTCGGCGACGGGGCGGAGACGGCCGACTGGCAGGCGGTGTTCGGCGCGATGGCGTCCTACCGCACGACCTCGACCGAGCAGCAGCGCGACCTGGCTGCCGCAGCGGCGGCCCTGGCCGACGACGCCGGGTTCCCGCTGCTCGTCGACCTGCGTCCCGGGCTCGTCGTCCTCGACACCGGCAAGGACCTGTGGGAGGACGACGCGCACGGTCTGGACGTCGACTTCACGGCCCTCGCCGCGCGACTCCAGGCCGCCGCCCGCGACGTGGGGGCCACGGCGGACCCGGGGCTGCCGCGCCTCGTCCAGGTCGTGCTCGACGCCGCCGACATCCCCGCGGTCCGCGCGTTCTGGGTCGCCGCGCTCGGGTACGCGCACGACCGGCGCGCCGGGCTCACCGACGTCGTCGACCCGCGTCGGCTCAACCCGGTGCTGATGTTCCAGGACGTCGACCTCGCGGAGACCGAACGGCGGCAGCAGCGCAACCGGATCCACCTCGAGCTCGCCGTGCCGTCGAACGTCGCGCCGGCACGCCTCGCCACGGCCCTCGCGGCGGGCGGCCGGCTCCTCGACGAGGCGGAGGGGCGCTGGCGGGTCGCCGACCCCGAGGGCAACGAGCTGGTGGTCGTCGCGCGCTGAACGCCGCCCTCAGTCGCCGGCCCCGGGACGGGCGACCGAGGGCGGCACTCGGCCGCCGGATGGGTCAGCGGGCGAGGAACGCGAGCAGCGCCTCGTTGACCTCGGCCGTGTGGGTGGTCAGCAGGCCGTGCGGCGCACCCTCGATCTCGACGTACTCGGCGGACGGCAGCGCCTGCGTGAAGCGGCGGGCGGTGGCGTCGACGGGCAGGATGCGGTCGCCCGTGCCGTGCAGGATGAGGGCGGGCACGTCGACCTTGGGGATGTCGGCGCGGAAGTCCGTGCCCCACGTGAGCGGCGCGGCGGCCGAGGCGACCGAGCCGGAGCCGGCGGCGACGTCCCAGGCGTGGCGCACCTGCTCCTCGCTGATGCGGGTGCCCAGGTTCTCGTCGAGGTTGAAGAAGTCCTGGTAGAAGCCCGTGAAGTAGGCGTACCGGTCCTTGCGGACGCTCGCGGCGACGTCCTCGAAGAAGGACGCCGGGACCGCACCCTCGGGGTTGTCCTCGGTCTTGGTGAGGAAGGGCTCGAGCGACGCGAGGAACGCGGCCTTGGCGACGCGGGCCGAGCCGTAGGTGCCGAGGTAGCGCGCCACCTCGCCGGTGCCCATCGAGAAGCCGACGAGGACGACGTCGTGCAGGTCGAGCGTCGTCAGGACCGTGTCGAGGTCGGCCGCGAAGGTGTCGTAGTCGTAGCCGACGGACGGCTGGCTGGACTGGCCGAAGCCGCGGCGGTCGTAGGTGATGACGCGGTAGCCCGCGTCGAGGAGCGCGGCCGTCTGCCCCTCCCAGGAGTTGCCGTCGAGCGGGAAGCCGTGGATGAGGACGACGGGCTGGCCGGTGCCCTTGTCCTCGTAGTGCAGCTCGATGTCGACCGAGTTCTCCGTGCCGACCGTGATGCGACCCATGACGTGCCCCTTGTCATCCGGTGGAGAACGAGCGTTCTCCGGCTGTGTGGCCTACAGTAGAGAACGCACGTTCTCGGCGCAAGGGGCCGGGCGTGAACACCGGGCGACACCCCGGCGGAGGACGGTGGACCATGGTCGACGTGACCGAGCAGACGGACGAGACGCGCGCGCGGATCGTCTCGACCGCCGACGCGCTCTACTACGCCCGCGGCATCAACGCCGTCGGGATGGACGAGGTCCGGACCGCCGCCGGCGTCTCCCTCAAGCGCCTCTACGCCGAGTTCCCCGGCAAGGAGCAGCTCGTCCTCGCCGTCCTCGCGTCGCGGCACCGGCAGTGGGAGGACGGCCTCGCCCGGACCGCCGCCGGGCTCGACGACCCCCGGCAGCGCCTGCTCGCCGTGTTCGACTTCCTCGAGGAGTGGTTCCGGGACGACACCTTCCGCGGCTGCGGCTTCGTCAACGCCTTCGGCGAGCTCGGCGCGACGTCACCCGCCGTCGCCGACGCCGCCCGCGCGCACAAGCAGTCCTTCCAGGACCACGTCGCACGCCTCGCCGTCGAGGCCGGTGCCGACGCGTCGCTCGGTGCGCACCTCGCGCTGCTCGCCGAAGGCGCCCAGACGACCGCCGCGATCTCGGGCCGCGCCGACGCCGCCGGCCAGGCACGCAAGGCCGCCGAGGTCCTGGTCGACGCCGCGCTCGGCCCGCGCTGAGCAGCATGCGGCCCGGCTCCTCCGACGGCGAGGTGGAACGGTAGACACCATCGTATCCCCCGGTAGAATGGCACGGTGTCGTTGAACATCAAGAACGAGCGGACGCACGGGCTCGTCCGTCGCCTCGCGGACCTCACAGGTCAGTCGCAGACCGCCGCCGTCGAGGACGCCGTCGCGCGCAGGCTCGCCGAGGTCGAGGCCCTCGCCTCGGCCGGGCGGATCGACGCGCAGTGGGCCGACGTCGAGCGCCTGCTGGTCGAGTACCGGTCCGAGGTCACGCCGGACGACCGCGCGCGGATCCTCGGCGCCGACGCGGACCTGTACGACGAGCACGGCCTGCCGCGGTGATCGTCGACACGTCGGCGGTCGTCGCGATCCTGCTGGGCGAGCCCGGCGCCGACGACCTCGCCCGCGCGGTCCTCGCCGACCCGCGTCCCCGCATGTCGGCCGCGACCTTCGTCGAGCTGGCCGCGGTCGTCCACCAGAACGGCGCCCCCCAGCAGCGCCGCCGCGTCGACGCGCTGCTCGACCGCCTCGGCGTCGAGGTCGTCGCGATGACGCCCGAGCACGCGCGGATCGCTGCGGAGGCGTACCGCGACTTCGGGCGCGGCAGCGGACACCCGGCGCGGCTGAACCTCGGCGACTGCTTCGCGTACGCGCTCGCGGCGGCGGAGGACGAGCCGCTGCTGTTCGTCGGGGAGGACTTCAGCCGGACCGACCTGCGGCCCGCGGTGCCGTCGAGCTGAGACGTCGACGGCTGGTCGGTGCGCCGGTCAGAAGGCGTACGGCCCGAGCCGCCCCCACGCGACGAAGGCGGCGAGGACGAGCAGCACCGCGTTCGCGACGAGCAGCGGGGTCTCGTGGCGCCGGGCGTGCACGACGATCGCCCCGGCCATGACCAGGACGAGCCCGATCGCCGCGAGCGGGACCAGGACCGGGGCGATCCCGGTGACGGCGGGCAGGATCAGGCCGAGCGCGGCCAGCACCTCCGTCGCGCCGATCGCCTTGATCGTCCCGGCGCCGAAGTCCTCGGTCCAGCCGAGCCCCGACGCGGCGAGCTGCGCCTTGGTGCGCGTGAGCTTGAGCAGTCCCGTCGCGAGGAAGACGGCGGCCAGGAGGCCGGCCACGATCCACAGCACCAGGTCCATCGGTCGTCCCCGTTCGTCGGTGGCGTCACGCCGGGAGGTCGGTCGCGACAGGTTCGCGCCCGGGCACGTACACGGACGGCTCCGGCTCGGGGTGCCGTCGGCCCTGGACGACGACGATCCCGACGCCGAGCGCGACGGCCGCGAGGGCGCCCCAGACGTTGGCGGGAAGCCCGAGCGGCGTGACGCTCGTGGGGTCGATCCGCAGCGCCTCCAGCCACACGCGGGCGGTGCCGTACCAGACGAGGTAGAGGCCGAACGCACGCCCCCACCGCAGCCCGAACCGCTTCTCGAGCCGCAGGATCACGGCGATCCCGACGAGGTTCCACAGCGCCTCGTAGAGGAACAGCGGGTGGAAGAGCGTGCCGTCGGGCAGGTCGGCCGGGAAGGCGGGGTTGCTCGACGGGATCTCCAGCCCCCACGGCAGGGTCGTGGCGCGTCCGAACAGCTCGTGGTTGAACCAGTTGCCGAGTCGGCCGATGGCCTGAGCGAGCAGCATCGCGGGCGCGAGCGCGTCGGCGAACGACCAGAGGCGGATCCCGGCGCGACGGCACCCGATCCACGCCCCGACGGCGCCGCCGAGGAGCGAGCCGAAGACGGCGATCCCGCCCTCCCAGACGTAGAGGACGTGCACGAGGTCGTGGCCGGGCCCGACGTAGTCGCCCCAGTGCGTGAGCACGTGGTAGACCCGCGCGCCGACGATCCCGAGCGGGACGGCCCACATCGCGATGTCGACGACGGCGCCCTCGTGCCCGCCGCGGGCGGTGAGGCGGCGCGACGTGAGCCAGACGGCGGCGACGATGCCGGCGAGCAGGCACAGGGCGTACGCGTGCACGGTCAGGGGGCCGATCGACCACGACGCCCAGGACGGGTCGGGGCTCGGGATGCTGGTGCGCACGCGCGGGACCTCTCCTGTCGACGCCGCTGCTGAGCCTAGGAGCAGAGGGCGCTCGCTCGACGCGGGTTCGCGTCCCACCTCTTGACAACATTTCTTGTCAATGCGACGTTGGTGGCATGCGGGACGTCGAGGTCATCGAGGACGCAGGCGCAGCCGCCGTCGCGCTGGACCCCGTCCGGGCCCGGCTGCTCGGCGAGCTGGCCGTCCCGGCCTCCGCCGCCGGGCTCGCCGCCCGGGTCGGCATCACCCGCCAGAAGGTCAACTACCACCTCAAGGCGCTCGAGGCGCACGGCCTCGTGGAGCTCGCCGAGGAGCGCCGGCACGGCGGCCTGACCGAGCGGGTGCTGCGGGCGTCGGCCGCGTCGTACGTCGTGTCGCCCGCCGTCGTCAGCGCGTCCGCGGCCGACCCCGGCGCCCGCGCCGACCACCTGTCGGCGGGCTACCTGGTCGCGCTCGCCGGACGGCTCGTCCGCGAGGTCGGCGCCCTGGCCCGCCGGGCCGGCGCGTCCGGCGGGCGGCTGCCGACGCTGACCATCGACACGCAGATCGGCTTCCGTTCCGCCGCCGACCGGGCGGCCTTCGCCGACGACCTCACCGCGGCGGTGCTCGACCTGGCCGCCCGCTACCACCACGACGACGGGCGACCGCACCGGCTCGTCGTCGCCGCGCACCCCGTCCCTGAGGAGATGCCATGAGCACCGCCACGAACGTCCCGTACCGCCTGGAGTTCAGCGTCGAGGTCCCCGGAACGCCCGAGCAGGTCTGGCAGGCCGTCGCGACCGCGACGGGCATGAGCGCCTGGTTCCTGCCGACCCGGCTCGAGGAGCGCGAGGGCGGGACCCTGCACTTCTCGATGGGCCCGGAGATGGGCTCGGACGGGCACGTCACCCGGTGGGACCCGCCCCACCGCATCGAGTACGAGGAGGACTGGGCCGCCCTCATGGGCAAGGACCCGGACACCCTCAGCCCGCTGACCTCGGAGTTCGTCGTCGAGGCGCAGTCCGGCGGGACGTGCGTCGTGCGCGTCACCACGAGCGGCTTCGGGACGGGCGCCGACTGGGAGGCGCCGTGGTGGGACAGCATGGGCCCCGCGTGGCTGCAGTACTTCGACAACCTGCGGCTCTACGTCGCGCACTTCCCGGGCCAGGAGGCGACGCAGATGGAGGTCACCGCCGTGGTCCCGGGCGACACGCCGAGGCTCTGGTCCGCCCTGCACGACGCGCTCGGGCTCGGCGAGGAGGGCACGGCGGTCGACGCCCGCGGCGTCACCGGCACCGTCGAGCGGGTCGGCGTGCGCCACGCGCTGGTCCGGCTCACCGCGCCCGTGCCCGGGATGCTCAGCGCCTTCGTGCACGACATGGGCGACGGCACGGCCGCGGTCGGCGTGCGGGCGTACCTGTTCTCCGCCGACGCCGCCGACTACGTCCGGCGCGAGGAGCCGGCCTGGCAGGCCTGGCTGCAGGGCCTGTCGGTCTCGGCCTGACCTTCGACGACGTCAGGCGTCAGGCGGTGCGCAGGACCAGCAAGAACTGCCCGCCACCCGGCTCGACGTCCGTCGTGACCGCCAGGTCCGGGGCGAGCCGCGAGAGCCGGTCGACCAGCCACGCGGCAGCCTGGTCGGCGTCCGCACGGCTCGGGCAGCGCGCGACGACCTCACGCCCCCGCTTGCGCCCCAGGCGCTCCACGGTCGGGACGATCGGCGCCGGGTCGACGACGAACAGGTCGGGCGACCACGGCACGACCGGCGTCACCGCACCCTTGCGGGTGTTGCAGGCCCGGTGCGCGAGCCGCTCGCTGCCCGCCGCCGGCTTCTTCGACTTCCCGGCGGCGCCGAGGTCGACGCTGGGGCCGCGGTCCGAGTTGACCGAGGCGTCGGGGTCGACCGGCTCGTCGCACAGCCAGCACCGCCACGCGTCCCGCTCGCCGACCTCGTTCAGGTTGCTCATGCGCGCACCGTAACCGTCGCCGCCCTCAGCGCAGGTGCCGGTCGAAGAAACGGCCCTGGTCCTGCGCCTCGAACCACGGGGTGCCGAGGTGCCCGCCCGGGTTCGCGTGCAGCGTCTTCTGGGTGCTGCCGAACGCGTCGAACAGGTCCAGCGCCCGCTCGCGCGGGTTCCCCTCGTCGTCCCACTGCAGCAGGAGCAGCAGCGGCGCGGTGACCTGCCGGGCCTCCTCGCGCTGGGCCTGAGGCACGTAGCCCCCGGCGAACAGGCCGAGGGCCGCGATGCGCGGCTCGCTCACCGCCAGCCGGATGCCGACGGCCGCCCACCCGGAGTACCCGACCGGGCCGTCGACCTCGGGCAGCGCGAGCAGGGCGTCGAGCGCGGTCCGCCAGTCCGGGACGGCCTGCTCGACCAGCGGGCCGATGAAGGTCTCGAAGACCTCGTCGCTCGGCCCGCCGGACTGCATCGCGCGGCGGAACTCGGCGCGCGCGTGCTCCTGCGCGGCCGACCGGGGACGGTCCCCGCACCCGGCGGCGTCGACGGACGCCACCGCGTAGCCGAGCTCGGCGGCGTGGAACCGGGCCCGCGCGACGAGCCGCGCGTCGGTCCGGGGCAGGCCGTTGTTGTGGGCCATGAGGAGCAGGGGTGCGGGCGTGGACGCGGGCGTCCACAGCGTGCCGGGGATCTCGCCGACGGTGAAGTCGCGTTCGAGGACGCCGTCGTCGTGGAGGTGCTCGGAGGTGAGGTGCATGGTCGTGCCTTTCGGGAGCGCTGCAGGGTGGCGCTCCCGGACGACCTAGCGTCCGACCGTGACCCCGGAGGGGAGCACCCAGGTCGACATCGAGCTCACGGGTCCCACCTCCTTCTTCTCTCGCACGGTGCCCACGACCCTAGCAGCGGGCGTTCACGCCCCGATCGCGGCGACGGCCTCGATCTCGACCCGCGCACCGAGCGGCAGCCCCGCGACCGCGACCGTCGTGCGCGCCGGGAACGGCTCGGTGAACGCCTCCGCGTACGCCGCGTTCATCGCCGCGAAGTCGTCCATCGACGTGAGGTAGACGTTCACCTTCACGACGTCGGCCAGGGTCCCGCCCGCGGCCCGCAGGACCGCCTCGAGGTTGTCGAGGACGCGCCGCGTCTGCACCGTGACGTCCCCGTCGACCAGGCGGCCGGTCGCGGGGTCGATGGGCGTCTGGCCGGACAGGAACAGCGGTCCACCGCCGGTCGCGGCGTGCGAGTAGGGGCCGATCGCGGCGGGAGCGGCGGCAGCGGTGACGGTCGACCGAGTCATGCCTCCCATGCTGCCAGCGCCCCGCCCCCCGACGCGGGTACGCGTCAGTCGGCCTCGACCGGCAGCCAGAGCTCGACCGTCGCGGTGCTGAAGTCGTCCGCGCGGTCGACGACCGCGACCACCTCGGGGCCGGGCCGCAGGCGCCACGGGTTCGACGGGAACCACTCGGTCGCGGTCGCGGCCCACACCGTCTGCAGGGTCTGCGGGTACGGGCCGGAGGCGCGGAACACGGCCCACGTGCCGGCGTCCACGTCGAGGACGTCGAGGTCGCCCGGGACCTCCGCCGAGTCGCTGACGGCGACGCCGTGCAGGTAGGTCAGGTCGGTGCCTTCCCGGCGGTCGGGGTCGAGGTCGGCGCTGACGGCGAGCAGGCCGTGCGGCTCGGCGTCGCCCAGGTCCTTGAGACGCTGGTGCTCCTGCGGCGGCAGCGACGTGACGTGCTGCTGGATCGCGGCGTTGACGCCCTCGTGGACGAGCGGGACGCGGGCGGCGTGCCCGACGAGGCGGAACGCGGGGCGGGTGACGAGTCGGACGTCCATGGGGCTTGCTCCTTCGACGGTCAGGCGGAACCTGAGGGTGGGCTGGCTGCGGAAGGGCCCTCCGTCGCGCCGGGCCTGACCCGGGCTCACGCCGTGCACCGACTGGAACGCCCGGCCGAACGCCTCGGCCGAGCCGTACCCGTACCGGACGGCGACGCCCAGCAGGTCGTCGGACCCGCGCAGGACGTCGGCCGCCGCGACCGTCATCCGCCGGCGGCGCACGTACTCCGAGAGCGGCATCCCGGCCAGCGTGGAGAACATGCGGCGCAGGTGGTACTCGGTCGTGCCGAGCGCGGCGGCGAGACGGTCGACGTCGAGGTCCTCGGTGAGGCTCTCCTCGACGAGGTCCACGAGCCGGTTGAGCCAGGCGATCACGGTGCTCCCTTCCGCCGTCCACCCTGACGTCCGCGGGTGCCGCGGGACCCGATCATCGCGGTCCGTCGTGATCAGGTGCGTCGCCGTCGCGGCGGGTTGCGTACCATCTTCCGGGCGCGCGAGACCGCGACGGCCCTCCCCCCGCAGGACGGAACGGCGCATGAGCGCGCAGACGACCACGCCGGTGCAGCACCCCGGCGACACCCCCGACGACTCGGCCACCGAGGCCCCCGGGGTCTCCTCCGCCGACTTCGCAGCGTTCCTGCGGGTCGTCGACCAGGTCGCCGTGCTGCCCCAGACGCACCCGCAGCACGCGGCCGCCCGGCGTGCGGCGTCGGCGCTCTTCAAGGCGGCGAAGAAGCACCGCCGGGACGAGAAGCGGCGCCTGGTCGCGGAGGCCGACGCGGCGGTCGTCGCGGCGACCGCGACCGGGAGCCCGGGGCGGATCGACGACGAGACGAACGGCGTGGCGCTGACGTCCGCGGCGACCGGCGCGACCGCCGGGGTGCTGCTGCGCGCGCGGGCCTGCTACGTCTGCAAGGACGACTACACGGTCGTCGACGCGTTCTACCACCAGCTCTGCCCGGACTGCGCGGCGCTGCACCACGCGAAGCGTGACGCCCGCACGGACCTCACGGGTCGCCGGGCGCTGCTCACGGGCGGCCGCGCGAAGATCGGGATGTACATCGCGCTGCGGCTGCTGCGCGACGGCGCGGACCTGACGATCACGACCCGGTTCCCGCGCGACGCGGTCCGCCGGTTCAGCGCGATGGAGGACGCGGGCGACTGGCTGCACCGGCTGCACGTCGTCGGCATCGACCTGCGCGACCCGGCGCAGGTCGTGTCGCTCGCGGACCACGTCGCCGCGCAGGGCCCGCTGGACGTCCTCATCAACAACGCCGCGCAGACCGTGCGCCGCTCGCCCGGGGCGTACTCGCGCCTCGCAGACGCCGAGCAGGCGCCGCTGCCCGCCGAGGCGGACCGGATGATCACGACGTTCGGGCACACGAGCGACGCGCACCCGCGCGCCCTCGCCGGGTCGGTCAGCGAGCTGTCCAGCCCGTCGCTCGCCATCGAGCGCGCGGCGCACGCCGCCGACGACCTCGTCGCGCAGTCGCTCACCGCGCAGGCCGCGAGCCTGGAGCGGCTCGTCGCGGGCACGTCGATCGACGCCGGCGGGCTCATCCCCGACGTCGCGACGACGAACAGCTGGGTCGCGACCGTCGACGAGGTCGACCCGATGGAGCTCCTCGAGGTCCAGCTCTGCAACCAGACGGCGCCGTTCCTGCTGGTCAGCCGCCTGCGCCCCGCGCTGGCCGCGTCGCCCGCGCGGCGCACGTACATCGTCAACGTGTCCGCGATGGAGGGCGTGTTCTCCCGTGGGTACAAGGGTCCGGGGCACCCGCACACGAACATGAGCAAGGCCGCGCTCAACATGCTGACGCGCACGAGCGCGGCGGAGATGCTGACCGACGGCATCCTCATGACGGCCGTCGACACCGGGTGGATCACCGACGAGCGCCCGCACCACACGAAGGTGCGGCTCGCCGAGGAGGGCTTCCACGCGCCGCTCGACCTGGTCGACGGGGCGGCACGGGTCTACGACCCGATCGTGCGCGGCGAGGCCGGCGAGGACCTGTACGGCTGCTTCCTCAAGGACTACGTCCGCTCGCAGTGGTGACCCGCCCGCGGTAGCCGCTGCCGTGCGGGGCTCCGCACGGCGTTGACCCTCGACCGGGTCGAGACGCGAGCGTGCCGCCATGCCCCTCGTCGACGCCCCTGCCCTGGCGCTCCCCCGCCCCTACCTCGTCTGGCTGTCCGGTACCACGATCGCGCGGCTCGGCGATGCCGTGCTGACCTTCGCGCTCGGCTGGGCGGCGTCGGGTCACGGCGGGACGACGGCGGCGCTCGTCCTCGGCGTCGGCGCCCTGCCCCGCGTCATCCTCCTGGTCGTCGGCGGTGCGGTTGCCGATCACCTCGGTGCGCGACGCCTCCTCCTCGCCGGGGAGTCGGCCCTCCTCGTGCTCACGGTCGCGCTCGCCGCCGCGCTCGCACGACTCGGCGCCCCGACGTGGCTCCTCCTCGCGTCGTCTCTGGCGCTCGGCACGGTGTCCGCGTTCTGCCTGCCGGCCACCGGCTCCATGCCACGTCGGCTGGTCCCGGACGACCAGCTCTCCCGTGCGCTCGCCGTGCGCCAGGGTCTGGGTCAGGCGGTGCTGCTGACCGCCGCGCCGCTCGGCGGTGCCCTGGTCGGCGGGTTCGGCCTCGCGGCGGTCGCCTGGGGAGACGCGGTCCTGCTCGGCATCGGGCTGTGCGTCCTGGTCGCCGTGCGGGAGCGGTCCGGCCCTGTGGAGTCCGCCGCTGCGGACAGGCGGCGGCTCGACCTCGTCGGCGGGCTGCGGGTCGTCGCCCAGGTCCCCAGGCTGCGCGGTGCGCTCGTCCTCGTGGGGGCTGCTGCGGCTCTCATGGTGCCCGTCCCGTCGCTGCTCGTCCCCTTGCTGGGCCGGGCGGCCGGCTGGGGGCCGGTCGAGACGGGCGCGGTCGCCGGCGCGGTCGGGGGCGGGGTCATCGGTGCGGCCTGGTTCGCGGCTCGGCGTCGGGCTCGCGCCCACGCGGGCCTGCGCGGTGCGCTCGTCATGAGTGCGGCCGGGGCTGCGGTCCTCGCAGCCGGGCCGACGGCAGGCAGCCCGTCGGCCGTCGCCGTCTCGGTCGTCGGCGCGCTGGCGTTCGGGGTGGGGAACGGCGTGGTCGTCTCCCGGCTGGCGCCAGTCGTCCTCGGCAGTGCCCCGCGGACGCACCTCGCCCGCGTGCAGGCGCTCGTCGGGCTGGTCCAGGTGGTGCCCGTGATGGTCACGAGCGCCGCGCTCGGCGCACTCGCGGAGCGCACGTCGACGCCGTGGGCCCTCGGGGTGACCGCAGCGGGCCTGGCCTCCCTCGGGATCTGGTCCGCAGGTGCGCCGGGGAGCGCGGCGACGTCCGCGAAGGGCGTGGGTGGCGCGCCTGACGAGGTGACCGCCCGGGCTTGACCCTCACGCCGGTCGAGGGTTCACAGTGGCCCCGTGAACGACGACCTGCTCAGCATCGGGGCCTTCGCTCGCGTCGGCGACCTTCCCGTCACCGCGCTGCGGTTCTACGACGCCGCCGGGGTGCTGCGACCCGCGCACGTCGACCCGGTGACCGGGTACCGCCGGTACACCTCGTCGCAGGTCCACACGGCCCTGCTGATCGCCCGCCTGCGCCGGGCCGGGCTGCCGGTCGCCGACCTCGTCGCCGTCCTCACGGCACCCGACGACGCGCACGAGGTCCTCGCCCGGCACCGTCGGCGACTCGAGGAGGACCTGGTCGCGGCGTCCTCGCACCTCGACGCGGCCACGGACCTCCTGGCGGGACCCGCCCGCGGCACCGTCATCACCGCCGAGCTCGTCGCGGCCGTCGCGGCGGTCCGCCACGCGGTCGGCGCCACACCCGCCTGGCCGGGGCTGGCCGGAGTGCTGCTCCACCTCGACGGGGCCACGCTCCGGCTCGTCGGCTGCGACGGCTTCCGTATCGCGGTCGCGACCGTCCCTGTCCGGGAACGCTCCGGGCCGAGCGCCAGGGTCGTCGCGCCCCTCGCCCTGCTCGACGGGCTGGAGTCCGCCTCGCCGCCCGCGTCCGGTCCGGTCGTGCTCGGCCCCGACGTGCTGGACGTCCTCGGAGTCCGGGGGCAGCCGCTCGTCGCGGCGTACCCCGCCTACGAGCGGCTGCTGCGGGCCGGCGGGTCACGCGGTGTGACCGTGGCGACCGACCTGCTGGTGGCGACCGCCACCGAGGCCGCCGACGTCGTGGTCGTGCGTCTCGACGGGGGCGAGGTGGAGCTGTCCGAGCCGCGGGTCGGTGACGCCCTCGGCTTCTCGCGGACGTTCCTGCTCGACGCCGTCCGTGCGGCACGTGCCGAGCACGTCGCCCTGACCCTCGACGAGCGGTCCGCGCTCAACGTCTCCCCGGCAGACCGCCCACATGACGTCGGGCTGGTGATGCCGATCCGCCTGCACCCTCCGTCCGTCGGGGCGGTCGGCGCATGATCGCCCCGGTGTCCGGGGCTGCTGGCAGGCTCTCGCCCATGAGCCGCGACCATGACCCCCTGTGGACCGCCGTGCACGCCGAGCGAGCGGCGCTCGCGGACGACCTGGCGACGCTGACCGACGACCGGTGGGCGCAGCCGTCGCTGTGCGCGGGGTGGTCGGTGCAGGACGTCGTCGCGCACCTCACGGCGGGGGCGAGCCACGGCCGGGCCGCGTGGTTCCGGAGCGTCGTGGGGGCGCGGTTCGACTTCGCGGCGCACAACGACCGGCGTCTCGCGGAGCAGCGCGGTGCCGGCCCGGCGGAGACGCTGGCGCGCTTCCGGTCGGTCGTCGCGAGCACGACGGCGCCGCCGGGGCCGGTCGCGGCGTGGCTGGGCGAGGTCGTGGTGCACGGCCAGGACGTCCGCCGCCCGCTGGGGCTGACGGGCGCCCCGCCGGTGGACGTGGTGACGCACGTGGCCGAGCTGTTCGTGGGTCGGGACGTCACGGTCGACGGCCGGGCGGCGATCCGGGGGCTGCGGGTCGAGGCGACGGACGGGCCGTTCCGGGCCGGTGACGCGGACGGGGACGTCGTCCGCGGGTCGACGCTCGCGCTGACGATGGCGGTCGCGGGCCGGGCCGCGTTCTGCGACGACCTGTCCGGCCCGGGCGTCGCCACGCTCCGTGCGCGCTGCGGGTCTTGACGCCCCACTTGTTTTTTGCAAGCGTGGCTCCTGTCAGCAGTCCGGAGCACACGAGGGAGCGCACCATGACCGCGATGTTCGTCAACCTGCCCGTGACCGACCTGGAGCGCGCCAAGGCCTTCTACACGGCGCTCGGGTTCACCATCAACCCGCTCTTCACCGACCACAACGCGGCCTGCGTCGTCGTCGAGGAGGACCACAGCGCGTTCATGCTGCTCACCCGCGAGTACTTCCAGACCTTCACCGACCTGCCCCTCGGTGACCCCGCGGTCAGCCCGTCGGTGTCGACCGCCGTCTTCCTCGACAGCCGGGACAGCGTCGACGCGACCGTCGCCGCCGGCCTCGTCGCGGGTGGCGCCGAGCCGCGCCCCGCGTCCGACTACGGCTTCATGTACCAGCGCGGGCTCACCGACCCCGACGGCAACGTCCTCGAGTTCGGCTGGATGGACCCGAGTGCCGCCGAGCAGGGGCCCGAGGCCTTCGCGAGCCAGCAGGCCTGAGGCCGATGGCCGCACGCGACTACGGGCAGTACTGCGGGATCACCCGCGCCCTCGAGCTCGTCGGCGAGCGCTGGGCCCTGCTCATCGTCCGCGACCTGCTCGTCGGGCCGCGCCGCTACGGCGAGCTCGCCGCGGGCCTCCCCCGCATCCCGAGCAACATCCTCGCGGCGCGGCTCAAGGAGCTGCAGGAGGCCGGCATCCTGCGCCGTGCGCCGCGCTCGCGCGTCATCGTCTACGAGCTGACGCCCTACGGCCGCGAGCTCGAGCCCGTCGTGCTCGCGCTCGGTGCCTGGGGCTTCAAGGCGATGGGCGACCCGCGCGAGGAGCAGGTCCTCACGCCCGACGCGCTCGCCATCACCCTGCGGACCGCCTTCCGGCCGCAGGTCGCGGCGGACCTGCCCGCGACCGCCTACGCGGCGCACCTCGGCCCGACGGGGCTGCTCGTCCGGGTCGACGGGCCGTCGCTCGTCGTGACGCGCGGCGACGGGCCGGCCGACCTCGCGTTCGCCGCCGGACCGTCGATCCACCGGCTCATCTCCGGCGAGCTCGCGCCGGGCCGCGCCATCGAGACGGGCGTCGTCGAGGTGCTGCGCGGGCGCGGCGACCTGCTCGACCGCTTCGCGACGACGTTCCACCTGGCCGCCTGACCCGGTGACGCCGCCGCGACACGCTCGGGCTCCGCGCTCTCGGTGTCACCCACCCTGCGCCGGCGGGTCGACCGGGGCGCCCTCGCCGAACGGCGGCAGGTCGCCCCGCTCGACCGGTGCGCCGGGTGTCGGCAGGTCGACGACGAGCGCGTCGAGCTCGTCCGCGCGCGGCACCCGGACAGCCTCGCCCGCGGCGCGCAAGGTCGCGGCGTCAGCCCCGTCGCCCTCGAGCAGGACGTGCACGACGGGCGCGTCGCCGCGCTGGACCCCGCACCGCAGGACGGAGCCCGCGGAGTCGGGCAGGTCGGCGCACGGCACCGCCGACGGGTCGGCGGT
Source organism: Cellulomonas biazotea (assembly GCF_004306155.1). Taxonomy (GTDB): domain Bacteria; phylum Actinomycetota; class Actinomycetes; order Actinomycetales; family Cellulomonadaceae; genus Cellulomonas; species Cellulomonas biazotea. Next base: position 51,617 of record NZ_BIMR01000007.1, read on the forward strand.
CCGTCCCGTCGTCAGCACCACCGTGCCGGTCGCGTCGCCGCCGAGCCGCACGTAGATCGCCGACATGCCGTCGTCGCCGACCACCCCGACGGACTGCGTCGCGAGGTCGAACCCGACGACGTCGGTGACGTACACGAGCTCCGGCGCGATCCCGGCCGGCCGGACCCGCGCCGCGATGACGGCGGGGTCGGCCGGGCCGGTGGACGTCGGCGTCGCGGTCGCCGAGCCGGCACGGCCCGCACACCCCCCGAGCGCGACCACCGCCGACACCACCAGGGCAGGGACGACGACGGCACGCCGGGAGCGGGTCACGAGGGGAACCTATCGCCGGGGTCGCGGCGCGGCCCGGGCGAACCAGGGCCGCGCCGGCGCACCGCCGGTCAGAACGTCAGCAGGACCTTCGTGGCGCGGCGCTCGTCCATCGCCCGGTAGCCCTCGGCGGCCTGCTCGACCGGCAGGGTGAGGTCGAAGACCTTGCCCGGGTCGATCTCGCGGTCCCAGATGAGCTTGATGAGCTCAGGCAGGAAGCGGCGCACGGGCGCGGGCCCGCCGTGCAGGTGGACGCCGGAGAAGAACATCTCCTCCCCGGGCAGCGCGACGTCGTGCGCGACACCGACGTACCCGACGTGCCCGCCGGCTCGGGTGGCGCGGATGGCCTGCATCATCGACTCCTGCGTGCCGACGGCCTCGATGGTCGAGTGCGCGCCGAGGCCGCCGGTGAGCTCCTTGATGCGGGCGACGCCCGCGTCGCCGCGCTCCTCGACGACGTCGGTCGCCCCGAAGTCACGGGCCAGGGCCTGGCGGTCGGCGTGGCGGGACATCGCGATGATCCGCTCCGCGCCGAGCTGCTTCGCGGCGAGCACCCCGAGCAGGCCGACGGCGCCGTCCCCGACGACCGCGACGGTCTTGCCCGGACCGACCTCGGCGGCGACGGCCGCGAACCAACCGGTGCCGAGGACGTCGGACGCCGCGAGCAGCGACGGGACCAGGTCGGGGTCGGGCGTGCCGGGCGTCGCGACGAGCGTGCCGTCGGCGAGCGGGATGCGGGCGTACTCGGCCTGGGCGCCGGGCTGGGCGCCGGGCTGCCGGTGCACGCAGTGCGTCTGGTAGCCGGCCCGGCAGATCTCGCAGGTGTTGTCGGACGCGAAGAACGACCCGACGACGAAGTCGCCGACCTGCACGTTCTCGACGGCCGAGCCGACCTCGTCGACGACGCCCACGTACTCGTGGCCCATCGGCTGGTGGTCGACGTGGTCGGTGCCGCGGTAGGGCCACAGGTCGGACCCGCAGATGCAGGTCGCGGCGAGCCGGACGATCGCGTCGGTCGGCTCGACGATCGTCGGGCGGGGGGTGCGGTCGACGCGGACGTCGCCGGACGCGTACATGACGACGGCCCGCATGGTGTTCTCTCGTTCGCTCATGACCTCCACGGAACAGGACCGCCGGAGCGACGGGGAGTCCCTGTCGAGCGGTGTACCCGCGGTACACCCCTCGCCGTGGCCTCCCTCGCGGGCGCCGACCGGCCTACCGTCGGGAGCATGGACAACCGGGCGGACGTGCGCGAGTTCCTCATGTCGCGGCGCGCGAAGGTGAGCCCCGAGGCGGCGGGTGTCGTCGGCGGGGCGAACAGGCGCGTGCCGGGGCTGCGGCGCAGCGAGGTCGCGATCCTCGCCGGGGTGAGCGTCGAGTACTACGCGAAGCTCGAGCGGGGCGCGATCGGCGGGGCGTCGGCGTCGGTCCTGGACGCCGTCGCGCGGGCGCTGCAGCTCGACGACACCGAGCGTGCGCACCTGTTCGACCTGGCCCGCGCGGCCGACGGCGTCCCGTCGTCGGGCCGGCCCCGCCGCCGGACGGCACGGTCGTCGGCACCCCGGCCAGGCCTGCAGTGGGCGCTGTCCGCGATCACGGACGGTGTCGCGTTCGTGCGCGACCAGCGTCAGGACCTGCTCGCGACCAACGCGCTGGGGCGGGCGTTCTACTCGCCCGTCATCGGCGACGGCGGCCGCACCCCGAACCTCGCCCGGTTCCAGTTCCTCGACCCCGTGGCACGCGACTTCTACCCGGACTGGGACCTGTTCGCGGAGATGTGTGTCGCGATCATGCGCGCCGAGGCCGGCCGGGACCCGCACGACAAGGGCCTGCAGGACCTCGTCGGCGAGCTCTCCACCCGGAGCGAGACGTTCCGCCGGCTGTGGGGCGCGCACGACGTCCGGACGCACGGGTCCGGCACCAAGCGGTTCCACCACCCCGTGGTCGGCGACCTGACCCTGGCCTACGAGGAGCTCGCGATCACCGCCGAGCCCGGTCAGGTGCTGCTCGTCTACACCGCCGAGCCGGGGTCGCCGTCGGCCGAGCGCCTGCGCCTGCTCGCGTCGTGGGCGGCCGACCCGGTCACCACCGACGCACCGCCGGTCGCCGGATGACTGCCGGCGGCTGCCGCGCGCACGACCACGGACGGGAGCGGTGATGGACCTGCAGGACTTCCTCGACCACGTGCGCCGGGGCGCGGTCATCGAGGCCGGCTCCCCTCAGCACGCCTTCCTCCACGAGGCCGCCCAGGAGGCGCTGCGGGTGACCGCCGAGCTCAACACCGGCTTCCGGACGCCCGACGAGGTCCGCGCCCTGCTGGCCCGGCTGACCGGCCGGCCCGTCGACCCGTCCGTCGCCCTCTTCCCCCCGTTCCACTGCGAGTTCGGCAAGAACCTCACGCTCGGCACGGACGTGTTCGTCAACATGGGCTGCCGGTTCCAGGACGCCGGGGGCATCACGATCGGCGACGGGACGCTCGTCGGCCACGGCTGCACGATCGTCACGCTCAACCACGCGATGGACCCGGCACGGCGCGGCGACATGGTCCCCGCACCGGTCGTCATCGGCCGCTCGGTGTGGCTCGGTGCCGCCGTGACCGTCGTCCCCGGCGTGACGATCGGCGACGGCGCGGTCGTCGGCGCGGGGGCGGTCGTCACGAAAGACGTCCCCGCCGACACCGTCGTCGCGGGCGTCCCGGCCCGCGTCATCCGGCCGACGGGGTTCCGGTCCTCGGAGGCGTGATCGGCGCGGCCGCCGCCGCCACCCCGCCCAGCGCCCACCGCAGCGCGTCGGGGAGCAGCACGCCCCCGTGGTTCGGGCTGTGCCCGCCGTCGCCGACGACGAGCCGCAGGTCGTACCCCGCCTCGGCCAGCGCGGCGGCCACCCGCAGGTTCTCCGCGAACCAGTTCCGCGTCGGCGCGTCCCAGCCGAGGTCCCGGTGCGCCGCCTGCAGGAACACCCGCAGCGGCTTGCGGTCCGCGCGCGCGACGAGGTCCGGGTACGGGTTGCCCCCGGGCATCTGCGCGAAGCTCGACAGGTACGCGACGACCCGCCGGAACCGGTCGGGGCGCAGCCAGGCAGCCGTGAACGCCGCGTTGCCGCCGCTGCTCCCGCCGCAGACCACCCACCGCTCGGGGTCGTCCGTGACCGCGTACGGCGCGGTGACGAGCGGGACGACCTCGTCGAGCAGGAACGTCACGTAGCGGTCGTCGAAGGCGTCGTACTCGACGTTGCGGTTCTTCGGCCGGGGGCTCCCGACGACGACCCCCGGGTCGACGAAGACGCCGATCGTGCACGGGATCTCGCCGCGGTGCACGAGGTTGTCGAGGACGACCCCGCCCCGCACCTCACCCGCGGGGTCGAGGTACCACCAGCCGTCGTTGACGACCAGCAGCGCCGCCGGGACGGATGCGTCGCACCCCGCGGGGACGTGGACCCAGACCTTCCGCGACGTCCCCGGGTAGATCGCGCTGGTCGTCAGCGTCACCTCGGTCGTCTTCCCGGCCGGGACGTCCGGCCGGCGCTCGGAGTCGGGGCCGTGGGCGTACCGGACGTCCGCGAGGTCGAGCGGGAGCGGGCGGTACGGCACGGGCGCGGTCACGGCCGTGACTCTGCCGGACCGGTCAGGCCACCGGCACGGTGATTCACCGGGACGCCGTGCGGACGGGCCGACCGGCCGGACGTTCACCCGCAGGTTGCTCCCGGTGGACCACCGCTCGGCCAACCGGGCGAACCAGGGCGAATCCGGCATCGGCCAGGCCGCAGTGACGGCACACTCGACGTCGACGCACCTCCGCGCCCCCTCGACGCCCCCCCCCC
>NZ_BIMR01000008.1 GCF_004306155.1 Cellulomonas biazotea
GCGGACCCTGGGCCGCAGGGGTGCGGCCTCAGGGTCCGCGGGTCCGCCCCGGGGTGGACCAGGGCGGAGCGGAGGGTGGCGCGGGGGTTGCGCGGGGGTCGTCAGGCGACGACGAACCGCCCGGCCAGCAGGGCCTCGTCGCGCGACGACGGGCCGACGAGCAGGTCGAACGCGCCGGGCTCGACGACGCGCGTGCCGTGCCGGTCGACGATCGTGCAGTCGGCGACGGGCAGCTCCAGGTCGACGACGACGGACTCGCCCGGGGCGAGGTCGACCTGGCGGTACGCCTTGAGCTCCTTGGCGGCCCAGGTCGCGGACGTCACGACGTCGTGCAGGTACACCTGGACGGTCTCGCGCGTCGGCCGGGCGCCGGTGTTGGTCACGGTGACCTGGGCGCGGACGGTGTCGTCCGGGCCGACCGCGGGCGTGAGGACGCGCAGGTCCGCGTAGGACACGGTGGTGTACGACAGACCCTCGCCGAACGCGAACGGCTGCCGCTGGGTGAGGTCGGCGTAGCGGTCGCCGTGCTGGCCGGGGATCTGGTTGTAGTACGTCGGCTGCTGGCCGACGTGCGCGGCGAACGAGATCGGCAGGCGTCCGGACGGCTCGACGAGCCCGAGCAGCACCTCGGCGACGGCCTGCCCGCCGCGCATGCCGGGGTTCGCGGCCCAGACGATCGCGGCGGCGCGGTGCGCGGACGGCGGCAGCACGAGCGGCTTGGACGCGAGGACGACGACGACCATCGGGGTGCCGGTGGCCTCCAGGGCGTCGAGCAGGGCGACCTGCCCGCCGAGCAGGTCGAGCGTCGCGGTGGACCGGCCCTCGCCGACGAGCTCGATGCGGTCGCCGACGACGGCGACGACGTAGTCGGCGCCCTGCGCGGCGGCGACGGCCTCGGCGATCTGCGCGTCGTCGACCGCGGCGGACGCGACCACGGGCGGGCGGGGCTGGCCGTCGGGGAAGAACGCCCCGGCGGGGTCGGGCTCGAGCGTGAGGATCTCCGCGCCGCGGGCGTGCGTGACGGACCAGTCGGCGGGGACGTGCGCGCGCAGGCCGTCGAGGACGGTCGAGATCATGTGCCGCGGGTGGCCGTCGGGCAGCCAGTCGACCTGCCCGGAGCGGCCCGCCCAGTCGCCGAGCGTGGTGTCGGGGTCGTCGGCGTTGGGGCCGACGACGGCGACGGTGCGCGGGGTGCCTTCGCTGCGCGCGCGGCCGCTCGCGTCGGCGTCCAGGCCGCCCGCGAACGGCAGGGTGCCGTCGTTGGTGAGCAGGACGAGCGAGCGGCGCGCGACCTCGACGTTGAGCGCGGTGTGCGCGGGCGGCGCGATGTCGGTGGCCTCACGGGCGGGGTCGGGACGGCGCGGGTCCTCGAAGAGCCCGAGCTCGAACTTGAGCGTGAGCACGCGGGCGACGGCGGCGTCCAGCGCGGACTCGTCGAGGAGGCCCTGGGCGACGGCGTCCTGCGCGCCCTGGAAGAACTGCGGGGTCGTCATGACCATGTCGTTGCCGGCGTTCACGGCGGCGGCGGCGGCGTGCGCGTGGTCGGGCTGGATGTGCTGCTCCCAGACCATGCGCCCGACGTTGTCCCAGTCGGTGATGAGGGTGCCGGTGTAGCCCCACTCGCCGCGCAGCACGTCGGACAGCAGCCACTCGTTGATCGTGATGGGGACGCCGTCGGTCGACTGGTAGCCGAGCATGAACGTGCGGCAGCCCTCGCGGGCGACGCGCTCGAACGGCGGCAGGAACCAGGACCGCAGCTTGCGGTGGCTGATGTCGGACTCGGACGCGTCGCGGCCGCCCTGCGTCTCGGAGTAGCCCGCGAAGTGCTTGGCGGTCGCGAGGATCGCGGTGGGGTCGTCGAGGCCGTCGCCCTGGTAGCCCGCGACCATGGCGGACGCGAGCTCGCCGATGAGGAACGGGTCCTCGCCGAACGTCTCGTTCACGCGGCCCCAGCGCAGGTCGCGCGTGATGCACAGGACGGGCGAGAAGGTCCAGTGGATGCCGG
>NZ_BIMR01000009.1 GCF_004306155.1 Cellulomonas biazotea
GGCTCCACGCGACCCGGGCCGTGCGGTCGTCGTCGATCGCCTCGACGCGGGTCATGCGCCGTGCCCGCGCGTGCGCAGCAGGAGCGCCCGGCCGACGTCCGACCGGTCCGGAGCGGGCCGGCCGTCGAGGTCGGCGAGCGTCCAGGCGACGCGCAGCACCCGGTCGACGCCGCGCAGGCTCAGGGTGCCGCGCTCGACGGCTCGGTCGAGGTCGGCGACGACGCGGCGGTCGGCCCCGAGCCGCTCGCGCAGCCAGCCTCCGGGCACCTCGGCGTTGGTGCGCCACGGCGTCCCGTGCAGGCGTGCGGCCTGCGCACCGCGGGCGGCGGCGACCCGGGCCGCGACGACCGTCGTCGGGTCACCGGGCTGCGCGGCGGCGCGGGCGGGGTGCAGCTCGACCTGCAGGTCGACACGGTCGAGCAGCGGCCCGGACAGGCGGGAGAAGTAGCGGCGACGCTGCTCGCTGCGGCACGTGCAGTCGAGGCCCTTCCCGACGGCCCGGCCGCACGGGCACGGGTTGGCGGCCAGCACGAGCTGGAACCGGGCGGGGTACCGCGCGGACCCCGCGGCGCGGTGCAGGACGACCTCGCCGTGCTCGAGCGGCTGGCGCAGGGTCTGCAGGACGCTCGTCGCGAACTCGGGAGCCTCGTCGAGGAACAGGACGCCGCGGTGCGCGCGGGACGCCGCGCCGGGCCGGGGTACGCCTGAGCCGCCGCCGACGACGCTGGCCGGGGTCGCGGTGTGGTGCGGGTCCTCGAACGGCGGCCGGCGCACGAGCCCCCGGCCGGCGTCGAACGTGCCGGCCACGGAGTGCACCGAGGTCACCTCGACCGAGCCCTGCTCGTCGAGGTCGGGCAGCAGGCCCGGCAACCGTGCCGCGAGCATCGTCTTGCCGGTGCCGGGCGGACCGACCATGAGCAGGTGGTGGCCGCCCGCGGCCGCGACCTCCAGGCAGTGGCGGGCCTCGTCCTGGCCGAGCACGTCCGCGAGGTCGCGCGGCTCGGCGACGACGTGCGGGTCGACGGCGCCGGTCGTCACGGCCGGCAGGTCGGGCACCTCGACGTCGGCCCCGTACCGGGCGGCGACGGCCGCGAGGCTGGCCGCGCCGGTGACGTCGGCTCCGGGGACGAGCGAGGCCTCGGCGAGGTTCGCGTCGGGCACGAGGACGCGGTGGTGGCCCGCGGCGACCGCGGCGGCGACGGCGGGCAGGACCCCGCGGACGGGGCGCAGGCGCCCGTCGAGCCCGAGCTCGCCGAGGTGCACGACGTCGCGGACACGGGCCGGGTCGACGATCCCGGCGCCCGCGAGCGTGGCGACGGCGACGGCGAGGTCGAACCCGGACCCGCTCTTGGGCAGCGTCGCGGGTGACAGGTTGACGGTGATCCGTCGGTTCGGCCACGCCAGACCGCTCGACGAGACCGCGGCGCGGACCCGGTCGCGGGCCTCGGCGAGCGCGGCGTCGGGCAGCCCGACGAGCGTGAACGCGGGCAGCGACGCGGCGAGGTGCGCCTCGACCTCGACGACGTGCGCGGACAGGCCGACCAGCGCGACGGCGAGCGTGCGACCGAGCGCCACTCAGACCACCCCGACGAGGTGCTCGACGTCGGCCGCGCCGCGCGACCGCACGAGGACGCACACGACGTCGACGCGCACGGACGCGGGTCGGACGTCGTGCTCGGCGAGCCAGCGGGCGGCGAGCCGTCGGACTCGCGCGAGCTTGCGCGCGGTCACCGCCTCGGCCGGGGAGCCGTACGCGAGCGAGCGGCGCGTCTTCACCTCGACGACCACGAGCTCGGTGCCGTCGAGCGCGACGAGGTCGAGCTCGCCGTCCCGGCACCGCCAGTTGCGGTCGAGCACCTGCCAGCCGCGCTCGCGCACGTGCGCCGCCGCCACGTCCTCGCCGTACCGTCCCACCGCGTCCTTCGCCCGCACCGGACCACCTCCGGCGACGAGCCTGCCGGGCCGCGCCACGACGCCGCTGGGTCAGGTGCAGGACCCGTGGACCGGACCGCGCGCGGTCGTGCTGTGGACGGCTCGGCGCAGCACGGGCCGCACCCGGCGGGCACCGGTGAACCTCAGCGCGGGAAGCCCGTGCCCCCGCCCAGGTCGAGCTCGGTCTTCGCGAGCTCCTCGACGTTGACGTCCTTGAACGTCACGACGCGCACGGACTTCACGAACCGCGCGGACCGGTACACGTCCCACACCCAGGCGTCCGCGAGGCTCAGCTCGAAGTACACCTCGCCCGCCGCGGACCGCACCTGCAGGTCGACGTGGTTGGCCAGGTAGAACCGGCGCTCGGTCTCGACGACGTACGAGAACAGACCCACGACGTCCCGGTACTCGCGGTACAGCGCGAGTTCCATGTCGGTCTCGTAGTTCTCCAGGTCCTCGGCACTCACCGGACCATCATCCCCCATGCACGGGTGCGGGACGCCACCGCGACCCGCCGTGAGCCCCGCTCGTCCCGGTCGGTCCCGGTCAGTCCCGGGAGGTGACGACCGGTCCCGGCACCGCGCCGAGGCCCAGCGCGTCGAGGCCCAGCAGCGGGTCGAGACCTTCCACGTCGCCCGTCGCGACGGGGCCGCCGGTGAGCGGGAGCCGCCAGGAGCGCCGGTGCAGCACGCACGGGCCCAGCTCGCGCAGCGCGACGAGGTGGTCGGGCGAGGAGTAGCCCTTGTTGTCGTCCCAGCGGTACTCCGGGTGCCGTGCGGCGAGGTCGACCATCATCGCGTCGCGCTCGCACTTGGCCAGCACCGACGCGGCGGCGACCGTCGCGCACGAGCGGTCGGCCTTGACGCGGGTCAGCACGCGGGGCGCGGGCCGGGCCTCGGGCTCGACCGAGGCGAACAGGTCCTGGTGCGTCGGGCCGGACAGCCAGTCGTGCGAGCCGTCGAGCAGCACGACGTCGACCGGACCGACGTGCTCGTGCACCGAGTCCAGCGCGCGCGTGCCCGCGAGCCGCAGCGCGGCGATGATCCCGACCGCGTCGATCTCCTCGGCGCTCGCGTGCCCGACGGCGCGCGCGAGCCCCCACCGGCGCAGGGCCGGCAGCAGGGCCGTGCGGGCGGCCGGCGTGAGGAGCTTGGAGTCCGCGACCCCGCGCGGCGCCGAGCGCGTCGTGACGTCCACGACGACGACGCCGACGCTCACGGGACCGGCGAGCGAGCCCCGGCCGACCTCGTCCATGCCCGCGACGAGCCGTGCGCCGTCGCGCAGCAGGACGCGCTCGTGCCGCAGGTGCGGACCCGGGCGGGGGCGGGGAGTCCGCGCGGCGCGCGGCGCTGCGGGCGGGGTGACGACGTCGGCGGTCACGACGCGTCCGGGACGTCCTCGAACGTCGCCGAGGGGTTGCGGAGCAGCCCGGCCCGGTCGAGCGGCCACACGGTGACGAACGCGGTGCCGACGACGTTCGCGACGGGCACCGACCCGCCTCCGGGCTTGCCCATGTTGTAGCGCGAGTCGAAGGACCGCTGGCGGTTGTCGCCCATGACCCACAGCGAGTCGGCCGGGACGACGACGTCGAACGGCACCTCGCTGGGCCGGGCGCCCGGGGCGATGTACGGCTCGTCGAGCGGGACGCCGTTGACCGTGATCGGGCCGCCCTGCTCCTGGCACGCCTTGTCGCACACGACGCGGTCCCCCGGCAGCCCGATGACGCGCTTGACGAGGTGCTCACCCGCGTCCTGCGGGTAGAGGCCGATGAAGGTGAGGACCTCACGGACGGCCTTGTTCACGCCCGTGAGCTCGGGCTCCGCGGCGCCGTTGAGCCAGCCGCCCGGGTCCTTGAAGACGACGATGTCGCCGCGGCGCAGGTCGAACGGGCCCGGCGTCAGCTTGCTCACGAGGATGCGGTCGTCCTCGACGAGCGTGTCGTGCATCGACGGGCTCGGGATGAAGAACGCCTGGATGAGGAACGTCTTGACGACCAGCGAGAGCACGAGCGCGCTGACGAGGATGATGACGGTCTCGCGGAGCATCGACACCGCACCGTTGCGGCGGCGCTCGGCGACGTGCCGGTGACCGCGCCGGCCCGCCTCGTCGTCGGCCGGGCTCGCCTCCTCCGGCGGGTTCGGGACCAGCCCCTCGCGCGACCACGGGCTGGGGCGCCGGGTCTGGCCGTCGAGATCCTCGGTGGGGCGGTCGATCACCCGCACACTCTCGCATGCGGCGACGAACTTCGTGTACCGGACCGCGACACGAGAACACCCCCGCCGTGACCGCCGCGGACGACCCTCACAGGACCCTCACAGGACGCCGACGGGCGGCCACCCGAAGGGGTGACCGCCCGTGGCGGGATGCGGGAAGGGCTCAGCCCTTCGCCGGCGCGTTGTCGCGCTTCTCCTTGATCTTCGCCTTCTTGCCGCGCAGGCCGCGCAGGTAGTACAGCTTCGCGCGACGGACGTCACCGCGGGTGACGACCTCGATCGACTCCAGCGACGGGGAGTGCACGGGGAACGTGCGCTCGACGCCGACCTGGAAGCTGATCTTGCGGACGGTGAACGTCTCGCGGACGCCGCTGCCCTGGCGGGCGATGACGACGCCCTGGAACGCCTGGACGCGGGAGCGGGTGCCCTCGACGACCTTGACGTTGACCTTCACGGTGTCGCCGGGACGGAAGTCCGGGACGTCGGTGCGCAGCGAGGCTGCGTCGAGCTGGTCGAGCGTGTGCATGTGGTTCGCTTCCCCGCCCTGCCACAGGTCAGGAACGTCGTCGTGGGCGCCCCGGCCGCGCGTGCAGCGGGCGCCTGCGATGGTCTGGTTCCGGTGCGTCCGGGAGCCGAGCGTTCGGCGTGGTTCCCGGGGGCCGTGGGTCGTCTCCCCTGTGGCAGAGACGCGGCCTGAGCGCACCAGCGGACAAGTCTGCCACAGCGCCCGTCGACTGGGTAATCGCGTCAGGCGGTCGGCCCGTCGGCCGCGGGCCGGCGTCCCCGGTCGTGACCGCGGTCCGCGTCGCCGCCGGTGTCGCTGCTCCCCCGGGACGGCGCCCACCCGGCGTCGGCGAGCGTCCGCAGGTCGTGCGCGTCGAAAGCGCCCGGGTCGGCCGCGAGGGCGTCGAGCATGTCCGGCCGACGGGCCGCGGTGCGCAGCAGCGCCTGGTCGCGACGCCAGCGCGCGATGCGCGCGTGGTGCCCCGAGAGCAGCACCTCGGGCACGTCGAGCTCGGCCCAGCTCGGCGGCTTCGTGAACACCGGGTACTCGAGCAGCCCGGCGGCCCCGTGCGACTCCTCGACGAGCGACTCGGGGTTGCCGACGACCCCGGGCAGCAGGCGGGCGACGGCCTCGACCAGCACGAGCGCGGCGACCTCGCCGCCGTTGAGGACGTAGTCGCCGATCGAGAACTCGGAGACGGTGACGCCCGGCCGCGTCGCGTAGTGCTCGGCGACGCGCGCGTCGATCCCCTCGTACCGCCCGCAGGCGACGACGAGGTGCTGCTCGCCGGCCAGCGCCTCGGCGGTCCGCTGGGTCAGCGGCGCACCCGACGGCGTGGGCAGCAGCAGGTGGGCGCCGTCGTCGAGCACGTCGTCGAGCGCCCTCCCCCACACGTCGGGCCGCATGACCATGCCGGCACCCCCGCCGAACGGCGTGTCGTCGACCGTGCGGTGGCGGTCCGTCGTCCAGTCACGCAGGTCGTGCACCCGCAGGTCGAGCAGCCCGGCCGTGCGCGCCTTGCCGACGAGCGAGAGGTCGAGCGGGGCCAGGTAGTCGGGGAAGATCGAGACGACGTCGACGCGCACGTCAGCCCTCGTCGGCCGTGTCGCCGCGGGTCTCGTCGGACACGACGAGGTTCGCGACGTCGGAGGCGAGCAGACCGCCCGGCGGGTCGAGGACGACACGGCCGCCCGGCACGTCCACGACGGGGACGATCGCGCGGACGAACGGCACGAGGGTCCGCGTCCCGTCGGCCTCGCGCAGGACGAGCACGTCGTGCGCGGGGGCGTGCTCGAGCCCGACGACCTCGCCGAGCCGGCGCCCGTCGACGTGCTCGGCGCGCAGGCCCGCGAGCTCGTGGGGGTACCACGCGTCGGCGTCGTCGTCCGGCTCGTCGGCCTCGACGACGAGCGTCGTCCCGGTGAGCGCCTCGGCGGCGGTCCGGTCGCTCGCCTCGGCGAACGTCACGTACCAGCGCCCCTGCTGCACGCGCGTGCCCACCACCGTGAGCGGTCCGGCGGTCGCGGGCTCGGTGCGGAGCACCGTGCCGAGGGCGAGCCGCTCGGCCGGGGCGTCGGTCCGCAGGTCGAGCGCGACCTCGCCGCGCAGCCCGTGCGCACGACCGATCCGCGCGACGTTCAGCAGCATGGGGTTCCTTCCGGTGGGCGTCGCGGCGCACGGCCGGGCGACGCGGTGACACGGGTGCGGCACGACGCAGGCCCGGTCCCCAGGTTAGGGGACCGGGCCTGCGTGGAGCCGGTCACGGGCGGTGGTCGCCGCCCGCGGCAGGTCAGGTCAGCGGCGGTCGACGTCGACGACGTCCACCCGCACCGCGCCGTCCGGGGACAGCGCCCCGACGACGGTCCGCAGGGCACGGGCGGTCCGGCCGCCGCGACCGATGACGCGACCGAGGTCGTCCGGGTGGACCCGGACCTCGAGGAGCTCGCCACGCCGCAGCGACGACGCGTTCACGCGCACGTCGTCCGGGTGGTCGACGATCCCGCGCACCAGGTGCTCGAGCGCGTCGGCGAGCATCAGGCCTGCTCGTCCTCGGAGGGCGTCTCCGCCGGGGTCTCCTCGGCCGGAGCGGCCTTCTTCTCCGACGCCTTCGCCTTGACCTTCTCGGCGTCGGCGGCGGCGGCCTCGATGGCGGCCTTCGGGTCGACCTTGTCGCCCTTGGTCCGCAGGGTGCCCTCGGCGCCCGGCAGGCCCTTGAACTTCTGCCAGTCACCGGTGACCTTGAGGAGGACGGCGACCTGCTCGGTCGGCTGCGCGCCGACGCCGAGCCAGTACTGCGCACGCTCGGAGTCGATCTCGATGAACGAGGGCTCCTCGGTGGGGTGGTACTTGCCGATCTCCTCGATCACGCGACCGTCGCGCTTGGTGCGCGAGTCGGCGACGACGATGCGGTAGTACGGGGCGCGAATCTTGCCGAGACGCTTGAGACGGATCTTGGTGGCCACGGTGTGGTCTTCTCCTGAGGTCTGCTGTGGTTGGTCTCGCCGCGCTTCCCGTGGGGTGGGTGCGCCGGTCCGGCCGAGGACACGACGGGCGCAGGTAGAGGGGCTGCAGCCGCCGGGTACAGCCGACCATTGTGCCAGACCGGCGGGACGGTTCCCACCACCGGTCCGAGCCGGCCGGTCGGTGCGCGGCCGGACCCGCCACGGTCGGCCCGTGACGGCGTCAGCGCGCGACGGCCCCGCTCACCACGTCGCCGCGGAGCACGACCGCACGCGGTGCGGCAAGGACGGCGACGTCGCGCCGAGGGTCCGCGTCGTACACGACGAGGTCGGCGGACGCCCCCTCGTCGAGGCCGTCGGCTCCCAGCCATGCCCGGGTGCGCCACGACGCGGCCGCGACGACGTCGTGCGCGGGGATCCCTGCGCGGACCAGCTCCGCGGCCTCGTCGGCGATGCGCCCGTGCCCGATGGTCCCGCCCGCGTCGGTGCCCACGAGGACCGGGACGCCCGCGTCGTGCAGGTCGCGCACGTGCCGGTACCGCCGCTCCCCCATGGCCCGCATGCGCGCCGCGAACCGCGGGTAGCGCTCCTCGCCCTGGGCGGCGATGGCGGGGAACTGCGCGACCTGCAGCAGCGTCGCGGTCACGGGGATGCCGGCGGCCGCGATGCGCTCGACGTGCTCGGGCGTCGCCCCCGTCGCGTGCTCGAGGCAGTCGACTCCCGCGTCGAGCAGGTCGTCGAGCGACTCGGTCGCGAACGTGTGGGCGGTGACGCGCGCACCCGCCGCGTGCGCGGCGTCCACGGCGGCCCGCAGGACGTCGCGCGGCCACAGGGGGCGCAGGTCGCCGTCGGGGCCGAGGTCGCGGTCGATCCAGTCGGCGACGAGCTTGACCCACCCGTCGCCGCGCGCCGCCTCCTCGCGGACGGCGTCGGGCAGGTCCCGGGCGTCCGCGAGCTCGCGCCCGTAGTGCCGCAGGTAGCGCTTGGGCCTGGCCAGGTGGCGGCCTGCACGGAGCAGGCGGGGCAGGTCGTCGCGGTCGTGCACCCAGCCGGTGTCGGCCGGCGAGCCCGCGTCGCGCACGAGCAGCACGCCCGCGTCACGGTCGGCCAGGGCCTGCTTCTCGGCGGTGCCGTCGTCGACGGGTCCGTCGGCGGCCAGGCCGATGTGGCAGTGCACGTCGACGAGGCCGGGAAGGACCCAGCCGTCGAGCGTGCCCGTGACCGGCGACGTCGGGCGGTCGTACGTGACCCGCCCGCCGACGACCCACGCCTCGCCGGCCTCACGGTCGTCGTCGAGCACGACGGTCCCGCGCAGGTGCAGGACGTCACCGCCGGTCACGACGAACTCAGCGTCCGAGGAAGCGGTCCAGACCGCCGGGGAGCTGCAGGCTCGTCGGGTCGACGTCCTGCTGCTGCGGCTGCTGCTGGCCGAGCCCGAACGCGGAGCCGGCGGGCGCCGTCGGTGCGGCGACCGACCGGTCGGCCGCGGCCCGCTCCTGCGCCGCGCGCTTCGCGGGGTTGCCCGACTTGCCCTTGACCTTCTTCGCGGGTGCGACCGTCCGCCCGCGGGACTTCTTGCCGCCCATGCCCGGCAGGTTGCCCATGCCCGGCATCCCCGGCATGCCACCGCCCTTGGCCATCTGGCGCATGACCTTCTGGGCGTTGTCGAAGCGCTCGACGAGCTGGTTGATGTCGGTCGGCGTCGTCCCCGAGCCGCGCGCGATGCGCGCCCGGCGGGAGCCGTTGATGATCTTGGGGTTCTGCCGCTCGCCGGGGGTCATCGAGCGGATGATCGCCTCGATGCGGTCGACCTCGCGCTCGTCGAAGTTGTCGAGCGCCTCCCGCATCTGTCCCATGCCGGGGAGCATCCCGAACATGTTCTTCAGCGGGCCCATCTTGCGCAGCTGCTGCATCTGCACGAGGAAGTCCTCGAGCGTGAAGTCCTGGCCGCTGGCGAGCTTGCCCGCCATCTTCTCGGCCTGCTCGGCGTCGAACGTGCGCTCGGCCTGCTCGATGAGCGTGAGGACGTCGCCCATGTCGAGGATGCGCGACGCCATGCGGTCCGGGTGGAAGACCTCGAAGTCGGTGAGCTTCTCGCCCGTGCTCGCGAAGAGGATCGGGCGGCCCGTGACCGACGCGACCGACAGGGCCGCGCCGCCGCGGGCGTCGCCGTCGAGCTTCGACAGGACGACGCCCGTGAAGCCGACGCCGTCGGCGAAGGCCTGCGCGGTCGCGACCGCGTCCTGGCCGATCATCGCGTCGATGACGAAGAGGATCTCGTCCGGGTCGACCGCGTCGCGGATGTCCGACGCCTGCGCCATGAGCTCGGCGTCGACGCCGAGGCGGCCGGCGGTGTCGACGATGAGGACGTCGTGCTGGCGCGTGCGCGCCGTCTTCAGGCCCTGGCGGGCCACCGACACGGGGTCGGCGCCGGCGGGCAGGTAGTCGTCCGACCCCTGGTTGCCCGGGTGCGGCGCGAACACCGGGACGCCGGCACGGTCGCCGACGACCTGGAGCTGGGTCACCGCGTTGGGGCGCTGCAGGTCCGCCGCGACGAGCAGCGGCGTGTGGCCCTCGTTCTTGAGGTGCAGCGCGAGCTTGCCCGCGAGCGTCGTCTTGCCCGCACCCTGCAGGCCCGCGAGCAGGATGACGGTCGGCGGGCGCTTCGCCATCGCG
>NZ_BIMR01000010.1 GCF_004306155.1 Cellulomonas biazotea
GTGTAGATGCGGTCGCAGATGCCGAGCAGCTCAGGCAGCTCGGAGGAGATGACGACGACGGCCTTCCCCTGGTCTGCCAGCGCGTTGATGATGGTGTAGATCTCGTACTTCGCCCCGACGTCGATGCCACGGGTGGGCTCGTCGAGGATCAGCACGTCCGGGTCGGTGTAGATCCACTTGGACAGCACGACCTTCTGCTGGTTACCACCGGACAGCTGTCCGGCGAGCGCCATGACGGTCGGGCTCTTGATGTTCATGGACCGCCGGTACTCCTCGGCGACCTTGATCTCCTCGTTCCCGTTGACGAACCCGGCGCGGGACAGCTTGTGCAGGCTCGCGGCGGAGATGTTCGTCCGGATGTCCTCGATGAGGTTGAGGCCGTACTTCTTGCGGTCCTCGGTCGCGTAGGCGATGCCGTGGCCGATGGCCTCGTCGACCGTGCGGGTCTTGATCTCCTTGCCCCGCAGGTACACCTGGCCCTCGATGTGGCTGCCGTAGGTGCGGCCGAACAGGCTCATCGCGAGCTCGGTGCGTCCGGCGCCCATGAGGCCCGCGATGCCGACGATCTCGCCGGCGCGCACGGAGAACGCGGCGTTGTCGACGACGACGCGGTCGGGCTGGGTCGGGTGGTGGACCGTCCAGTTCTCGACGCGCAGGATCTCGTCGCCGGGCGTCGACTCGTGCGGCGGGTACCGGTGCTCGAGGTCGCGGCCGACCATGCCCTTGATGATCCGCTCCTGCGTGACGCCGTCGCGCTCCATGTCGAGCGTCTCGATGGTGCGGCCGTCGCGGATGATCGTGGTGGAGTCGGCGATCTCGGCGATCTCGTTGAGCTTGTGCGAGATCATGATCGAGGTGATGCCGTGGTCCTTGAGCTGGCGCAGCAGGTCCAGCAGGTGCTCGGAGTCCGAGTCGTTCAGGGCGGCGGTCGGCTCGTCGAGGATGAGGAGCTTGACCTTCTTCGACAGCGCCTTGGCGATCTCGATGAGCTGCTGCTTGCCGACGCCGAGCTGGCCGACGGGCGTCACGGGGAGCTCGTCGAGGCCGACCCGCGCGAGGAGCTGTGCAGCCTCGGCGTTGGCGCGGTTCCAGTCGATGAGCCCGCCGGCCCCGCGCCGCTCGTTGCCGAGGAAGATGTTCTCGGCGACGGAGAGGTAGGGGACGAGCGCGAGCTCCTGGTGGATGATGACGATGCCCTTGTCCTCGGAGTCGTTGATCGACCCGAAGGCGACCTCCTCGCCCTCGAACAGGATGCGTCCGTCGTACGTGCCGTGCGGGTACACGCCCGACAGCACCTTCATGAGCGTCGACTTACCGGCGCCGTTCTCACCGCAGATGGCGTGGATCTCTCCGCGCTCGACGACGAGATTGACGTCCTGCAGGGCCTTGACCCCGGGGAACGTCTTGGTGATCGACTGCATCTCGAGGATGGTGCTCATGAGCGTGCGATCGCCTCTCTTGGTTGCTCTGGTCCGGGGCTGGGCGGCCCGCACGGGCCGGGCGGGGCCCGGGGGGG
>NZ_BIMR01000011.1 GCF_004306155.1 Cellulomonas biazotea
GCGCTGGACGCGGCCCTGCTCGAGGCGCGCACGCTGCGCGAGGCCGTCCCCGGCTCGCCCGCGCGGCGCGCCCTGGCCGGCGTCGCGGCCCGCCTCGGGGCGGCGGCCCCCGGCCTGGTGGCGTCGACCGCGACGCTGCAGGCCGTGGGGCGCTGAGACCGGGCAGACTGGGGCCGTGCGCGTCTACCTGCCTGTGACCCTCGACGAGATCCTCGGCCCGTTCGCCGCCCGGCCGGCGCATGCCGTGACGCCCGCGCTGCGGGCCGTCCTGCCCGACGAGGACGAGGAGACGCTGGAGTTCGCCGCGCAGCTGGCGGCCGCCGACGACGCCCTGAACCTGCTCGCCGAGCACGCCGACGCGCCGCGCCTGCGGGTCGTGGTGTCGGTCGACGTGCCCGAGTCGGCGGTGGGTGGGGTGTCGGACGACGCGCTGTCGCCGAGCACGGTCGAGCTGCTCGTGGCCGTCGGGCGCGAGGACATCGCGTGCGCGCACGTGGACGAGCCCGCGGCCCGCGCCGACGTCGAGGCGGCGCTGGCGGGGGACGAGGCGGCCCTGGAGCGTCTCGAGGAGCGGGACCTGCTCTGGTACGACGTCTCCGAGCTGGGCTCCGTGCCGCGCTGACCGGTAGGGCCGTCGCGCTCGACGGTCGTGGCGTTCGTCACGAACGGCCCTCGAACGGCTGGTCCGGCGGGAGCCAGTTGGACCGAGGCGCCGGTGCTCGGGTAATGTTCACCGCCGGTACGACGTCCGGAAGACGACGAGCCGCCTCCGGGCAGGCCGTCGAACGCCCGGAGGTCATACCCCCATGGGGTATGGTGTAATTGGCAGCACGACTGATTCTGGTTCAGTTAGTCTAGGTTCGAGTCCTGGTACCCCAGCGCGAGCACCGCTGATCGGATGGTCCGAGTCCCTCGGATGATCGGGTAAAGTGTTCACTCGGTAAGCGCGACCTGCGGGTCTCGCCGCTGATAGGCCCCCGTTGTGTAGCGGCCTAGCACGCCGCCCTCTCACGGCGGTAGCGCCGGTTCGAATCCGGTCGGGGGTACGTCAAGGCCCGGTCACCTCGGTGACCGGGCCTTCGTCGTTCCTGGCCGTCGTTCCTGGCCGTCGTTCCTCGACGCCGCGCCGGCCGTCGTGCTGACGCAGGGCCGGTCGGTGCCGCGGGCGGCGCACGCGTGTGGACCCCCTCGCGGCCGGCACGCGAGGGGGTCCGAGGGCGAACGGGGGAGAGGTCACTCCGCCGTGCGGCGGAGCACCTCCGTCAGGCGGTTGGCGGCGGACACGACGGCCGCCGCGTGCAGACGCCCGGGCTGCCGGGAGAGGCGCTCGAGCGGTCCGGACACGGAGACGGCCGCGACGACGCGCCCCGACGGGCCGCGCACGGGGGCGGACACGGACGCCACGCCGACCTCGCGCTCGGACACCGACTGCGCCCAGCCGCGTCGACGCACGCCGGACAGGATCGTCGCCGTGAACTTGGCGCCCTGCAGGCCGCGGTGCAGCCGGTCGGGCTCCTCCCAGGCGAGCAGGATCTGCGCTGCGGAGCCGGCCTGCATCGTGAGGGTCGCCCCGACGGGGATCAAGTCGCGCAGGCCGATAGGACGTTCGGCGGCTGCGACGCAGATCCGCATGTCACCCTGGCGGCGGTAGAGCTGCGCCGACTCACCGGTGTGGTCGCGCAGGGCGGCCAGCACGGGGCTCGCCGCGGCGAGGAGGCGGTCCTCCCCGGCCGCCGTCGCGAGCTCGGACAGGCGTGGTCCGAGCACGAACCGGCCCTGCATGTCGCGGGCGACGAGCCGGTGGTGCTCGAGGGCGACGGCCAGGCGGTGGGCGGTGGGGCGGGCAAGATGGGTGGCGGTCACGAGCTGCGCGAGGGTCGCCGGTCCTGCCTCGAGAGCGCTGAGGACGGATGCGGCCTTGTCCAGGACGCCGACTCCGCTAGAGTTGTCCATAGGTCGATATTGGCGTCTCGAAGGCTGAGATGCAAGCAGATCGGCCACGAAACCGGGAACACCCCCCTCCCGGACGAGAGAAGAGGACCGAGAACATGGCCGGCACGTTGGCGGAGAAGGTCTGGGACGCGCACGTCGTGCGCCGTGGCACCGACGGTGCGCCCGACCTCCTCTACATCGACCTGCACCTCGTGCACGAGGTCACCAGCCCGCAGGCGTTCGAGGGCCTCCGGCTCGCCGGGCGTCCGGTCCGACGGCCCGACCTCACGCTCGCGACCGAGGACCACAACACCCCCACGCTCGACATCGACCGGCCCATCGCCGACGCGACGAGCCGCACCCAGATCGAGACGCTGCGCCGCAACGCCGCGGAGTTCGGCGTCCGGATCCACTCGCTCGGCGACGCCGACCAGGGCATCGTCCACCAGGTCGGCCCGCAGCTCGGGCTCACCCAGCCCGGCCTGACGGTCGTCTGCGGCGACTCGCACACCTCGACCCACGGCGCGTTCGGCGCGCTCGCGTTCGGCATCGGCACGAGCGAGGTCGAGCACGTCCTGGCCACCCAGACGCTGCCCCTCGCGCCGTTCAAGACCATGGCGATCACCGTCGACGGCCAGCTCCCGCCCGGGGCCACCAGCAAGGACATCATCCTCGCGATCATCGCGAAGATCGGCACCGGCGGCGGGCAGGGCTACGTGCTCGAGTACCGCGGCGAGGCGATCCGGTCGCTGTCGATGGAAGCCCGCATGACGATCTGCAACATGTCGATCGAGGCCGGCGCCCGCGCCGGCATGATCGCGCCCGACGACACCACGTTCGAGTACCTCAAGGGCCGCCCGCACGCGCCCGAGGGCGCGGACTGGGACGCCGCGGTCGCGTACTGGCGGACGCTGCGCAGCGACGACGACGCGACGTTCGACGAGGAGGTCGTGCTGCGTGCGGCGGACCTCGAGCCGTTCGTCACGTGGGGCACCAACCCCGGCCAGGGCCTGCCGCTGTCCGCCTCGGTCCCCGTCCCGGAGGACATCGCCGACGCCAACGAGCGCGTCGCCGCCGAGCGGGCCATCGAGTACATGGGCCTCACGCCCGGCCAGCCGCTGCGCGAGATCAAGGTCGACACGGTCTTCATCGGCTCGTGCACCAACGGCCGCATCGAGGACCTGCGCTCGGTCGCCAAGGTCGTCCAGGGCAAGCACAAGGCCGACGACGTCCGCGTCCTCGTGGTCCCCGCCTCGGCGCGGGTCCGCCTGCAGGCCGAGGCCGAGGGCCTCGACAAGATCTTCCTCGACTTCGGTGCCGAGTGGCGCAACGCCGGCTGCTCGATGTGTCTGGGCATGAACCCCGACCAGCTCGCCCCGGGGGAGCGCTCGGCGTCGACGTCGAACCGCAACTTCGAGGGTCGCCAGGGCAAGGGCGGCCGGACGCACCTCGTGTCCCCGCTCGTCGCCGCGGCGACCGCGATCCGCGGCACGCTGTCGTCCGTCGCCGACCTCGGCCAGGACGCGTCGCTCATCGACGGCAGCCCGCTCACGGACCTCCAGACGGTCTGACCCCGACCCGCGAACCCGAAAGAAGCACCGTCATGGAGAAGTTCACCCAGCACACCGGCATCGGGGTCCCGCTGCGCCGCAGCAACGTCGACACCGACCAGATCATCCCCGCCGTCTACCTCAAGCGCGTGACGCGCACGGGCTTCGAGGACGCCCTGTTCGCCGCCTGGCGCGGCGACCCGGAGTTCCTGCTCAACCAGGACGCGTACAAGGCCGGCTCCGTCCTCGTCGCGGGCCCCGACTTCGGCACCGGCTCGTCCCGCGAGCATGCCGTCTGGGCGCTCAAGGACTACGGGTTCCGCGTCGTGATCTCGGCCCGGTTCGCGGACATCTTCCGCGGCAACTCCGGCAAGCAGGGGCTGCTCGCGGCCCAGGCGTCGCAGGAGGACATCGAGCTCATCTGGAAGATCCTCGAGACGCGCCCCGGCACGGAGGTGACCGTCGACCTGGAGTCGCGCACGATCACGTGCGACGACGTCGTCGTGCCCTTCCAGGTCGACGACTACACGCGCTGGCGCCTGCTCGAGGGCCTCGACGACATCGGCCTCACGCTGCAGCACGCGGACGAGATCAGCGCGTTCGAGACGACCCGTGAGCCGTGGCGGCCGCGCGCCCTGCCCGCCAAGCACCTGCCCCCCGTCGAGATCCAGGCCGCACGCCCCGTGCCGGTCGAGATCGGTCGCCGTTCCTGACGCGAGGACCGGCGGGTCGCGAGCCGCGGCCCGCCGGATGTCCCGCACGACCGCCCGCGGGTGGCTAGCGTGAGGCCAGGCGTACCGGACGCCGCCGTCCGAGAGGGGGCCGCATGACGGGCAAGGCGCAGATCGTGGACCGGCTGGTGGCGAGCGGCACGCCGCGAGCGCAAGCGGCAGCGGCCGTCGACGCCGTCCTGGACGTCGTCACGCAGTCGCTCGCGGCGGGTGAGCGCGTGACGCTCACGGGCTTCGGGACGTTCGAACCCGCCTCCCGCGCGGCCCGCTCGGCGCGCAACCCGCGCACCGGCGCCGTGGTCGAGGTCGCCGCCACGACCGTCGCCCGGTTCCGTCCCGGTGCCGGTCTGCGGACGGCCGTCGCCCACCCGGACGGGGTCGCGCGCGTGTCGACGCCCGCGCCGGTCGCGCCCGCCGACGTCGAGAAGCCGGCGAAGGTCGCGAAGGCACCCACGAGCGCGAGGCCCGAGAAGGCGGGCAAGGCCGAGAAGGCGGGCAAGGCCGAGAAGGCGGGCAAGGCCGAGAAGGCGGGCAAGGCCAAGGCCGGGAAGTCCGCCACGACCGAGAAGGCCAAGGCCGGGAAGTCCGCCAAGACCGCCAAGGGAACGTCGGGCAAGGCCGCGAAGGCCGCCCGGTCCGGCAAGCGTGCGGCGTCCTCGGGCGCCCGCGCCGAGAACGGCAAGAAGCGGGGCAAGAAGTCCTAGCCCCGCGTCCGATGACGACCAGTTGTGAAGGTTTTGCAGCCGTGACGGCGCGGCGAGCCGTGCACGGTCAGGACCACCCCTGCGCGTGGGAGACGATGAGGCCATGAGCGATCTGCTGTACGTCAACGGTGGCACGCCCCTGTCGGGCGAGATCACCGTCCGCGGTGCCAAGAACTTCGTCTCGAAGGCGATGGTGGCGGCACTGCTGGGGGAGACGCCGAGCGTGCTGCGCAACGTCCCGCAGATCCGGGACGTCGGGGTCGTGACGGGCCTGCTCGAGCTGCACGGGGTGCGGGTCGACGCGGACGCCGACGCGGGCACCCTGCACCTGGACCCGACGGACGTGGAGAGCGCACACGTCGCCGACATCGACGCGCACGCGGGGTCCAGCCGGATCCCGATCCTCTTCTGCGGCCCGCTGCTGCACCGGCTCGGCGAGGCGTTCATCCCCGACCTGGGTGGCTGCCGCATCGGCGACCGGCCGATCAACTACCACCTCGACATCCTGCGGCAGTTCGGCGCGGTCGTGGACAAGCAGGACAACGGCATCCACATCCGCGCGCCGCGCCGCCTCCAGGGCACGAAGATCGCGCTGCCGTACCCGAGCGTCGGCGCGACCGAGCAGCTGCTGCTCACGGCCGTGCGGGCCGAGGGCATCACGGAGCTCGCGGGCGCGGCCATCGAGCCCGAGATCATGGACCTCATCAACGTCCTGCAGAAGATGGGCGCGATCATCTCGGTCGACACCGACCGGGTGATCCGGATCGAGGGAGTCGACCGGCTCGTCGGCTTCCAGCACACCGCGCTCGCGGACCGCATCGAGGCGGCGTCGTGGGCGTCGGCGGCGCTCGCGACGGGCGGCGACGTGTACGTCCGCGGCGCGACGCAGCCCGAGATGACGACGTTCCTCAACACGTTCCGCAAGGTCGGCGGGGAGTTCCACGTCGACGACGCGGGCATCCGGTTCTTCCACCCCGGTGGCGACCTGCGCTCGATCACGCTCGAGACGGACGTGCACCCCGGGTTCATGACGGACTGGCAGCAGCCGCTCGTGGTCGCGCTCACGCAGGCCAAGGGCCTGTCGATCGTGCACGAGACGGTGTACGAGAACCGCTTCGGGTTCGTCGACGCGCTCGTCGGCATGGGCGCGACGATCCAGGTCTACAAGGAGTGCCTGGGCGGCCGGCCGTGCCGGTTCGGCCAGCGCAACTTCTACCACTCGGCGGTCATCAGCGGCCCGACGCCGCTGGCGGCGGCCGACATCGAGGTCCCCGACCTGCGGGGCGGCTTCAGCCACCTCATCGCCGCGCTCACGGCGAAGGGCACCTCGGCGGTGCGCGGCATCAGCCTCATCGACCGGGGGTACGAGCGCTTCACGCAGAAGCTCGAGGCCCTGGGCGCCGAGTTCAGCCGCGACTGACGCCCGGTAGCATCCCCAACCGTGCCGCCGCCGCCTCGCTCGAACCGCGCCTTCCGGGTCGTCGCCCGCATCCTGCGCCCGCTGCTCCTCGCGATCACGCGCCGTGACTGGCGGGGGGTGGAGAACATCCCGCGCGACCGCGGGGTCATCGTCGCGTCGAACCACATGACGAACATCGACCCGCTGACGTTCGCGCACTTCCTGTGGGACAACGGCTTCGTGCCGAAGATCCTCGCGAAGGCGTCGCTGTTCTCGGTGCCGGTCGTCGGCAAGGTGCTGCGGGCGACCGGGCAGATCCCCGTGCACCGCAACACGGCGGCTGCGGGCGAGTCCCTGCAGGAGGCGATCGCGGCGATCGCCGACGGCGACTGCGTCGCGGTGTTCCCCGAGGGCACCCTCACGCGGGACCCCGACCTGTGGCCGATGGTCGGCAAGACGGGCGTCGCGCGCCTCGCGCTGTCGACGCGGGCGCCGGTCGTCCCGGTCGCGCAGTGGGGTCCGCAGGACCTGCTGGGCCGGTACAAGAAGCTCTTCAAGCCGATCCCGCCGAAGAAGGTCACGATCGTCGCGGGCCCGCCCGTCGTGCTCGACGACCTCTACGACCGGCCGCAGGACACCGCGACGCTGCGTGAGGCCACCGAGCGGGTCGTCACGGCCATCACGGTCCTCCTCGAGGAGATCCGCGGCGAGCGGGCGCCGGCCGTCCGCTACGACATGCGCAAGGCCGCCGCGCGCGAGCGCCAGGGCGAGGCCGGCGGTACGGCCGGCGGTGCCGGCACGGCGACCGGGCCGGAGCAGCGGTGACGGCCGACCTGCTGCCACCCGACGAGCCCGCCGCGCCCCGCCTGCGCACCGCGGTGCTGGGGGCCGGGAGCTGGGGCACGACGTTCGCGGCCGTCATGGCTGACGCCGGGTGCGACGTCACCGTGTGGGGCCGCGACGAGAAGACGTGCCGGCAGATCGCCGAGGACCACCGCAACGAGGCGTACCTGCCGGGGATCGAGCTGCCGCCGCGGGTGACCGCCACGACCGACGCGCACGCGGCCGTCCGCGGTGCCGACGTCGTCGCGGTCGCCGTGCCGTCGCAGCGGGCGCGCAGCGTGCTCGAGCCGCTGCGCGACGCGATCGGCCCGCGCACGGTCGCGGTGTCGCTCATGAAGGGCGTCGAGCTGTCGACCGACCGGCGCATGAGCGAGGTCGTCGCGGAGGCCCTCGGGCTCGCGCCCGAGCGCGTCGCCGTCGTGTCCGGCCCGAACCTGGCCCGGGAGATCGCCCAGCGGCAGCCGACGGCCACGGTCATCGCGTCGACCAGCGACGACACCGCGCGGCTCGTCGCGCGCGCGTGCGCGTCGTCCTACTTCCGTCCGTACACGAACCCCGACGTCGTCGGCGTCGAGCTGTGCGGGGCGGTGAAGAACGTCATCGCGCTCGCGGTCGGCATCTCGCAGGGTCGCGGGCTCGGGTTCAACACGATGGCGACCGTCATCACGCGCGGCCTGGTCGAGATCACCCGGCTCGGGCTCGCGCTGGGCGCCGACGCCGAGACGTTCCCCGGGCTCGCCGGGATGGGCGACCTCATGGCGACGTGCGCGTCGCCCGACTCGCGCAACCACACGCTCGGCGGTCACATCGGCCGCGGGATGACCCTCGACGAGGCCGTCGCCGCGACCGGTGGCACCGCCGAGGGTGTGAAGTCGTGCCGGTCGGTGCTGGAGCTCGCGACGTCGCTGGGCGTCGAGATGCCCATCACGCACGCCGTGGTCCGCGTGCTGCACGAGGGTCTGCCCGTCGACCAGCTCGCGCCGCTGCTGCTCGCCCGGCCGCACAAGGCCGAGGGCGCCTGACCGGGACCGTTCACGCGCGCCCGTCCCGGTCAGGCGTCGTCGTCAGCCCGTGACGCCCGTCGCCGCGCGCAGCGCCTGGTCGAGGTCGCGCCACAGGTCCTCGACGTCCTCGACGCCGACCGACAGCCGCAGCAGGTCCTCGGGCACGCTCGCGGTCTCCAGCGGGAACCGCCGGCGACGCTCCAGGCTGGACTCGACGCCGCCGAGGCTCGTCGCAGGCACCCACAGCCGCACGGCCGCGACCAGGGCGTCCGCCGCGTCGACCCCGCCGTGCGGTCGCACCCCCAGGATCGACCCGAAGCCGCGCATCTGGGCGGCCGCGCGGGCGTGACCCGGGTCGTCGGGCAGGCTCGGGTGGCGCACCTGCGCGACGCCCGGGTGCTCCGCGAGGCGCCGGGCGAGCTCGGCGGCGTTGGCCTGCGACCGCTCGACGCGCAGCGCGAGCGTCCGCACGCCGCGCAGCGCGAGCCACGCCTCGGTCGGGCCCGCGATCGCGCCGTGCAGCGTCCGGTAGCGGCGCAGGGCGGCGTGCAGGGCCGGGTCGTCGGACAGCGCGGCGCCCAGCACGACGTCCGAGTGGCCCGCGAGGTACTTCGTCACGGAGTGCACGACGACGTCCGCGCCGAGCGCGAGCGGCTGCTGGCCGAGCGGCGTGGCGAACGTGTTGTCGACCGCGACGAGCGCACCGACCGCGTGCGCTGCCTCGACGAGCGCGGGCACGTCCGCGACCTCGAGCATGGGGTTCGTCGGCGACTCGACCCAGAGCATCGCCGCGGGCGACCCGTCGCCGTCGGGCCCGTCACCGCGGACGGCCGCGACGACCGCCTCGGTGTCGGCGACGTCGACGACCGTGACCTGCGCGCCGGTGCGCGCCGCCAGGTCGTGCGCGTGCGCGACCGTCACGTTGTAGGCGTGCCGCGGCACGACGACCCGGCCTCCGGGCGGCAGGAGCGAGAGGGCCGCCGCGATCGCGGCCATGCCGGACCCGAGCAGGACTGCAGGGTGGGCCGAGCCCTCGAGCGCGCCGAGCGTCTCCTCGAAGGGGTGCCACGTCTCGGTGTCCGCGCGCGCGTAGAACAGCTCGCCGTCCGGCACCGCGCCTTGGGACACGTACGTCGACGAGAGCACGATCGGCGGGTTCACGGGGCCGGCCTGGGTGCGGGCGGGACGGCCCGCGCTGACGACGATCGTGGCCGGGGACAGGGGAGCGGCATCGGGCATGGCAGCACCGTACGCGTCACGCCCCTCGGCCAGCCCGGAACGTCCGGACCGGCGCCCCGCGGCGGGTAGGGTCGGGCGCGATGAACGACACGGCGCCCCTCACGACCCCCGCCACGACGCCCACCCCGCACGACGCCCCGACCGACGGCACGCCCGCGCGACCGCGCGTCATGGTGCTGTTCGGCGGCCGGTCCGGCGAGCACGCGATCAGCTGCGCCACCGCGGGCGGCGTCCTGCGAGCGCTCGACCGCGAGCGGTACGACGTCGTCGCCGTCGGCATCACCCCGACGGGCCGCTGGGTGCTCGCGGAGGACGACCCCGACCGGTGGGCGATCCGCGACGGGCACCTGCCGCAGGTCGAGGACACCGCAGCGCACGTCCTGCTGCCGCAGGCCACCGACGACCGCGAGGTCCAGGTCCTCGAGCCCGGCACCCTGCCGCGCACGCTCGGGTCCGTCGACGTCGTCTTCCCGCTGCTGCACGGCCCGTTCGGCGAGGACGGCACGCTGCAGGGCATGCTCGAGCTCGCCGACGTCCGGTACGTCGGAGCGGGCGTGCTGGCGTCCGCGGTCGGCATGGACAAGCACATGATGAAGCTCGTCCTCGCGGGGCACGGCCTGCCCGTCGGCCCGTTCACCGTGATCCTGCCCGGCGAGCTCGACCGCGACCCCGAGGGTGTCGCCCGCCGGGTCGAGGCCCTCGGCCTGCCGCTGTTCGTCAAGCCCGCCCGCGCCGGGTCCAGCCTCGGCATCACGCGCGTCGACGACGCGGCCGACCTGCCCGCCGCGCTCGCCGCCGCGCAGGAGCACGACCCGAAGGTCGTCGTCGAGGCGGCCGTCGTCGGGCGCGAGGTCGAGTGCGGCGTGCTCGGCGGTCGTGCCGGCCGTCGCGCGCGCGCGTCCCTGCCGGGCGAGATCGTCGTGACCGACCCGCGGCACGCGTTCTACGACTTCGAGGCCAAGTACCTCGACGAGGGCGGTGTCACGCTCGCGTGCCCGGCGGACCTCCCCGCGGACGTCGTCGCGCAGGTGCAGGACGTCGCGGTGCGGACGTTCGAGGCGATCGGGTGCGAGGGGATCGCGCGCGTCGACGTGTTCGTCACCGACGAGGGCGTCGTCGTCAACGAGATCAACACGATGCCGGGGTTCACGCCCTACTCGATGTACCCGCGGATGTGGGAGGCGTCGGGCGTCACGTACCCGGAGCTCGTCGACGAGCTCGTGCAGCTCGCGCTCGCACGCCCCACCGGGCTGCGCTGACCGCAGCGTCTCAGTGGCTCGGCGGTCGGGTCAGAACGCGTCGAGGCCCACGCACGACCGCTCGGCCGTCGCGAGCGACACGGCCGGGCCGAGCGCGTCGACGAACGACGTGCTCCGAGCGGACGCCACCGCGGCCGGCACGCGCACCTCGACGGCGGGCACGCGCCCGTAGGTCGTGAACGTCCAGTCGGACCCCGCCTCGTCCTGCGGGTCGTCCGCCACGACCACCCAGTCGACGGCCGTGCCGTCGGCGGTCTCGACGGTCACGCACCGCTCGGTCGTGGGACCCAGCGGCTCGACGCCGCACCGCAGCACGACCGCCGCGGTCGGCTCGCCCCACGCCGTCGTCGCCTGGCTCGTCGTGTCGAGGCGGTCCAGGCCCTCGCCGAGCGAGTCGGGGGTCGCGAGGACGACCTCGGCGCACACGGGGTCGGTCGCGTGGGGTGCCACGGTCACCGGCACCGCGGGGGCGGCGCACGCCGTCGCGACGAACAGCGGCACGCCGGCGACGACGACGGCCGCGCGACGTCGCCGCGACCGGGTCGGCGCGCTCGGGCGCAGCGGGCGAGGGGTGGGCACACGTCACCGTAACGCGGTCCCGGAGGGCTCCGACCCGCGCGGGGCGTGAGAACCGCCACGGCCGCCGGTCGTCGGGCGCGGGCGGGTCGGCCGGGCGTCTAGCGTGGCGGCGTGACCGACTCGCCCGCCGCACCGCTCGTCGCCGACCTGTCCGAGGACGGCCTGCTCGCGCGGATCTTCCCGCACCTGCCGCGCGGCCCGCGCACCCTCGTCGGGCCCGGCGACGACGCCGCCGTCGTGACCGCGCCGGACGGACGGGTCGTCGTGACGACCGACGTCCTCGTCGAGGACCGGCACTTCCGGCGGGACTGGTCGACGGGCGACGACGTCGGGCACCGGGCCGCGGTGCAGAACCTGGCCGACGTCGCCGCGATGGGCGCCGTGCCGACGAGCCTCGTCGTCGCGCTGGTCGTGCCGGGCGACCTGCCCGCCGACTGGGTCGAGGGGCTCGCCCGGGGCTTCGGCGCGGCATGCGGGCCGCACGGGGTCGACGTCGTCGGGGGAGACCTGTCGGGCGGACCTGTCGTGGTCGTCGCCGTCACCGCGCACGGCGACCTGGAGGGGCGGCCGCCCGTCCTGCGGTCGGGGGCGCGTCCCGGCGACGTCGTCGCGCACGCGGGGGTCTGCGGGACGTCGGCGGCCGGATACGCGGCCCTGGCGGCGGGCCGCCCCGAGGTCGACCCCGGCGCCGTCGGCGACTTCCGCCGGCCCACCTCGCCCCTGGCAGCCGGACCGGACGCGGCGGTCGCCGGGGCCACGGCGATGCTCGACGTCTCGGACGGTCTGCTGCGCGACGCCGAGCGGCTCGGGCGGGCCAGCGGGGTGGTCGTCGACCTGGACGACCCGGAGGTGGCGCTCGCGGCGGACCTCGACCGCGTGCGGCCGACCGCGGCGGCGCTCGGCGCGGACCCGGTCGCGTGGGTGCTCGGCGGCGGCGAGGACCACGGCCTGCTCGCGACGTTCCCGCCCGACGTCGCGCTGCCCGCACCGTTCCGGCGGGTGGGCGTCGTGCGCGCGCCCGAGGCGCAGGGGTCGGGCGTGCTCGTCCAGGGGAGCGTGCCGACGGTCCGGCCGGGTTGGGACCACTTCGCGGGCTGACCGGACGCCCGCCTCGCACGCGACCAGAGCGCGGCAAGGTTCGTCCGGCAGGCGCTGGTCCCGCGGCCCGGACCCCGTCGGATGCGCCGGTCGCTCGGACCTAGTTCCGGCGGTAGCGGACCTCGAGCAGCTCGGCGCCGCCGACGTCGTCGAAGCGCTCGACGCCGTCCGCCTGGAACCCGTGCCGGCGGTAGAAGTGCCGTGCGCGGTCGTTGGCCGCCAGCACCCACAGCGAGAGGTGCGTGCGCTCGCCGAGCTCGCCGACGACGGTACGCATGAGGTCGCGCGCGACGCCGTGGCCCCATGTCCCAGGGTCCAGGTACATCGAGTAGATCTCGCGGTCGCCGCGACCGGCGTCCTCGTCGCGGCTGGGGCCGGCGGTGACGAACCCGACGACGCGGTTGCTCGACTCCGCGACCCAGGTCAGCACGTTCTCGTCCGGCCCGCGCCGCAGGTAGCCCTGCCACTCGGTGGTCCGCGTCGGCACGTCGAGGGCGGCCAGGAAGTCGGCCGGCACGATGCCCGCGTAGGCCTCCTGCCACGACCGGACGTGCACGGCGGCGATGCCCGCGGCGTCGGCGGTCCCGGCGGCGCGGATGGTCACCTCGTCGAGCTGCTCGATCATGTCGTCACCCTGCCACATGGCCCGGGCATGGCGAAGGCCCGCGAGGCGATTGCCTCACGGGCCTTGCGACCGGCGGTACGGCGGCGTCAGACGGCGCGCTGGACCTTGCCGGCCTTGAGGCACGAGGTGCACACGTTGATGCGCTTCGGGGTGCCCGCGACGACGGCGCGGACGCGCTGGATGTTCGGGTTCCAGCGGCGCTTCGTGCGCACGTGCGAGTGCGAGATGCTGTGCCCGAAGCTCGGGCCCTTGGCGCAGACGTCGCAGTTGGCAGCCACGATCTTCTCCTGTGTTCTTGCGGTCGGTACCCGGCCCCGACGGGTCGGGACCGATGCGGGCACGTCGCGGGGTCGCGACGAAGTCGGTTGTCGGGACACGCTCGTCACCGCACCAGAGGTGGGATCGGGATCGAGGACCGGGGCGGTCCGCGCGTCACCAGTGCCCGAGGCGATCGGGCAACCGGTCAAGACTAGCCCATGCTCAGCAGGCGTCCCAAATGTGGGCACGATGCGGCAGGGTGTGGGGCGACCCACGCCCGACCGGAAGGTGACCACGTGCTCGACGCCGACGTGCTGCGCACCTGGGCGCGCACCGCGCGCGTGGCGCTCGACCTCGCGCGGCCGCAGGTGGACGCCGTCAACGTGTTCCCCGTGGCCGACGCGGACACCGGGACGAACGTGCTGCTCACCGTCACCGGCGGTGCCGACGCGGTCGAGCACCTGCCCGCGGGCGCCGACGCCACGGCCGTCGCCCGGGCCTTCGCGCACGGCGCTCTGCTCGCCGCGCGGGGCAACTCGGGCGTCATCGTCAGCCAGTACCTCGCCGGCTTCGCCGCGGGTCTCGCTCCGGCCGGGCCGGGCGGGCACGACGTCGCCGGCCCGCTCGCCAGCGCCGCGCGCGCGGCCCGCGCCGCGGTGGCCGACCCGCAGGAGGGGACCGTGCTGACG
>NZ_BIMR01000012.1 GCF_004306155.1 Cellulomonas biazotea
AGGCGAGCGTGGCCGCGGCCGGGACCGGGACGGCGGGTGCGGCCAGCGCCCCGGCCGTGACCCGGGACCGCGCAGCCCGCACCGGCGAGGCACGGGACGACACCGCCACGGCCGGCGACCGCGGAGCGGGTGGCGAGGTCGTCTCCCTGAGCTCCCCGCGCCGCGCGCGCGGGCCGTGGACGTGGGTCGCGGCGGCCGCCGCGGTCGGGCTCGTCGTGGGCGGGGCCGGCACGTGGTGGGTCAGCACGCGTGACGCCCGGACCGCGGACGTCGTCGCGTCGGCGACGCTCGACGCGCTGCCCGGCTGGGACGCGTCGGGCACGGCGACCCTGGAGGTCGACCGTGACGGCGCGCGGGTGCTGGTGGTCGACGTCGAGGGAGCCGTCGACGGCGACGCCGGGTTCCGTGAGGTGTGGCTGCTCACGCCCGACGTCTCCGGGCTCGTCAGCCTGGGGACGCTCGCCGGGACGTCGGGACGGTTCGACCTGCCCCCCGGCCTCGACCTCGACGAGTTCTCGGTCGTGGACGTCTCGGAGGAGCCGTTCGACGGCGACCCGGCACACTCGGGCGACTCGATCGTCCGCGGTCCGCTGTCCGCCTGACGCGGCGGCGCGGGGTCAGCCGGTCAGCCCTGCGCGGCGCGGCAGGTGGCGCACGTCCCGACCAGCTCGATCGTGTGGTCGACGTCGTCGAACCCGTGCGCCTTCGCGACCTGCGCGGCCCACGCCTCGGCCTGGCCGGCGTCGATCTCGACCGTCCGCCCGCAGGACCGGCACACGAGGTGGTGGTGGTGGCTGCGCTGCGCGCAGCGCCGGTAGACGGACTCGCCGTCGGGGGTGCGCAGCACGTCGACCTCGCCGGTCTCGGTGAGGCTCTGCACGGCGCGGTAGACCGTGGCGAGCCCGACGCTCGAGCCGCGGGCACGCAGGATCTCGTGCAGCTGCTGGGCGCTGCGGAACTCGTCGAGGCCCCCGAGCAGGTCGAGGATCTCGGCGCGCTGCCGCGTCTGCCGGACGACCACCATGCGCTACCGCTCCTTCATGAGATTCGTTCGCATCATAGTCGAGACAGGACGACACAGGGCCGGGCCCGACGCGACGGTCGGGGCCCGGCCCTGTGCGGCGGGGTGTCAGCCCTGGACGGCGCGCTTGAGGACGCTGCCCGCGGTGAGCTTGACGCGGTAGCCCGCGGGGATCTCGAGCTTCTCGCCCGTCTGCGGGTTGATGCCCGTGCGAGCGGAGCGCTCGGCCCGCGACACGGCCAGGAAGCCGGGGATCGTCACGGACTCGCCGGCGGCGAGCTGCTCCACGAGGACCTCCTGGAAGGCCTTGAGGACCTTGTCGGCCTCGGCGTTGGCGGTGCCCGCCTTCGCAGCCACGGCCTGGACGAGCTCGGTGCGGTTGACGCTCACGAGATGGTTGCTCCTTGTTCACTCGGTACGGCGGCCCCTCGGACGGGCCTGAGCCCGTCGGGCGCGCGGGGACACCGCGTGACCGGGGGCTGCGCAGACACTAACCCCTCCGCGCCCCTGCTCCGTGCACGCCGCGCCCGCCTCAGCCGTGCGTGCGCTCCCGCAGGCGCTCCACGGGCCACGTCGTGATCACCCGGTCGGCGTCGACGCCGTGCTGCACGACGCGCTCGCAGCCCGTCAGGAGCCAGTCGAGCTGGCCCGGTGCGTGCGCGTCGGTGTCGATCGACAGGTCGCACCCGACCTCCACGGCGAGGGCGAGCAGGTCGTGCGGCGGGTCCAGGCGGTCGGGCCGGCAGTTCACCTCCACGGCGACGCCGTGCTCGGCGCACGCCTCGAAGACGGCCCTCGCGTCGAACTCGCTCTGCGGCCGCGCGCGACCCGTGAGGCGACGCCCGGTGCAGTGCCCGAGGACGTCCGTGCGCGGGTTGCTCACCGCGGCGACCATGCGTGCGGTCATCGCCCGGCTGTCCATGCGCAGCTTGGAGTGCACGGACGCGACGACGACGTCGAGCGCGTCGAGCAGGTCCGGGTCCTGGTCGAGACCGCCGTCGTCGAGGACGTCGCACTCGATGCCCGTGAGGACGACGAACGGTCCGACCGCCCGGTTGAGCGCGGCCACCTGGTCCATCTGGGCGCGCAGCCGCGGGGCCGAGAGCCCGTTCGCGACCGTCAGGCGCGGCGAGTGGTCGGTGATCGCCAGGTACTCGTGCCCGAGCTCCATCGCGGCGAGCACCATCTCCTGCACCGGGGTCGCGCCGTCGCTCGCCTCGGTGTGCGCGTGCAGGTCGCCCCGCAGGCGCTCGCGCAGGGCCACCGCGGCCGGGTCGACCTCGCGTGCGGACCGCTCGGCGTGCTCGGCCTCGAGCGTCTCGAGGTACTCGACGGGCTCGCCCCGCACGACGAGCGCGACGACCTCCGCGGTCCGCGCCCCGACGGCCGGCAGGTCCGTGAGCGCGCCGGCCCGCACGAGGGCGCCGACGCGGTCGGGCGCCTCGCGCTCCACGGACCGGGCCGCGGCACGGAATGCCTCGCTCCGGTACGGGCTCGCTTGGGCGCGTTCGAGCAGGAACGCGATCCGGCGCAGCGCGGCGACCGCGTCCGCCTGCCGGTCCGCTGCGCTCACGACGCCTTGCGGCGCGTCTTGCGGGGCGTCGTCGGGGCGTCCTCACCGTTCTTCGCGGACCCGGACGTGGACTTCGACGCCCGCTTCGTGGCCGGCTTCTTCGCCGACGGTCCCGCCTTGCCGGCCCCCGACGCGGCACCGTCGGCACCGTCGGCACCGTCGGCGGCGTCGTCGGTGCCCGTGCGCTTGCGCGACGCCGCACGCTCCGGCGCCTTCGGCTCCGCCGCCTCGCCCTTCGTGCCCCGCGCCTTCTCGACGCTGCGCTGCAGCGCGGCCAGCAGGTCGACGACCTCGCCCCCGCCCTGCTCCCCCTCCTCGGCCGCAGGCGCGGGGACGGCCCGCGTGTCCCCCGTCGAGATCTTCGTCTCGATGAGCTGCTCGAGCGCCGCCGAGTACCGGTCCTCGTACTGCGACGGGTCGAAGTCGGCGGCGAGGGAGTCGACGAGCGACGACGCCATCGCGAGCTCCTGCGGCTTCACGGACACGTCCGCGTCGAGGATCGGGAAGTCCGCGGCACGGATCTCGTCCGGCCACAGCAGGATCTGCATGCAGATCACCTGGTCCCGGACGCGCAGCACCGCCATCGACTCGCGCTGCCGCAGCGCGACCTTCACGACCGCCATCCGGTCCGCCTGCTCGAGCGCCCCGCGCAGCAGCGCGTACGGCTTCGCGGCCGTCTTCTCCGGCTCCAGGTAGTACGTCTTGCCCAGCAGGATCGGGTCCACCTGCTCGGCGGGCACGAACTCCATGACCTCGATCTCGCGCTCGGTCGACAGCGGCAGGCGCGAGAAGTCCTCGTCGGTCAGCACGACGAGCTCGCCCTCGTCCGTCTCGAACCCCTTGGCGATCTCCCGGTACTCGACCTCCTCGCCGTCGATGCTGCACACCTTGCGGTACCGGATCCGACCGCCGTCGGCCTTGTGCACCTGGTGGAGCGTCACCTCATGCTCGCCCGTCGCCGCGTACAGCCGCACCGGGACGTTGACGAGCCCGAAGGCCACCGCGCCCTTCCAGATCGCTCGCATCGTCCGCCACCTCCGTCGGCGTGGGGTGCACCGCTGCGACCGGGCACGCCCCGACCAGCCCGCGCCGGACGCGGCCCACCTGGGCAGGATGGACCCGTGGAGCCCATGCTCGCCACCCCAGCAGCCCGGACGGGCGCCCTCCCCCACGGGCCGCAGTGGGCCTTCGAGGTGAAGTGGGACGGCGTGCGGGCGCTCGCGGACACGACGTCCGGACGTCTGCGGCTGTGGAGCCGCGGCGGGCGCGAGACGACGCCCGCGTACCCCGAGCTCGCGGGCCTGGCGGACCTCCCGGACACGGTCCTCGACGGCGAGATCGTGCTCCTGGCCGACGGTCGCCCGTCGTTCGCCGCCCTCGCCGAGCGCATGCACGTGCGCGACGCGCGTCGCGCTGCGGCTCTCGCCCGTGCCCGGCCGGTGACGTACCTCGTCTTCGACGTGCTGCGGACGGACGGCGTCGACGTCGTCGGCCGTCCCTACGACGAGCGCCGTGCCCTGCTGGCGGGGCTCGCCCTGCCCGACCGGGTGGAGCTCTCGCCGGTGTACGACGACGGCGACGAGCTGTGGGCGGTGACCGCGGCGCACGGCCTCGAGGGGGTCGTCGCGAAGCGCCGCTCGTCGCCCTACCGCGCCGGCCACCGCTCGTCCGACTGGGTGAAGGCGGCGCACCAGCACCACCGGACCGCACTCGTCGTCGGGTGGCGCGAGGAGACGTCGGGCAACGGGAGGCTGGGGGCCGTGCTGCTGGGCGCCCGCGACGGCGACGGGCGGCTGCGCTACCTCGGCCGGGCGGGCAGCGGGCTGACCGGCGCGGTCGCGACGACCCTGCGCACCGCGCTCGACCGCGCACCCGCCGACGCCGCCCCGTTCGACGACGACGTCCCGCCCGTCGACGCCCGCGGCACCCGGTGGTGCGCGCCGGTCGTCGTGGTCGACACCCGCTACCTCAACCGCACCCCGACCGGACGCCTGCGCCAGCCGGTGATCCGCGGCGTGCGGACCGACGCCGACCCCGACCCGTGGGAGCAGCCGTGACACCCGAGCGTCAGATGGTCGACGTGGACGGCCGGCAGGTCCGCGTCAGCCACCTCGAGAAGGTCATGTTCCCGCAGACCGGGACGACGAAGGCCGAGGTCATGAACTACCTCGTCCGGGTCGCGCCCGCACTCCTGCCGCAGCTGCACGAGCGGCCCGTGACACGCATCCGCTGGCCCGACGGGGTGACGGGCGAGAAGTTCTTCGAGAAGAACGTGCCGCGCGGCGCCCCGGACTGGCTGCGCCGGCAGACGCTGCCCGCAGCCCCCGGCAACGACGACGGCGAGGGGACCGAGCTCGTCCTGCCGTTCGTCGACGACCTCGCGGGCCTCGTGTGGTGCGCGAACCAGGGTGCGCTCGAGCTGCACACGCCGCAGTGGTCCGTCGGGCCGCGCGGCGGGGTCCGGAACCCGGACCGGCTCGTCGTCGACCTCGACCCCGGCGCGCCCGCGGGGCTCGCGGAGTGCGCGCAGGTCGCCCACCTGGTGGCGGACCGCCTGCGCGAGGACGGGCTCGCCGAGACGGTGCCGGTGACATCGGGCAGCAAGGGCATGCAGCTCTACGCGCCGCTGCCCGGCCGCCGCACCGCCGTCGAGGTCCGCCAGTACGCGCGCGACCTGGCGTTCGCCATCGCCAAGCAGCACCCCGACCTCGTCGTCGCGGTCATGCGCAAGGACCTCCGGCCGGGGAAGGTCCTCATCGACTGGTCGCAGAACCACCCCGCGAAGACGACGATCACGCCGTACTCGCTGCGGGGCCGCGACCTGCCCCGCGTGGCGGCGCCGCGATGGTGGGACGAGGTCGGCCCCGACCTCCAGCAGCTCGGCCCGGACGAGGTCGCGGACCGCCTCGAGCGGGACGGCGACCCCTTCGCCTGACGACCGCGTCCGACCGGCACCGCTCCGCTGGCGAGGTGCTGACCGGTGAGGCAGCGTGGAGGGCGGCCGGGCAGGGATCGTCCGGCGCACGAGCTGAAGGAGGAGCGCCACATGGCACGCACGCTGCCCAAGTACACCGTCCCGTCGCTCACCCCCCAGGAGGGGGCGAAGATCGCCGAGATCCTGCAGCGGCGACTCGACGCGCTCAACGACCTGGCGCTGACCCTCAAGCACGTCCACTGGAACGTCGTGGGGCCGCACTTCATCGCGGTGCACGAGATGCTCGACCCGCAGGTCGACGCCGTGCGCCTCATGGTCGACGCGATCGCCGAGCGCATCGCGACCCTGGGCGTCGCCCCCGTCGGCACGCCCGGCGCGCTCGTCGCCGCGCGCACGTGGGACGACTACTCGATCGGCCGGGACACCGCGATCGCGCACCTGGGCGCGCTCGACGAGGTCTACGTCGGCGTGATCACCTCGCACCGCGAGGCGGCCGCGGAGACCGAGGAGCTCGACACCGTCACGAACGACCTGCTCGTCGGGCACCTGCACGAGCTCGAGCTGTTCCACTGGTTCGTCCGCGCGCACCTCGAGTCGGCCGGCGGTGCGCTCAGCACGGCGTCGGCGGACGGCGAGAAGGCCGCCGCGGACAAGGCCCGCGCGAAGGGCAAGGCATCGGCGTGACCCCCCGCACGGAGCACCGGGCGGACGACCGCGCGGTGCTCCGTGCGGCACGTCCGGGCACCCGCCCCACCGGCTCGTCCCAGCCGCCCAGCCCGTCCCGCCGCCTGCACGTCGCGGGGCGCCTGGAGGACGCGTTCGACCGGGCGCTCGTGTCGGTGCTGCGTCGGCAGGGGTGGACGGTGCGCATCGAGCCCTTCGCGGGCTACGGCGCGCCCGGCTGGGTGCGTGTGATGGCGCGGACCCTGCTCGCCGGGCCGTCGGTCCGGGGAGCGGACCTGCCCGCCGCGGGTGGCGACGCGCAGGTCGACGCCGGCAGCACCGACGCGGTCCGGGGCTGGCGCAGCTTCGCGACCGCCCAGGTCGCCGGTGCCGAGCTGCGCGTGCAGGTCGGAGACGTCGAGCACCGCGTCGTGACGGACCGCGGCGGGTACCTCGACGTCCTGCTCGAGTCCGACCTGCCTCCCGGGTGGCACCGACTGCGCGTCACGACCGCCGACGGGGCGCAGGCGCACGCGCCGGTGCTCGTCGTCGACCCGGCCGTCCGCGTGGGACTGGTGAGCGACATCGACGACACCGTCATGGTCACGCGCCTGCCGCGTCCCCTGGTCGCGGCGTGGAACGTGCTGGTGCGGCACGAGAACGCCCGCGAGCCCGTGCCCGGGATGTCGGACCTCTACGCCGAGCTCGGCCGCCGTAACCCCGGCATGCCGGTCGTCTACCTCTCCACCGGCGCCTGGAACGCCGCCCCCGCGATCGCCCGGTTCCTCCGCCGGAACCGGTATCCCGCGGGCCCGCTGCTGCTCACCGACTGGGGGCCGACCAACTCGGGCTGGTTCCGCAGCGGCCGCGCGCACAAGGTCGCGCAGCTGCGCCGGCTGGTGCGCGAGCTGCCCGACGTGCAGTGGATCCTCGTGGGCGACGACGGGCAGCGCGACCCGGAGATCTACGCAGGCGCCGTGCAGCACCATCCCGAGCACGTGCGGGCGGTCCTGATCCGCCAGCTCACGTTCAGCGAGCACGTCCTGGCGCACGGCCTGCCCGCGCCGACGCCCGAGTCGCGGTCCGCCGAGCGCGCGACCGTGCGCGAGGGCATCCCGGTGCTGCAGGGGGCCGACGGGCACGCCCTGCTGGAGTCGCTGGGGCCGGACGACCTGCGCTCCACCTGACCGCTCCCCTGCGGTCGCCCCGTCCGGCGTCGGCGCTCACGGGCGTCGACGCCGGACGCGTGCCGGGCCGACGGTCCGCGCGCACGCCACGACGGGACGTCGCTGCGCCGGCGGGCGTCAGAGGCGGGCGGGGTCGTCCCAGTCGTCGCTGCTCGCGATGGCCTCGTCGTCCGCCTCGAGCTCGACCGCGTGCAGCGATCGCGGTGCGCGGCTCGGGTCGCCCCCGGAGCGGGCGTCGGCGGCGGCGAGCTCGGCCTCGGGCAGCTCACGGTCGGCGAGGTGCTCGGCGGCGGGGTCGGACGTCAGGTCGCGGTCGCGGCTCATGGGAGGTTTCTACCTCCGCGACGCGTGCCCCGCACCCGCGGGCCAGGACGTGGGCGTCCCGGCTCGCGTGCTGGACCCCGGCGCTGCGACCTGCGCGGTCCGGGCTCTGACTAAACGATTCGCCCTCTCACTCGCACTCGAAGCGCTTCGATACCGTGACCGCCACCTGGCGGCCGGACCTGCACCGGAGCACCCCGGCGACCGGGCACCGACCGTCCGGGCGACCCTCGCCCGGAGGGCACCCCACCGCCTTCACGAAGGAGTGCAGCGGATGCGCGTCCCTGCTTCGACCTCTCCCTCCCGGCCAGGCCGCCGGTCACGACGGCTCGCCGGCGCCGTCCTCGCGGCCGCCCTCGCCACGGGCGCGGGCACCGCCGTCGCCCTCAGCTCCCCCGCCACCGCGGCGACGCCCACCTACACGTGGGGCAACGTCGAGATCGTCGGCGGCGGCTTCGTCCCCGGCATCGTCTACAACCAGTCGGAGAAGGGGCTCGTCTACACCCGGACCGACATCGGCGGCGCCTACCGGCTCGACAAGGCCACCCAGCGCTGGGTGCCCCTGCTCGACCACATCGGCTGGGACGACTGGAGCCACACGGGCGTCCTGAGCCTCGCGACCGACGCTGTCAACCCGAACAAGGTGTACGCCGCCGTCGGCACGTACACCAACAGCTGGGACCCGCAGAACGGCGCGATCCTGCGCTCGAGCGACCGTGGCGAGACGTGGCAGAAGACCACGCTGCCCTTCAAGGTCGGTGGCAACATGCCCGGGCGCGGCATGGGCGAGCGCCTGCAGGTCGACCCCAACGACAACCGGGTCCTGTACTTCGGCACCGAGGGCGGCAACGGCCTGTGGCGCAGCACCGACTCGGGCGTCACCTGGGCGAAGGTCAGCGCCTTCCCGAACCCCGGCAACTACGTGCAGGACCCCGACGACACCAACGGGTACCTCACGTCCAACCAGGGCGTCGTCTGGGTGACCTTCGACCCCACGAGCGGCACCAAGGGCTCCCCGACCAAGACGATCTACGTCGGCGTCGCCGACAAGGAGAACACCGTCTACCGGTCGACCGACGCGGGCGTCACGTGGTCGCGCGTCGCGGGGCAGCCGACCGGGTTCATCGCGCACAAGGGCGTCTACGACGCCGCGGGAAAGCATCTCTACATCGCGACGAGCGACACGGGCGGCCCGTACGACGGCGGTCACGGCGACGTGTGGCGCCTCGACACCGCGACCGGGACCTGGACGAACATCTCCCCCGTGCCGTCGTCGAGCACCGACAACTACTTCGGCTACTCCGGCCTGACGATCGACCGGCAGGACCCCGACACGATCATGGCCGTCACGCAGATCTCCTGGTGGCCGGACATCATCGTGTTCCGCTCGACCGACCGCGGCGCCACGTGGAGCCGGATCTGGGACTGGGCCGGGTACCCGAGCCGCACCCTCAAGTACAAGCTCGACATCTCCGGGGCGCCGTGGCTCGACTTCGGCAAGCAGGGCGTCGACCCCGAGCCCAGCCCCAAGCTCGGGTGGATGACCGAGTCGTTCGAGATCGACCCGTTCGACTCGAACAGCTTCCTCTACGGCACGGGCGCCACGATCTACGGCGGCAGCAACCTCACCGCGTGGGACACCGGCGGCACCGTGAACATCGGCGTCAAGGCCCAGGGCATCGAGGAGACGGCCGTCCAGGACCTCGCCGCTCCCCCGGGCACGACCGAGCTCATCTCCGGGATGTACGACATCGGCGGCTTCGTGCACAAGGACATCACCAAGGTGCCGTCGAAGTACGCGATGACCGCGCCCTACCACGGCGGCGTCGTGAGCCTCGACTTCGCCGAGAAGTCGCCCTCGACCGTCGTGCGCGTCGGCAACGGTGACGCGGGCGTCGCGCACATCGGCGTCTCGACGTCGGGCGGCGACTCGTGGTGGGCCGGGCAGGACGTCGCCGGTGTGACGGGCGGCGGCACGGTCGCCGTGAGCGCCGACGGCGGGCGCATCGTGTGGAGCCCGGCGGGTGCCGGCGTGCACGTCTCGACGACGTACGGGTCGAGCTGGACGGCGTCGTCCGGCGTCCCGGCGGGTGCGCGCGTCGAGTCCGACCGCGTCAACGGGCAGAGGTTCTACGCGTACGGCGGGGGGAAGTTCCACTACTCCACCGACGGCGGCGCGACGTTCACCGCGTCGTCCGCGACGGGCCTGCCCACCGAGGGCAACGTGCGCTTCGGTGCGGTGCCCGGCCGTGAGGGCGACGTGTGGCTCGCGGGCGGCGCGACGACGTCGGCCTACGGCCTGTGGCACTCGACGGACGGCGGCAAGACGTTCACGAAGCTCTCGAACGTCGAGCAGGGCGACGCGGTCGGGTTCGGCAAGGCCGCCCCCGGGGCGACCTATCCCGCGATCTACCTGTCGGCCAAGGTCGGCGGCGTGCGCGGGCTGTTCCGCTCGGTCGACGCCGGTGCGTCGTGGGTGCGGATCAACGACGACGAGCACCAGTTCGGCTGGACGGGCTCGGTCGTCACGGGCGACCCGGACGTGTTCGGCCGGGTCTACGTCGGGACGAACGGGCGCGGCATCGTGGTGGGGCACTCGTCGGGCACGGAGCCGACGGTCACGCCGACGGTGACCCCGACCGTGACCCCGACGGTGACCCCCACGGCGACCCCCACGGTCACGCCGACGCCGACCGTCACCCCGACGCCGACGGTGACCCCCACGGTCACCCCGACGCCGACCGTCACCCCGACCGTGCAGCCCACCGGGTGCACGGTGCGCTACACGACGAGCGACTGGAACACGGGCTTCACGGCGTCGGTCAAGATCACGAACAACGGCTCGACGGCGATGAACGCCTGGAAGCTGGCGTTCACGTTCCCCTCGTCGCAGCAGGTGACCAACGGCTGGTCGGGCGTCTTCAGCCAGACCGGGGCGTCGGTGACGGTGTCGAACGCGCCGTGGAACGGCACGATCGCCGCGGGCGGCAGCGTCGAGGTCGGCTTCAACGGGTCGCACCCCGGCAGCAACCCGAAGCCGACGGTGTTCACGCTCAACGGGACGGCCTGCACGACGGCCTGAGGTCCTGACCTGGGCCGGGACTCCCCGGCCGCACCACGAGGGGTGGTGGACCGCCGCGGGGCGGGACCACCACCCCTCGTGCGTCCGCGGACCTAGCACGTGAAGTCATGGGACGAACGAGACGAAGGTCACACCTTCCTCGTCGTGGAGATTCTCGACGTCAACATACGATCGAGATCGTGGCGCAGCGCGAAGAGTCAGTGGACGTCGTCCTCGTCGGTGGCGGGATCATGAGCGCGACCCTGGCCGCCCTCATCACGACCCTCGAACCGTCGTGGACCGTCGAGATCCACGAGCGCCGGGGCGAGGTCGCCCAGGAGAGCTCGAACCCGTGGAACAACGCGGGCACCGGCCACGCGGCTCTCTGCGAGCTCAACTACACGCCGCAGCGCCCCGACGGCACGATCGACATCGCCAAGGCCGTCACCATCAACGAGCAGTTCGAGCTGTCGCGCGAGCTCTGGAACCACCTCGCGACGAACGGCCGCCTGCCGGGCGGCACGGGCTTCCTGTCGACGACCCCGCACATGACGTTCGTGCGCGGCGAGGCCAACGTCGACTACCTGCGCCGCCGGTGGGAGACGCTGCGGACGCACCCCTTGTTCTCCGACCTCGAGTTCTCGGCAGACCCCGCGCAGGTCGCCGCCTGGGCGCCGCTGCTCATGGACGACCGCGACCCGGCCGAGCCCGTCGCCGCGACGCGCGCCGCGTCCGGCACCGACGTCGACTTCGGCGCCCTGACCCGGTCGATGATCGAGGACGCCGAGCACCGCGGCGCCCGTCTGCACGTCGAGAGCGAGGTCACGCGCCTGCGGCAGGCCCGCGACGGCTCGTGGACGCTGCGCATCAAGGACCGCCGCTGGAACGGCCGCCGCAAGGCCCGCGCCGTCCGCGCCCGGTTCGTGTTCATCGGCGCCGGTGGTGGCGCCCTGCACCTGCTGCAGCGCTCCGGCATCCCCGAGGCGAAGGGCTTCGGCGGCTTCCCGATCAGCGGGCAGTTCCTCAAGACCACGAACCCGCGGATCGTCGCGCAGCACCAGGCGAAGGTCTACGGCAAGGCCGACATCGGCGCCCCGCCCATGTCCGTCCCCCACCTCGACACGCGCGTCGTCGACGGCGGCACCGCGCTGCTCTTCGGCCCCTACGCGGGCTGGAGCATGAAGTTCCTCAAGCACGGCTCGTGGCTCGACCTGATCCGCTCGATCCGACCCGGCAACGTCGTGCCGATGCTCGCGGTCGGCGTGCGCAACCTCGACCTGCTGAAGTACCTCATCTCCGAGGTCACCGCGACGGATCTCGACCGGCTCCGCACGCTGCGCGCCTTCATGCCGACGGCC
Organism: Cellulomonas biazotea; assembly: GCF_004306155.1. GTDB lineage: Bacteria > Actinomycetota > Actinomycetes > Actinomycetales > Cellulomonadaceae > Cellulomonas > Cellulomonas biazotea. The sequence goes on from NZ_BIMR01000012.1 coordinate 12,120, forward strand.
CACCCCCGCGACTGGGAGCTCGTCACCGCGGGCCAGCGCGTCCAGGTCATCAAGAAGGACCGGAAGAAGGGCGGCGTCCTCGAGTTCGGCACCGAGCTCGTGACGTCCGCCGACGGCTCGATCGCCGGCCTGCTGGGTGCCTCGCCCGGCGCGTCGACGGCCGTCGCGACGATGCTCGACCTGCTCGAGCGCTGCTTCCCGGAGCGTGTCGAGGGCTGGCGTCCGCAGCTGCGTGCGATGATGCCGAGCCTGGGTGGCGCGCAGTGGGACGAGTCGTTCGAGCTCGACCAGCTCGTCGACGAGCGCGTCGCCACCGACCGCTGAGGATCGCACCGCTGGGGAACACCATGACCGTCGACGGCCCGGCACCGCCGGTCGTGCCGGTGAGCGCCGAGATGCGCTACGCCAAGGTGCGCGCCGCGACCGACCACACGACCGTCGGCGTCGTCTGCGAGACCCCCGACGGCCGCGTGACCATCGCGTGCGCGTGCGGCATGGAGCTCACCAACGGCCCGACGTGGACGCTCGACGAGCACATCCGTCTGCACCGTGCCGAGGCGCGCTACCTCGCGCTGTCGGCCGTGGCGCCACCGGGCATCCCGCGCCTCGTGCCGCTCGCCCCCGCGACGGCATCCCGCGCGACGACCGACTGACACCGACCGCGCCCGCCGGAGCGGACGTGTCAGTGCGCCGCCGCGTGGACGCCGTCGACGAGGTCGTCGTCCTCGTGCGTGTGGGGCAGCCCGAGCTCGTGCGCCCGCTCGTGCTCCTCCCGCGCCGCCATGCGGGCGGCGATGGCGGCCTGCACCTCCGGACGGCGCAGCGGCGGGACCGTCGTGGGCGGCTGACGCCGCGCCGGCAGGTCCTCCAGCAGGCGGGCGGTGATCGCGGCGATCTCCGCGACGGCCGCCTCGAAAGGGTCGCGCGTCGCGTCGCTCAGCTGCTGCACGCCCGTCACCTTGCGCACGTACTGGCGCGCGGCGGCCTCGATCTCCGCGGAGGTCGCGGGCGGCTCGAGCCCCCGCAGCGTCGTGATGTTCCGGCACATGCGCTCGACGTTACGCCGCCGCACCGACGCCCGTCTCGAGGGCCAGCAGCGCGAGCTTCGCGTCGTCGCCGCCCGCGTACCGTCCCGGGCTGCCGTCGGACCGCACGACACGGTGGCACGGCACGACCAGCGGCACGGGGTTGAGCGCGCACGCCGTCCCCACCGCCCGCACCGCGCGCGGGCTGCCCGCCAGCGCCGCGACCTGCGCGTAGCTCGCCGTCCGCCCGTACGCCACGTCGCCCAGGTGCTCGACGACCGCCCGGCGGAAGCCGCTGGTCAGCCGCAGGTCGACCGGCACGTCGAACGTCCGCCGCGTCCCCGCGAAGTACTCGTCGAGCTCGCGCGCCACGTCGTCGAGCGCCCCGGGTGCCTCCAGCACGCGCGGGCTGACCCGGTCGGCCAGGTCCTGCAGCACCGCGTCGTGGTCCTGCACCGCGAACGCGACCCGGACCACCCCCGCCGGGGTGCGGGCGAGCAGCAGCCGGCCGACCGGGCTGTCGACCGTCCGGTAGGCCACGTCGAGCAGCGCGTCATCCGCTGCCCGGGCGACCAGGCGGGCGTGCAGGCGCGCCACCTCGTCGGCCGTGACGGCCACGCCGTCGAGCAGCGCCTCGTCGAGCAGCGCCTCGTTGAGCTGCGCCTCGTCGAGCACGGCCTCGTCGGGGGCGGTGCCGTCGAGCACCGCGTCGTCGGGAGTCGTGCCGTCGGGAATCGTGCCGTCGCGCATCGTCGTCTCCCTCGTCCCGGCGCCCATCACGCCCTCCCCTCGTCCGCGAACCGCGGGTACGTGCGGCGCAGCGCCGCGACACCGTCGGCCGACGCCCGGCGGGCGGCCGCGGCCGTGCCGCCGAGCAGCGCGGCGACCTCCTCGTACGGCAGCCCGCCCAGGTGGTGGTAGGCCACCGAGCGCCGCTGCTTGTCCGGCAGAGCCGCGAGGGCCGCCCACAGGTCCAGGTCGCGCGACACCCCCACGACCGCGCGGTCCGGCAGGTCCGCGACGGGGACGGCGTGCCGGGCGGCCCGTCGCACGACGTCCACGGACTTGCGGTGCGCGATCGTCACGAGCCACGCCTCGACGTTCGCGTCCGCGGGAAGGTCCGGGTACGCGCGCAGCGCCGCGAGGAACGTCTCCGACCACGCGTCGTCGGCGTCGACCGGTCCGAGCACGGCCCGGCACACGCGCAGGACCGTCGCCCCGTGGTCGGTGACGACGCGCTCGAAGGGGTGCTTCACGTCCACAGTGTGCAGACGCGCGGGGCCCGACGGGTGTGAGGTCCGTCCGCGAGGTCACCGTCGGCGTGTCCCGGCTCGGCGAGGACGCGGCGCCGGAGGCTGCCGTCGGGCACAGTGGGGCCATGACGAACCTCGACGTCCGACCGGAGCCCGAGGTGTGCGCCCTGGCACCCGCGCACGGTCCCGTGGCGGTGCTGCACCCGGCCCGCGAGGTCCCGCTCGGCGGCGTGCGGGGGATGCAGGTCCGCCGGACGCTGCCGCAGCGCGAGCTGCCGTTCGTCGGTGCGTGGTGCTTCCTCGACGAGATGGGCCCGCAGGACGTCGACATGCGTGTCCTGCCGCACCCGCACACCGCGCTGCAGACGGTCACGTGGCCGCTCGTCGGCGACATCCTGCACCGCGACTCGGTGGGCTCGGAGGTCGTCGTCCGGCCGGGGCAGCTCAACCTCATGACGGCCGGGCACGGGGTGTCGCACTCGGAGTTCACGCTCGGTGACGCCGCTCCCCTGCACGGCGTGCAGCTGTGGGTCGCCCTGCCCGACGCGGTGGCCGACGCCCCGCCGTCGTTCGAACAGGTCGCGGCCCCGCCGGTCTGGGAGGCCCCGGGGGTCCGCGCGACGGTGTTCGTGGGTGCCCTCGACGGTGCCCACTCCCCTGCGCGTGTCCACTCGCCCCTGCTCGGCGCCGACCTCGTGGTCGACGCCGGACGAGACGTCGTCGTCCCCCTGCAGCGGGGCTTCGAGCACGCCGTGCTGGTGCTCGACGGCGCGGCCCACGTCGCCGGGGTGCCGGTCGAGCCCGGTCCGCTGCTGTTCCTCGGCGACGGGCGCGACGAGGTGCACGTCCGCGCCTCGACCCCCACGCGGCTCCTGCTGCTCGGCGGTGCCCCGTTCGAGCACGACCTCGTCATGTGGTGGAACTTCGTCGGCCGCACCCACGCCGACATCGCCGCCGCACGTGACGCGTGGGAGTCGCCCGACGCCGCCGAGCGCTTCGGGGTGGTCGCCGGGCACGGATCCGACCGCATCCCCGCCCCCGCCCTGCCCAACGTGCGGCTGCAGCCGCGCCGCCGCCGACCCCGACCGGAGACCGCATGACCGACGCGCCCCTGCCCCCGTCCGCCCGCCGCGTCGCGGACGCCCTGCACGCCGCCGGGGTCGCCGGCCAGGTCGTCGTGCTGCCCGACTCGGCGCGCACCGCCGCGGAGGCCGCCGCCGCGCTCGGCTGCGAGGTCGGCGCCATCGCGAACAGCCTCGTGTTCCTCGCCGACGGTGCGCCGCTGCTGGTCCTGACCAGTGGCCGGCACCGCGTCGACACCACCGGCCTGGCGCAGCGGCTCGGACGCGACCGGGTGAGCCGCGCGAGCGCCGAGCAGGTGCGCGCGGCGACCGGTCAGGCGATCGGCGGCGTCGCCCCGCTCGGCCACCCGGCGCCGCTCGAGACCGTGGTCGACGTCGCGCTCGCCGAGCACGCGCAGGTCTGGGCCGCGGCGGGCACCCCGCACAGCGTCTTCCCGACGACGTTCGACGAGCTCGTCCGGGTCACCGGCGGCACGCCGCACGTCGTCGCCGACGACGAGGTGCCCGCGGGCTGACCCGCCCGCCAGGTGGGCCGCGAGGGCGTCCTCAGGCGGGTCAGACCATTGCGGCCGCGAGGGCGTCGCGCGCGCCCTGCACCCGGATCTCCACCCGGGCGATGTCCGCGGCCGGGACGCTCGACGACGCGCCGAGCCCACGTGCGTGCCCCGTGGTCGCCGACCACGTCGCCACGACCGTCGCCGTCCCGTCGTCCTCGACGAGGACGAGCTCGTACACCGGGCTCGGCCCGTAGACGGTCTCCTCGGGCGCCGCACCCTCCGGGTAGGTGCACGACCAGTCCAGCCGCGTGCCCCAGCCCTTCTCCTGCAGCGTCAGGTCGGCCGTCACCGCGATCTCGCCGGTGGGCCGCAGCTCGAGGCGGGCCGCCTCCGCGACGACCGGCGCCGGTGCGACGGTCCGCGCCGCCCAGGCACCCCCGAACGCCGCGCCGACCACGAGGACCGCGGCGGCGCCGGCGAGCACCAGACGGCGCCGCAACCGGGCCGATCGGGTCGACCGGGCCACCGTCGCGAGGTCGACCACCTCGGCACCCTCCACGTCGACCCGCGGCGTGCCGTCGACCAGCGCCGTCCCCTCCTGCGCCGTGAGCGCCCGCAGCACCCCCGGCATCCCCGCGAGCTCCGTCACCCGCTCGCGGCACGCCGCGCACGAGGCCAGGTGCTCCTCGAACAGCCGCCGGTCCGACGGGCTCAGCGCACCGAGCACGTAGGCGGCGTCCCACTCACGGAAGACGTCCTCGCCGGGCGTCCCGGGACGGTCGGGGTCGTGGACGGTCACGAGGTCACTCCCCTCTCCTGCAGCGCGAGGCGCAGCGCCCGCAGACCGTAGTGCATGCGCGACTTCACCGTGCCCTCCGGGATCTGCTGCTCGCGCGCGAGCTCGGCGACCGACCGGCCGCCGTAGTAGGCGCCGACGACGACCGCCCGGTGCTCGGCGGTCAGCTGCGCCAGGGCGTCGGACACGAGCCACGCGTCGAGCACCGCCTGCGTGCCGTCCGGGCCCGCCCGCTCCGGGGTGCGGTCCGTGACGCGCTCGCGGGCGTACCGCGCGCTGCGCCGGTCGTCGATCACGAGGTTGCGCGCCACCGTGTACAGCCACGCACGGGTCGCGTCGTCGTCGCGAGCGAGGACCTCCGGGTGCCGCCACGCGCGGACCATCGCCTCCTGGACGACGTCCTGCGCGAGCTCGTGGTCACCGGTCAGACGCACCACGAAGTGGTGCAGAGGGCGCGCGTAGGACGCGTGCAGGGCGCGCAGCAGCGCGTCGGCATCCTCGTCCACGCCGTCCCCACCTCCCGTCTCGTCACCCACCCAACGGTGCAGGGGGCCGTGAGGTTCACGGTGAACCCGGACGGCCCCTGCCCCGTGGTCCCGGATGGAGGCGGTGACGACGCACCACCGGTGCGGGCCCGCTCCCCCGTCGGAAGGTGACCACCGTGCGACGCTCCATCCTGCTCACGACGCTCGGCCTCGTCACGGCCGCCACGCTGGTCGGCTGCTCCGGCTCGGGCGACGACGACACCGCCGGGTCGGACACCACCGAGTCGACGGCCGAGGAGTCCGAGTCCGCCGAGGCGCCCGCCGGGGACGCCGACCTCATGACCGCCGAGACGTCGCTCGGCACGGTCGTCGTCGACGGCCAGGGCATGACGGCCTACTACTTCCTCAAGGACACGCCCGGCTCGGGCACGAGCGCGTGCACCGGCGACTGCCTCACCGCGTGGCCGCCGATCATGGCAGCGACGGAGGAGCCCGTCGTCGAGGGCGTCACGGGCGACGTCGGCACGATCGAGAACGCCGACGGCGAGTACCAGGTGACGATCGACGGCCGGCCGCTGTACCTGTTCGCGCAGGACATGGCCCCGGGCGACGTCAACGGGCAGGGCGTCAACGAGGTCTGGTACGCGGTCGCGCCCGACGGCGCGCAGGTCGGTCCGTGACGGTCAGGCCTGGGTGCCCGTCTCGACGTTGAGGACGTTGCCGTCCGGGTCGCTGAACCACGCGGCCTTCATGTCGCCCTGGACGAGCACGCCGTCCTGCCACGTGCCCTCCGGGGCGTCGAACGTCTGCAGCTCGACGCCCCGGTCGCGCAGGTCCGCGACCTCCGCGTCGAAGCGGTCGCCCGAGAGCTGGAACGACACGGCCGTCGCCTGGTTCGTGCCCGCGTACCCCGACGGGTACACGAGGAACTGCCCGGACCCCGCGCGGTACATGACACCCTCCGCGGCCTCCCCGGCGCTCGTGAACCCGAGCGTCCCCTCGTAGTAGGCGCGCGCCCGCTCGAGGTCCGTGACCGCGAGGACGGGGATGGCGACGAAGTCGGAGAGCATGGTGGCCTCCTGGGCGGGCCAGACGACCCTCGGCTGGCCGGCGGCTCGACGCTAGGACCGCCCCGTGACAGGGTCAATCACGCTGCACGGACGTGCAGGCATGCCCCTTCGCACGGAACCGCGCGCGCGAGTTGTCGATCCACGGCGACCTCGCGCGTCATGGCCCCGACGACCGGGAACCACCCGGCCCGGACCCACGGAGACCACCCATGCGCTACCTGATGCTCGTCTGCACCGACCCGACCGGCGACACCGACACCGTCGAGGGCGACGGCGACATCGTCACGTGGCTCGACGAGACCGGCACCGCCCGGCTGCACGGCGACCGCCTGCGCCCCGCCGAGGAGGCCCGGACCGTCCGCGTCCGCGGTGACCGGACCCTCGTGACCGACGGCCCGTTCGCCGAGACGCAGGAGCAGATCGCCGGCTACGACGTGCTCGAGTGCGACTCCCTGGAGCACGCCGTCGCGATCGCGGCGAAGCACCCCATGGCGCGGTTCGGCCGCATCGAGGTGCGTGAGTTCTGGCCCATCCCCGACTGACGCGGATCCCGGGCAGCGCGCTGCACGAGCACCCCGGTCAGGTGAGGTAGAGTTTCCGAGGCCCCTGCGGGGGCCATCGGGCTGTGGCGCAGCTTGGTAGCGCACTTGACTGGGGGTCAAGGGGTCGCAGGTTCAAATCCTGTCAGCCCGACGCATCAGGCCTGGTGAGACGGTGTCTCACCAGGCCTGAGGAGTCTCTGGACATTGGTCCATCCCGCGTTTATCCCGCGTTTTCGACTCACGAGCAGCGTCGCGGGAGCGTCAACGTCGAGCTGGGCGCGCAGCGTCTCGCACTGCGTCGCGACATCTGAACGCCCTGCGCACACCTGGCTGCATGACCACGCAGACCCATCTCCCGAACGACGTCGCCGGCCCGAGCTCGACGCTCCCGGGCCTCGAACCGCTGCTGAGCATCGACGCACTGGCCGAGTACGTCGGCGTGCCGGTGGTCACGATCTACCGCTGGCGTACGGAGGGCAAGGGGCCGTGCGCCCTGCGTATCGGCCGGCACCTGAAGTTTCCGTTGTCGTCTGTGCAGACCTGGCTCGACAGCGTGCGGGAAACCACGCCGGGGACGTATCGCGCCGAGCGGTGAGCGGACGTGCCTAGGTCACGGCTGGGGGTGGGCACCTTCGGCGAGATCTCGACGCAGCAAACACCCAGCGGCCGGTTCCGAGCGCGGGTGCGCTATCGGGACGGTCATGGCCGTTACCGCCAGCTCGAGTCGACCGGTGGCAGCCGGGCCGACGCGCGGCGGCGGTTGCAGCTCAAGATGAGGACGGTGTCTGACGAGCTCGAGCCGACGAGCGAGATCACGGGCGGGACTTCGTTCGCGGACCTCGTGGCGTACTGGCTCGCGGCTCTGGAGGCCGAAGGCGAGCTGGCGATCAGCACGCGTGAACGCTACGCGTGGGAGGCCGAGCACCTCCTGCTGCCGGCGTTCCGGGACTTCACCGTCCGCGAGATCACCGTGGCCCGCGTGGAACGCTGGCTCACGCAGCAACGCGCGTTCAGCTACGCCCGCGCCGTGCACTCGAAGAAGGTCCTCAGCCTGGTGATGGGCCTCGCGGTGCGGCTCGAGGCGGCCGACCGCAACCCTGTCCAGGGCACGCGACGTCTCAAGCGGCCGGCCCGGCCTCCCATGGCCCTCGAAGCGGTCGAGCTCGACGTCATCCGCGATGCCGTCGCGTCATGGCGTCGGAACGGAACGTCGATGGGCCCCAGACCGGATGGTCAGCTCGAGGCGATCATCGAGGTCATGGTCGGTACGTCCGCGCGCATCGGAGAGGCGCTTGCTCTTCGGGTGTGCGACCTGGACCTCGACGCCGAGCCGCCGACCATCCGGATCGCCGGCACGGTTGTCTCGCCCAAGAGCCGGCCGACGTACCGGCAGGACCACCCCAAGTCCGCGAAGTCCGTGCGCCGGGTCGCCGTACCGTCCTTCACCGCCGAGGCCGTTCGCTCGCGCCTCGCCGTGACTGGGGCCCTGCCACAGGACCACCTCATCTTCTTCAGCCGCAACGGCACGCCCCTCACGACCGCGAACGTTCGACGACGACTCCGTGAGGCGCTCCGGTCCGCGGGGGTTGCGACGGTGACTCCGCATGCATTCCGTCGCACCGCCGCCACGGTCGTCGACAAGCATGGCGGGCTCGACCTCGCCGCTGAGCTCCTCGGACACACCTCGACCGCAATCACGCGGCTCCACTACATCCAGCCGGACGAGCAGGTGGACGCACGAACCGCCGAGATCCTCGAACACCTGTCGCCGCGAAGCGGTCGCTCTCACGAAGCAGGGGTCTGCTGCACGAGTAGGTGACAGCGGGTCTCAGGCGGCGAGTGCGACCTGAGGGGTGTTGATGGTCTCGTACTCGATGGGGGTCAGGCGACCGAGTCGCGCTTGGCGTCGGCGGCGGTGGTAGGTCCGTTCGATCCAGACGATGATCGCCAGGCGCAGCTCGTCGCGGGTGGTCCAGCGGCGCCGGTTCAGGACGTTGTTCTGCAGGAGTGAGAAGAACGACTCCATCGCGGCGTTGTCGCCCGCGGAGGCGACCTGGCCCATCGACCCGACCAGGTCGTGGCGGGCCAGCTCGCGCAGGACCTTGCGGCTTCGGAACTGGCTCCCACGGTCCCCGTGAACGATGCACCCGGCCACGTCACCGCGACGTTGCACGGCGCTGGCCAGGGCGTTCACCGCGATGTGGGACGTCATGCGGTCACTGATCGAGTACCCGACGATCCGGTTGGAGAACACGTCCTTGATCGCGCAGAGGTAGACCTTGCCCTCGCTCGTGGGGTGCTCGGTGATGTCCCACAGCCACAACCGGTTCGGTCCGTCGGCGGTGAACACGCGCAGCACAAGGTCGTCGTGCGCCGGCGGCCCGGCCTTCTTGCCACCTCGGGGGCGCTTCTTGCCGAACACCGACCACCAGCCGTTGGACGAGCAGATCCGCCACACCGTGCGGTCGCAAGCCACCAGACCGGCCCGAGCCGCCTCGTCGGCGAGCAGCCGGTGGCCGAACTCGGGGTCGTCGCAGTGGGCGTCAAACAGCGCGTTCGCGAGGTGCGCCTGCTTGAGCTCACGCGCACCGACAGGCGCTGCGAGCCAGCGGTAGTAGGGCTGTCTGGCGAGCTTGAGAACCCGACACGTCACCGCCACAGGCACCCCGTCGGCGGCGAGCTCACTCACGAGCGGGTAGAGCCCTTTCCCGGCAGCTGCGCCTGCGAGAGATACGCCGCTGCGCGACGCAGCACCTCGTTCTCCTGCTCCAGCAGCCGGATCCGCCGACGCGCCTCACGCAGCTCGACCGACTCCGAGGCGGTCACGCCCGGACGGTTGCCGTCCTCGACGTCCGCGTCACGCAGCCAGTTGCGCAGACACGACTCGGCGATCCCGAAGTCGTGCGCGATCTGCTTGATCGGGGCCTCGCCACGGCGGGCGACCGCCACGACGTCCCGGCGGAACTCCATGGGATAGGGCCTGGGCACGGTGCACATCCTTCCAGCGGGGACCGCGTCCCCACAGGTCAGGTGTCACCCATCCGTGCAGCAGACCCATGTGTGCACCTTGCGGCTGACTGCGCTGCGGCGTTCGCGCGCAGGTACGGCGGATGCTTCAGGCGGTGGGGATGAGGTGACAGACCTGGGCGGGGGTGCACTGGTCAGGGTGCAGAGTCTTTGCCCGCGCGCTGAGCTGGCGCACCTGGGTTAACAGAGTCGTGAGCTCGGCGATCCGCCGCTCAAGATCGTGGGCGTGCTGTTCGAGCACTGCCGCGACGTGTGCGCACGGTGCGCCGGCGCTTTCGCGGGCAGAGACGACGTCGACGATCTCCGCCAGGGTCAGCCCGGCCGCCTGCGCGGCCTTCACGAACGCCAGCCGGTCGACCGCCCGGTGGTCGTACTCCCGGTAGCCCGACGCTTGGCGAGCCGGCGCTGGCAGCACGCCGGCGCTCTCGTAGTAGCGGATCGTCTTGGTCGTCACGCCGGCCGTGGCGGCCAGCTCTCCGATGCGCATGGTCAACCGTAGACCTTGACCTTCCCCCGCACTGGAACGTCTACCGTCCGATGACCTGTCCGCGCGCGCGAGGAGAATGCCATGGACGAGTACGACCTGATCGTCATCGGGACCGGCGGCGCTGCGATGGCCGCGGGCATCGAGGCACGGTCCCGCGGCAACAGCGTCTTGCTCGTCGAGCACGGGCCGCTAGGCGGGACCTGCCTGAACATCGGTTGCGTGCCCAGCAAGAACCTCCTCGCCGCCGCCGGGCAGCGCCACCGTGCGGCCACGCACCCCTTTGAAGGCATCTCCACCAGCGCGGGCCCGGTCGCCTTGGGCGCCCTGATGGAGCAGAAGCAGGCCTTGATCGACCGCCTGCGCCAAGCGAAGTACGCCGACGTCGCCGACGCCCACGGCTTCCCGATCCTGCAGGGCCACGCACGCTTCATCGACCAAGAGACACTGCAGGTCGACGGCCAGGCCCTGCGAGCACGGCACGGGTACGTCGTGGCCACCGGCGTGGCACCACACATCCCGGACCTCCCGGGGTTGGGTGACGTGGCGTACCTGACCTCCACCACCGCGATGGAGCAGCAGGACCTACCCGCATCCATGGTGGTGCTCGGCGCCGGGTATGTCGGGCTCGAGCAGGCCCAGCTGTGGGCGCACCTCGGTGTCGCCGTCACCATCGTCGGACGCTTCGCGCCCCACGCGGAGCCGGAGGTTGCAGACGTGTTGCTCGGCGTGTTTCAGGACGAGGGCATCACCGTGGTGCAGGAGCGCGCGACGGAGGTGCGGGCGACTCACGACGGCGTTGAGGTCCGGACCGGGAGCGAGAGGCGGCTGACGGGCCAGCGGTTGCTCGTGGCGACCGGGCGCTTCGCCGACACGTCCGACCTGGCTCTCAATGCAGCAGGTGTTGCTACTGACAGGCGCGGCTTCGTCGTCGTCGACGAGAACCAGCGGACCACCAACCCACGGGTCTTCGCGGCCGGGGACGTGTCCGGCGTCCCGCAGTACGTCTACGTCGCAGCCCAGACAGGACACGTCGCCGCAGCCGGCGCGCTCGGCCAGCCCTCAGCAGTGGACTATCGAGGGCTGCCCGGCGTCACCTTCACCACGCCCCAGATCGCCAGCGCGGGACTGACGGAGGACCAAGCTCTCGCCGCTGGGCACGCCTGCGAATGCCGCGTCCTAGGAGCGCAAGACATCCCGCGCGCCCTGGTCAACCAGGACACCCGCGGTGTCCTCAAGCTCGTCATCGACGCCGAGAGCCGCAAGATCCTCGGGGTGCACGCTGCCCTGGACGGCGCAGGCGAACTGATGCTCGCAGCGACCTACGCGATCAAGTTCGGCCTCACCGTGGACGACCTCGCCGACACTTGGGCCCCCTACCTAACGATGAGCGAAGCCCTGCGCATCGCCGCCGGCTTGTTCCGCTCAGCGCTGCCCACGAGCTGCTGCGCATAGGCACCCGAGCCGGCGCGTCACGGCTCGTGCGAGCCCGCGCCGACAGTGTCGCCCTTCAGCCTCAGGGCCACCCATAGGCCGCAAGGCCGACAGATGTACGACGCCCCGCCGTCCAACGCATGAAGAGCGCGGCGCGGCTTGCTGCGCCCGCAGCACGAGCACTCCCTCGAGTCCTGGCTCATCACGCGATGCTCCCACTCCCGCACCAGAAGACACAGGGCCAGGCTGGGTCAACGCGTCAGACAGAGTTGAGCCTGTCCCACTTCCTTGGAAGTGGGACGAGCGGTGGTGTGTCCCGCGTTCGGTGGAGTCGGATTCCTGGACTCTGGTGCCACTTGACCCTTGGAGGAGGGCCTCGTGGGACGTCGTGGGTATCCGCCGGAGTTACGGCGCAGGGTGCTGGATCTGGTCGCCAGTGGACGCTCGGTCGCGGACGTCGCTCGCGACCTCGGAATCAGCGAGGAGTCGATCTACACCTGGCGCCGCCAGGACCGCGTTGACGCTGGCCTGGCGCCGGGGCTGACGTCGGCGGAGAAGGCCGAGCTGACCGCGGCCAAGCGCAGGATCGCCGAGCTGGAGGCCGAGCTCGCGGTGCACCGACGCGCGAGTGAGCTGCTGGGGAAGGTGGTGCCCCCAAAAGGCGGTTCGAGGCCATCGCGGTGATGGCCGAAGAAGGACTACGTGTCCAGGTCGCCACCCGCGTTCTCGGGACCTCGGAGTCGGGGTTCTACGCCTGGCGCACCCGCGCACCGTCGGCCCGAGCGATTCGGCACGTCATCCTCACCGACGCGATCCGCGAGATCCACGCCGTCTCGCGCGGGGTCTACGGTGTCCGGCGGGTTCACGCCGAGCTGAGACTCGGTCGAGAGATCTCAGTGGCGCAGGGCACGGTGGCAATCCTGATGCAGCGAGCCGGCCTCAAGGGCATCGGCGGGCGGCCCAAGTGGCGCCGCCCGCACCCGGACCTGATCTCCACCGACATGGTCGACCGCCGGTTCCGTCGCGAGGGCCTGGACCAGCTGTGGGTCACCGACATCACCGAACACCACACCCGCGAGGGCAAGGTCTACTGCGCCGACCCGCACTCACCCTGGCAGCGCGGCACGAACGAGAACACCAACGGGCTGCTGCGCCAGTACTTCCCCAAGGGCACCGACCTGTCTCGCTGGCCCGCCGAAGACCTCCTCGCCGTCCAGGCGGCGATCAACAGCAGACCCCGCAAGGTCCTCGGCTGGAGAACACCAGCCGAAGTCCTCGACGAGCAGCTACGGTCGCTCCAACAAGCAAGCGTTGCAACGACCGGTTGAACCCAGTCAGTTCGGTTCATGGGCATTCACCCGCCGCGCGAAGGACTCCGGACTCGTCCCGTCGATGGGCTCCATCGGAGACTGCTACGACAACGCCGTCATCGAGTCGTTCTGGTCCCGCATGCAGGTCGAGCTCCTGGACCGTCAGCGCTGGCGCACCCGGCTGGAACTGGCGAACGCGATCTTCGAATACCTCGAGATCTTCCACAACCGCCAGCGCCGGCACTCCGCACTGGGCTGGCTCACGCCCATAGAGTTCGAGACGAGACAACCGATCACCGTGGCCTAGCGTCCAGCAACGCGGCTCCACGGAACCCGAGACACACCAGAGCCTCCATGGAACCCGGGGCGGTTCAGCCGGCGCGCGAACAGCCAAGGTCACTCGAGTGCTCATCGTCGCCGTCGACGGGCGGGGCAGCCAGGTCCTCGACCCCCCGCAGTACGTCCCCACGCCGTGCGCTCCTGAAAGAACGCCCGCGGCGGCGGAACATCAGCCCCGAGTCCGGTGCTCAGCCGGGCGGCAACCGCTGCGTGCCACGCAGTCGGACAGCCTCGTGCGCGCCGCGGCGAACTGCTCGAGCCACCTGAGCGGGGCGTCGGCGTTGGCGGTGGTGGCGTAAGCCCCTTGCCACGCGAGGTGGAGTGCTGACAGCTCTTCGATGAGCTCGGTGTGGTCGTGCCAGCATGCCGGGACGACGCGGCGGTCGAGCTGGAAGCGTTCGACGAGCCAGCCGATCCAGAGATCGAGCTCCTCGAGCAGGAGTTCCTGGTCCTCCGGTGCGTGGGCAGACCACACGATCGGCACGGGTAGTGCTGTCGGTTGCGTCATCTGTCGCGGCGGGTAGAAGAGATCGCCTCGGCTGTCATCGCGGTTCACGAGAGTCACCTCCCCATGGCGTTCGACCGCGCAACGGCGGGACGGCGCACAGCCTTGGCTGGCGACGCGGCGTTGATGTGGAGCTCGAGGGTCGTACTCCAACCTTCGTCGGGCGTGCCCGATTCGGCTGCTTCGGCGCACAGGCCTCGCCAAGACTCGTCGTTCACCCCGTCTGCGGTTCTCCGGGTCGCGTCGTGCTCCGCCATGAGGCCCTCGACCCGTTCGAGAATCTCGATGCCGTCTGCATCGAGACCGACGCGGAAACGGGGAGCCGGCGTCGCGTCCTGCTCTTCAACGACTCGCTCGATCCATGCCCGGGCTCTTGCAAGCAGGCGCATGGACGCGTCAGGTCCGTGGATCCCGTTCACCAGTCCTCGGACGACGCCCGTCGGGCGCGATGTCAGAGCCGTGATGCGGTCGAGAGCGATGAAGATCCCGCCGCTCTCGGGCGACGCCGCGATGTCCCGAACGGATGTCGCATTGAGGCCGCAGGCGTGCAGCCGTTCCGTCCACCTGGCGCGCGCGGCGTCGGCGTAGATGGTGCGGATGATCGGTTCGAGTCGTCGCACCGACGTCGACTCTGCCTCGCGAAGGGCGATCGTGGCCGTCGCCGACCGTTCCGCGCCACTGGTCGCGAGGATGCACTCGAGAATCTCGTGCGCGTCGCCAGCGGCATGGGGATCCGGCAGCTCGTCGCACTCGGGGTTCACGGGATCGACCGAGATGTAGAGGCGATTGCTGCGCCTTCCCCGCGTCATTGCGACGTACAGGTTCTCTCGCGTCATGCCGGGGTGGACCAGGACGTGGGCGAGGTCGACGGTGATCCCCTGCGCGCGATGTGTCGTCGTCGCGTAGGCGAGGTCGACGTTGTCCGTCGCGTATTCGGCCGGCAGCGTCACTGACCGTGCCTCGTCAGAGCCCGCAGTCCCGACGACGCCTCGCCTCGCCAGCGCAGTCCTCGCCGCCACGACGACGAGGTGGCCGTCGGCCCCCACGGCCTTCACGTCCCACAGGTCGCCGTTCCTGACGTGGCCGTGCGCGGCGCGCAACCCGCGGTCGTTGAGGCGGGTCACCACGCGGTCTCCGACGCAGATCATCGTGCCGCTCTTGGTGGTCACACCGTCCCGCGCGACGAGGCCCTCCTGCACCCGGTCGTTGTGGGCGCGTGTGTTCAGCGCCGCGACCGTCGCCGCGTCGGGCGCCAGCAGGATCGTCGTCGCACCCGACGCCACGTCCGCCGACCACGCGGCATACGCCTCTTCGAGCATCGACTCGGCCGGTCCGGCGCGCAGCCGCCCTGCGTCCTCGTACTCGTCCAGCACGCGCGCGTCGCCGGCTCGCAGCCGGATGGTCGCCCGCGCCTCCCACTCCTCCGCGAACCGCCACAGCGTGCGCAGCTGCGCTCCCCCGGTCGTGTCGACGATCAGTCCGAAGGCACCACCGGCGTCGACAGCGGAGAGCTGCTGGTGATCGCCGACAAGCAGCACCTTGCCGCGGGCCCGGGCGACCTGGTCGACGAGCTCCCGCAGCATGAGCGTCCCGGCGAGCGACGCCTCGTCGACGATGACCAGCTGACCATCGCTGATCTGCCACCGTCGCGCCTCGCGAGTCAGGCTCATCAGCGCTGTGTCGACCAGCCGCAGCCGTCGTATGTCGCCGCCAATCGCCGACCTCCCGTCGATCAGTCGCTGGATGACGGCGCGGCGCTGCTCGCCGCCCAAACCCGTCGTCTCATGACGCCATTTGGCGGTGTTCTCGCACGCGATGCCCAGCGCTCCCGCGAGGTTTGCTGCCGCAGAGGCGGAGGGCGCCAGGCCGATCACCGATCCGTGCCCGTGCTGCCGTTCCCACACGTGGCGAAGGGCGGCGAGGGCGGTCGTCTTGCCCGACCCCGCCGGTCCCACCAGGACGTCCACCAACCTCCCCGAGGAGGAGATCGAGGCGACTGCGGCGAGCTGGTCTGACGCCAGCTCGAGCGCGTCGTCAACGCGCATCATGCGTGACGTCGGCGCCGACGTGTCGGCGGCTGCGGCGAGGAGCGCGTGCTCAGCATCGAGGATGACCATGTCGGTGTAGGTGTGCTCACCAGGGCGCTCGAACACGCTCGAGCCGTCCTGGCGCGCGTAGCGTCCGGATGACGGGAACGCTGGCGCGGCCTCGAGGCTGACGCACCGCCGCAGGGCGGCGTCGCACACGTCGTCGACGATCCGCAACCGGTCTTCCACACTCGCGGAGATGAGCGGCTTGGTGACGCGGAGCGCCTCGGCCATCACGTTCCACCGGGTCCACGTCGCGCGCCGCTCGCGCACGCCGTTCAGCACGTGCGTCGCAAGGACGTCCACCACAGGCGGAGCGAGGTCGGACCGGCGGACGGGTCGCGCCGATGACGCGCCGATGACGCGGGAGGTCAGCTGCTCAGGCGTCTCCCCCGTCACCTCGCTCGCCCGGCGCCTCCATCGCTCGACGAGCCGTCCCAGCGCGCGCACCTTTTTCGCTGGCCGGGTCGCCCGAGCGACCTGCTGACGCAGCCGGAGGATCTCGATCCGGTTCGGCGCGCGTCCGTGCGTCGCCGCGAAGTCCGCGACCTCGGTCGTCATCGCCGCGTCGATCTGAGTCGACCGCTGCGAGAACGCCGCCATGAGCTCGTCTGTGACGCCGTCGAGCTCGAACGCGGGCGTCCGCCTCGGCCCGCGGGAGCGCCAGTTCCACCGCACGGGCAGGCTTCTCGCCAGCTCGTCGACCAGAAGGGCCTCGTACAGCTCGCTGATCGTGACGACCGCGTGGTGCAGTGCCCGCGAGTCGAGCGAGCGCCACGCACCGTCGAGCCCTTGGACTTTGTTGGCCACCACCAGGTGGGTGTGGAGGTTCGGGTCGCCGGCCCGTGAGTCCCAGTGGTCGAACGCCGCGGCGACGGCACCTCCGATCGGCTCCTGCCGGCATCCTGCGGCACCGGTCCTCGTGAAGAGCGCACGGTCCTCGAGGAATTGCAGCGACACGCCCACGGCTCGCCGGTGGGCCGCGTAGACCGCGGCCTGAGTCGTCCCGTCGGCGACTGCCCAGAGGGTGGAGACCGACTTCATGACCGTGAACGTGAGGTCGAAGCCGGCGATGCAGGGCGACGTCTCCTTCGCGAGCTCCACCTTCGTGATCGCGTCCACCGCCCGCTGCCTCGCCTCCGCGGTGAGATCGCCGGGAAGCGCGCGCACCTGGGCGGCGACGCGGTCGGCCGGCGAGGTCGCTGGGGTGTAGCGGCGGCCGAGCGGTGCGCCCGTCGACGGGTCAAGACCACGGCTGTAGAGCCGCGCCATGGCCACCTCTGTCACCACTGTCCCAGGTCGTACTGCGGCATCCTGCGGGGTGCTGGGTGCGGGGCCGCCACCCAG
Source organism: Cellulomonas biazotea (assembly GCF_004306155.1). GTDB lineage: Bacteria > Actinomycetota > Actinomycetes > Actinomycetales > Cellulomonadaceae > Cellulomonas > Cellulomonas biazotea. Next base: position 29,403 of record NZ_BIMR01000012.1, read on the forward strand.
CGCGGCGAGCCCACGCCCCAGCCAGCGGCCGGGTGGGTTTCCGGAGGCGGCGTAGTAGGCAGCCATCGGCGACGGTCCGTGCCGCTCGCAGTCCCCGGTGGCGATGTGCCGGAGCAGGTAGCGGTAGCCCGCGCCTGCGGTGAGCCGGTGCAGCGTCATGACCACGACAGCGCCGCCGTGCTCACGGTCCGGTTCCGATCGCCCACACTTCCGGGAGTGCGGGTTGGCGGCCAAACACCCGACGTGACTCACGCGGCCAGCCCTAGTGCCAGACGAGTCAGGGCCTAGTAGACCCGTTGGCCGGCTGGCGGGCTGGCATCCGGCGACGCCGCGGGCGGGCGGATCACTCGGCCGGCGGAATCTCCGGCTGCGATCGGTCGATCTGAAGCGGCCGCAGCGCCGCAGGCTGCTCGGCGACGCCCGGGCCACCCTTCTCGAGCCACCGCTCGAGCTCATGGGTGAGTTCGTCTCCTGCGAGACGTTCGAACCACACCGGTCGGCCCGAAGCGCGTCGGCCCACGGCGCTCGGTCGCGCGACGACGACGTCGCCGCGCTCACACTCGTCGAGGCACTCCGACAACGTGAGGTCGGCAAGCCCGCGACTGCGCAGCGCCTCGAGCCGCGCGAGCTGCCCGCCTTCCAGCGGGTCGTGGACACCCAGGGTCTCGCCGGCGCACAGGCTGCAGGCGGTCAGCCCTGGACGCGATGCAGGGCGCGGAGGGGTGGTCGAGCGATCGGGCACTTGATCAACGGTACCGACGTTCTGCAGGGCCTCGATCGATGAGCGGTCCGATCCGCATGAAGGTTCGATCAAGGTCCACGGGCGATCCCCTTGAGCCGGGCCGATCCGGGACCTTCGGTGCGGTTCGTGGCAGGACCGGTCCTCGTACGGTCGTCGCGCCCTGGACCGACCTCGATCCGGAGGGCAGGCGGGTCGAGCAGGTCGCGACCGCGCGAGTGGTGACCGAGAGGAGCAGCAGGTGCAGATCGTGGTGTGCGTCAAGCACGTCCCCGACGTCCAGTCGGACAGGAGGTTCACGGAGGACGGCCGCGTCGACCGGGACCAGGACGCCGGCACGCTGAACGAGTTGGACGAGTACGCGCTCGAGGCAGCGCTCGTCCTCGTCGAGGCGCACGGCGGAGAGGTCACCGTCCTGACGATGGGACCAGCTCGGGCCGAGGACGCGGTTCGTCGGGGGCTGCAGGTCGGTGCCGACCACGGCGTCCATGTTCGCGACGAGACACTCGAGGGATCCGACGTCTTCGCGACCGCACGCGTGCTCGCGTCGGCTGTCCGCCGCGTCGGTGAACGAGCGCCTGTCGACCTCGTACTCACGGGAACGTCGTCGTTGGACGGTCAGATGGCCGTGCTGCCGGCGCTGCTCGGCGCCGAGCTCGGCTGGCCGACGGCGCCCCTCGCGGCGCGGATCGACGTCGCAGGCGCGAGCCTCGAGGTTCATCGTCACCTCGAGGACGCCGAGGAGACGCTGGTGGCACCGCTTCCCGCCGTCGTCAGCATCACGGACCGGGCGAACGAGCCGAGGTACCCGAACTTCAAGGGAATCCAGGCCGCGCGGAAGAAGTCCGTCGAGCTCTGGACGCTCGCCGACCTCGCGATCGCTCCGAACGAGGTCGGGCGGTCCGGCGCCCGGACGCGCGTTGCGACCAGCACGCTCCGCCGCGGGACGGCCGCGTGCTGCTGACCGACACGGGCGATGCCGGGGTGCGCATTGCCGACTTCCTCGCCGCCCACCAACTCATCTGATGGGGACAACCATGACCACGCAGCCTGACCCGGTGCTCGTTCTCGTCGACCACGACCACGGAGGGGTCGCGCCGTCGGCCTGGGAGATCCTGGCCGTGGCTCGTCACCTCGGGCCGGTCCACGCTGTTCTTGTCGGTGCCGGCCCTGAAGGGGCGCTCGAGGAGCTCGCCGCCTACGGCGTCGCGGCCGCGCACCTCGTCGAGGCGCCAGCTGACGTGGCGCTTCTCGCACCGACCGTCGCGCGCTCGCTGACCAGGGTTGCCGCGTCCGCGGACGCGACGACCGTCGTACTGGCGGCGAGTCCGCGGAACGCCGAGATCGCCGCGCTCGCCGCCCGCGAGCTCGGTGCCGGACTCCTCCTCGACGCGCGGTCCCTTGGCCGTGGCGCCGACGGTCGCCTGGTGACCGAACAGCTCGCGTTCGCGTCCATGTGGTCCGTCGTCGCGGAGTCGCTCGCTGAGCGCTGTGTCGTCACGCTGCGCCCGGAGCCGTCACATGTGCTTGCGCACGACGCTCGTACAGAGCCCTCGATTCGTCGGCATCGGTTGCCCGAGGGCGATGAACTGCGTGGGCTGCGCCTGAGCTCTCGGACCTCGAGCATAGCGGCGGAGGGTCCGAAGCTCTCCAGCGCCCGGGTCGTCGTCGCGGGCGGCCGTGGTACCGGCGGCGACTTCGGGCCGCTGCGGGAGCTCGCCGCCGCACTCGGAGGCGCGGTGGGCTCGACGCGTGTCGCCACGGATGAAGGGTGGATAGCCGCCGACACCCAGATCGGGCAGACCGGTGCAACCGTGAGCCCGGCGCTCTACGTCGGAGCTGGCGTCTCGGGAGCCGTCCACCACCGCGGTGGCATGCAGTCGGCGGGCGTCGTGGTCGCCATCAACAACGATCCCGACGCACCGATCTTCGAGATCGCCGACTTCGGGGTCGTGGGCGACCTGTTCGAGGTCGTCCCGCAGCTGACGGCGGAGGTGCTGCGCCGTCGATCGTGAGAGGCAGGCAGCCTTGACCCGACCTCAGGAGCACCGTGATCCCTCCTCAACCCGACAAGAGCAGGATCGAGCCGGGACGGATCGACGGAGGAGGCCACATGGACGTCGAAGTCCTCGTGCGCGCGCTCGCCGAACGACGCCGGCTCGCGCACCGGGATCGGTGGTCGCGTGAACAGGTCCGCGTCTACCGCCAAGCGCGGTTGGCGGAGCTGCGCCGGTGGGCAGTGACCCGGTCGACGTTCTACGAGCGCCACCATGCAGGGCTCGTCGACGCACCGCTGTCGGAGTTGCCTCCCGTCACGAAGCCCATGCTGATGGACGCGTTCGATGACGTCCTCACCACGCGAGACATGACGCTCGCAGCCATCGAGGAACGTCTCCGGCGCCTGAGCGACTCGAGCGGCGACCCCGGCGCGCGCTGGCGCCGCCGCTGGCGCACAGCCGCTACCGCGGGGACGACAGGTGTGCGCGCCGTCTTGGTCTGGAACGAGCGGGAGTGGGCGACCGTGCTGGCGTCCTACGCACGGGCGACCGTCTGGGCGGGTACCCCCACGGGCCTGCGCCCGGTTCGAATGGCGGTGGTGAGCTCGCGCAACCCCACCCACCAGAGCGCGGTGGTCGCAGCGTCGGCCCATTCGCCTTTGATCCGCTCGCTGCGGCTGGACGCGACGGCACCGTTGAGCGAGACCGTCAGCGCTCTCAACGCCTTCGCCCCCGAGGTGCTGGTCGGCTATTCCTCAGCGCTGCGGCCGCTCGCACTCGCGCAGATCGAAGGGTCCTTGCACATCCGGCCTCGGGCGGTCATGTCTGCCTCCGAGGTCTTGAGCGAGAGCGCGGCACGGGTCATGACGACCGCGTGGACCAGGGCGCCGTTCGATGTCTACGCCGCCACGGAGACGGCTGGCATCGCCTCGACGTGCGAGCACGGCCGGCGCCACCTGTACGACGACCTCGTCATCGTCGAGCCGGTCGATGCCGCAGGGGCGCCGGTTCCCATGGGAACTACCGGAGCGCGACTTCTGGTGACGGTGCTCTTCTCACGCACCGTGCCGCTGATCAGGTACGAGCTGTCCGACCGTGTGGCGATCGGCTCCGGTGACTGCCCGTGCGGGCGGCCGTACCGGCTGCTCGAGACCCTCGAAGGCCGCGCCGAGGACGCATTGAGCGCGGCCGGACGGACTCACGCCGGCGACCTCACGGGGCTGCTGAGGAACGTGGTGGAGCAGTTCCCCGTCGACATGTGGCAGCTCGCTGAGACGGCACCGGACGAGATCCGAGTCCTCGTCGTGCCCCACGGCGGCGACGCGCTCGTCGTGGACGAGATACGACGACGCCTCGAGGCACGCCCGGAGCTGCACGGCCATCGGGTTCGGGTCGACGAGGTGGCGACACTGCCGCGAACACCGCTCGGGAAGGCGCCGCTGCGCCGCTCACCTCCCGGGCGGTGATCGCCTGGCACGCGGCCGCTCAGCCGTGGTGATCGCCTTCGCCGTGTCCGTGCCCGGCGTCGTCACCCTCGTCGCCCGCCGCGTCGGCCGAGTAGTCCGGCACGTCTACCGCGGTCTCGGCAGAGGCCCCCGTGACCGTCACCGGGGAGAACGAGATCCCGTTCGGCATGTCCCCGACCGTGATCGTCGCCGTCACCGCGAGGTTCGTGAGGTCTAGCACCGAGACCGTGTCGGCGTAGAGATTGGTCACCCAGGCCCGACTCCCGCTCGGGTCGACGACGACACCGTGCGGCCCCGCTCCCGTTGTCACCGTCCCGCTCACGGTCATGGTCGCCACGTCGATGATCGACACCGTGTCGCCGGGTGCGTCGGCGGTGCCCTGGTCGGCGGAGAGCAGCCGGGCACCGTCCGGCGTGAGGTAGAGCTGCACGGGGGGCGTGGGGACGGTGACCTTCTGGACGACCTCGTGGCGGACGAGGTCGACCTTCGCCACGGCGCTCTCCCCGGCGAGGCTGACGTACGCGAACGCGCCGTCGTCGGAGACGGCGACCTGCACGGGCGAGCTGCCCACCGCGATGGTCGTCGTGCGTGTCAGGTTCCGCGGGTCGACGACGTCGATCGTGCCCGCCGTCGTTCCGGCGACGACGAGCGCTGCCCCGTCACGGCTCGGCCGCAGACCGTGTGGGCCCGCGCTGAGGGCGACCGTGCCGGTCGAGCTCGCGGTGGTGGCGTCGTACCGAGCGAGAGTGTCTTCGCCCGAGTTGGTCACGTAGACCGACGATCCGTCCGGACCTACGACCACGTGAGCAGGGCTCGCGCCTGTAGCGGCGGTCATGAGGAGCCGCGAGGTCACGCCGTCAAGTGCGACGAGCGCGTTGTTGTGACCGCTGACCGCCCACACGGTCGCCCCGTCGGGGCTGGCCTGGACGTTGTGCGGGCTCGGGATTCCGGTGACCGTGGTCAGGACCTCCCCGGTCGCAGCGTCGATCGCCGAGAGGCTGCCGGCACCCTCGTTCGCAACCCAGACCGTGCCCGACACCCCGGGATCCGCTGTCCGCGAGAGGGTAGGCACGGGTGAGTCCAGGCCGGCAGGGATCGCGGTCGCCGCGCCGCACGCCGCTAGGAGGAGAGGGCTCACGGCGAGCAGCGCGGTCTTGCGTCGACGGGTCCAGGTCCACATGAGTGCTCTCCACGGTCGGGTGTCGGGTTCCGCACCACTGTTGGCGACCGACCCCGCACGCACCCCGGTTATCCCATGAAGAATCCGTGGATATCCGCTCGACGGCTCATCCGTCGCCGAGCGGCGCGAACCCCGCGGCGAGGTCGCGCGACTCGAGGGCGCCACCCTGGGTGATGGCGACGACGCGGAGCGAGCCGTCCGACTCTCGCACCGCAGCGAGAGCAGAAGGCGGAGCTTCGAGCTCCGCCTTCTGCTCCCACCTGGCCCCGCGGTCCTCGCTCACCGCGACGACCCCGTCCGGGGTCACCCCGACCACCGTGTCGTCATCGGCCCACGCGACCACCTGCAGTAGCGGCGCGTCGGCGAGCTTCTCCCACTGCGCCCCGCCGTCCGTGGACCGCACTGGGCCGGACTCGCTGGTGACCACGAGAGTTGCGCCGTCGGGCGAGACGTCCATCGCGAAGGGCGGGACCGGAACGGAGAGCGGACGCCACGTCGTGCCGTCGCTCGTGCTCTCCAGGCGTGAGCCGTCGAACGCGACGACGCCCTCTTGCGATGCGGTCATCGCGTGGAAGTCGGACACCCCCTGTCGGGAGAGCGGCTGCCACGTCTCCCCGGCGTCGGTCGACTCGATGAGCCCCACCGGGTTCGGGAGGTCAACTCCCGCGCCCGGGTGGCCGGAGGCGTAGAAGTGCCCAGGGCCGGCCGCGGTGAAGCCCATGAGGTCGATGACCGGGCCGACGCGCGTCCACGTCGAGCCGTCGCGCAGGAACAGTCCTTCGTGTGTCGCGAGGTAGACGCGACCGTCGGCCGCGTCGATCGCGACACCGTGCACATGCTCACCGGGCAGTGCCGAGCCCGAGCTTCCGTCGTCGTCGTGTGAGTGGGCGTGCCCGTCGCTCGCAGTGGCCACCGGCGCCGCCGATGTCGGTTGACCGTCGGCGTCGGAGCAGGCGGTCAGGAGGGTCGCAGCGACGAGCGCGGTCAGAGCCGCCACGGCGCGGCGGGGCATGCGGTTCATGGGGTCGTCCTGATCGATGGCGGAACGAGATGCGCAGGTCACGTCGCGGCCCGCGCATGACCAGCCTCACCCGAGCCGCTGGCGAGCGGCGCCGCGATTTGCTCAAGGTTTGATGAAGTCGCCTCCCCCAGCGTGCGCAGTGAACGCCGTCTAGGCCCTTGGTCTCGTTCTATGAAGATCCGGTTGAGTTTCGGGTCGGCGGGGTCGGCGAAGACGGACGCTCGTCTAGCCTCGACTTGCCGGTGCACCGCCGGCACGTCCTCGGTGGGCGCCGAACCCTGCCGACCCCGAGGCCGCACATCGAGCACGAGAGGCAGGGACGGGGGACCCAGGAGTGCGGGCACCACGGTGCCCTCGGGGTGAAGCCACGATGTGGCCGGGAGACTTCCGCCCGAACCCGACAGCTAACCTCGCAGGCGTTCGGGAGGTTCTTCTATGCCCGCTCGCTCCGCGAGTTCCCGCCACCGCGCGGCCCGTCGTCCACGCACGGCCCTCGACGACCTGGTGATCCGTTCCACCGACAGCATGAACGAAGCCGGTCGACGCTCCGTCGCCGTCGCTGCCGCCTCCGGCCTCGCCCTCGGGCTCGCTGCCGCACCGACGTACGCCAACCACCCGCGCGAGTCTGCCCAGTCGATCGGCGGAGTTGACACGGACGCCGCCACGGCGGCCGCCCGCGCCCTCATCGGTGCGCGGGTCGTCACGGCGCCGGCTGAGGCGACGTGGACGTTCGACGCTCCCGTCGTCACCGCGGTCGCCCCACCTCCGGCCCCGGCTCCGGCCGAGACCCGGGCGACGGCGTCCAGCCGTTCCCAGGAGCGCCGCGCCACCACCCCCGCCGCTGCACCGGCGGCCGTGGCCCCTGCCGTGGAGGTGCCGGCGAGCGCGTCCGGGAGTGCGGTGGTCGAGATCGCGATGCGGTACATCGGCGTGCCGTACGTGTCGGGCGGCACGACTCCCGCTGGCTTCGACTGCTCGGGTTTCACGTCGTACGTCTACGCGCAGGTCGGCATCAACCTCCCGCGGACGTCGAGCCAGCAGCGCTACGCAGGGACGGTCGTGTCCCGTGCCGACGCGCAGCCGGGCGACCTGATCTGGTCCCCGGGGCACGTCGCGATCTACGCGGGCGGCGACATGCAGGTGGACTCCCCGCGTCCTGGCAAGACAATCCAGCTGCGCGAGATCTGGCAGTCCAGCCCCACCTTCATCCGCCTGGGCTGACGGCCGCCCGGCGGGCGACCAGCGGCACCGACCGGCGCGACCGTCTGCCAGGACGGCTGAGACGACGAGAGGGCCGGCCATCGCACCCGCGGTGGCCGGCCCTCGTCGTGCGCTGACTAGATGTCGCTCAGCAGGTTCGTCATCTCCGTGATCTCGGCCGTCTGCGCGTCGATGATCGTGCGGGCGAGCGCGAGCGCGTCGGCGTTCTCGCCGTCCTCGAGCTGCTGCTCGGACATCTCGATGGCGCCCTTGTGGTGCTCGATCATGAGCTCGAGGAAGCGCCGGTCGAAGTCCGCTCCGGACAGGGCTTCGAGGTCCGCCATCGCGCCCTCCTGGTCCATGCCGTCCATGTCCATGCCGCCATGGTCCATGCCGCCGTGCCCCATCTCGTCCGGACCCGGCTCGCCCCACGTCTCGAGCCACCCGGTCATCTGCTCGATCTCGGGTCCCTGGGCGGCAGAGATCCGCTCCCCGAGGGCGACGACCTCAGGTCGTTCGCCGCGTTCGACGGCGAGCTCCGCCATCTCGATCGCGCCCTCGTGGTGGACGATCATCATCTGCGCGAACTGGGCGTCGGCGTCGTTGTGCCCCTCGGTCTGGGAGGTCTCGGCGGTGGTCGGCGACTCGCCGGCGCCGGTGCCTTCGGAGGCGTCGCCGCCGGAGCATGCGGCGAGCGTGAGGGCAAGGGTCGTGGCGGCCGCTGCGGCTACCAGGCGGCGGCGTGCGGTCGTGGTCATGGGGATCTCCTGAACCTCGGGACGGTGCGGTCGGTGCGGACCTAGGCGGCAGGCGTCTGCGAACAGCATCCGCTCGCGGCGGGTTCGGTCGAGCTGCAGCACTGCTGAGGCTCGGTGGTGGTGCTCTCCGGTTCGGTGACGTCGTTCTGCTGGCAGCAGGACATGCGCTTCTCCTTTATGGTGGTGGTGGATCGGAACGGGTCAGAGGTGGCGTCGGACCTCGGTGAGCAGGTCGTCGGGCGCGAGCCACATCGACGGGTAGTCGCCCTGCCACACCTGCTGGCCCTCGGCGTCGACGAGGACGAAGCCGTGCCCCGGAAGGCCCTCGTGCATGCCGGTGCCGAGCGTGCCGTACGCCTCGGAGACGGTGCCGTCGTCGAGGAGGAACGGTGACTCCACTCCTAGACGCTCGCGGTCGGCGTTGATCTGGTCGGCCGTGTTCATGACGATCGGCAGGACGGTGATCCCGGCCTCGGCGAAGTCGGCGTCCTTCTCGATCTCGGCCATCTGCTGCAGGCACGAGTCGCAGCCGGCCCCTTCGTTGAAGTAGAGGACCACGGGCTCGCCACGGTAGTCGGCCAGCGACACCTCGGAGCCGTCGGACGTGGGCAGCGTGAAGGGCGGTGCCGCACGGACCTCGCTCGAGGCCGTCGGTCGGGATGACAGCAGCCCGGCGGTGACCAGGACACCGACCACGACGGCACCCACGCCCCACAGCACCCAGGTCCGCAGCCTCGCGCGTCGTTCGGCCCGCTGCTCTGCCGCACGGGCTCGCGCAGCTGCGAGCTCGCGCTCCTCACGCCGTCGTGCGGCGGTTCCGGACGTCATCGTGTGGTCCCTTCCGTCGTAGGTGCCGCCGACTCATGGCAGGTCGGCTCGTGCGGGACGGTGTCCGCGTCGTGAGCCGTGAACCGCTCCGCCTCGAGGGTCGCGCCACCCGCGCTCGAGGTCCGGGCACGGCGGCCCACCAACGCGCCCCAGACGAACGCCCCGGCGAGCGCGAGGAGCCCGATGCCCAGCACGACCTCGGGGACGGGAGCCAGCCAGCTCTGCACGGCGCCGAACGTCCGCGTCAGGACACGGCTGGCGGCGTCCTGTGCCGACGTCCCACCGGTCATGTCCTCGCTCGCGGCGAGCGCGATGACGAGCAGCCCCATGATCGCGAAGGCGATCGCCACGGCGACGTTGATCGTGTTCGTCACGAGCGTGAACCGGCCAGCGTGCAGCCGGACGACCCGCGCACGCAGCAGCCGCCGCTCCCCCAGCCGCGCGCGGTCCCACAGGAGCGCCATGACGAAGAGCGGGAACACCATCCCGAAGACGTACGCGAGGCCGAGAGCGAACCCACCGGCCAACGACCCGGAGAGGGCGGACAGCGTCATGACGCCCGCGAGGACCGGCGCGCAGCACGAGGAGGCGATGCCCGAGAAGACGCCCAGGGCGAAGAAGCTGGCCGTGTCCCCCCGTGCGGTGTCGGGTGCCCGGACGAACGACGGCAACGACCACATGCGCCCGGACAAGGCGAGCGCCGCCAGCGCCAGCATGAGCACTCCCCCGGCCCAGTACAACGGCGCGTGGTAGCGCGCGATCGCTCCGGCGAGCGCGCTCACGCCCAGCGTGATCGGCACGAGCACCGCAGCGAGCCCGGCGGCGAAGACGAACGTCAGCGGCAGCAGGCGCCAGCGAGCGTTCTTGACCGCCCCCGCGAGGTAGGACGGTGCGAGGAAAACGATGCAGCACGGCGCGAAGAGCGCGACGCCGCCGGCGAAGAACGCGGCCAGGATGCTGCCGGTCGCGAGGAGCTCCGTACCCATCAGGCCTGTGCCCTTTTCAGCGCGTGGGGGCGTGCGGTGAGCGTGCGCTCCAGCTTTCGGCGGGGCAGCCGCCCGGCGGAGAAGTACACGCCGTCGACCAGGACGAGAGGCGCGAGCGGCGGCCGGTGCCGTGCCACGAGCTCGCGGCCCGCGTCGGACTCGGCCTGGACAGTGTCGACGACGATCGGATGGTCCTTCGCCAGCTCGGCGAGCACAGCCTTCGCGTCGTCGCACAGGTGGCACGCCTGCGCCTGGACGACGGTGATCCGTACGGGTGGACGGACGTGGACCGGCACGGGGGCTCCTCGGCTCGTTCTGGAGGGTCCAGCGTCACCCCGCCGCCTCGAAGGGCCGCTCGCCGTTCGATCAAGGTTTCGTGAAGTCCCGGGACACCGCGCGTCAGTCCCGGAAGATGGAGCCATGACACCCGCACCCGCACCCGCACCGGTCGCCGCGCGACGAGCCGTCGTCGTCGACGACGAGGTTGCGCTGGCTAGGCTCGTCGGTGGGTACCTCGAGCGCGAGGGGTTCGAGGTGACGCTCTGCCACGACGGCGCCCAGGCTGTGGAGGTCGCCCGCGAGGTCGACCCCGACATCGTGATCCTCGACCTCGGTCTTCCTGGCGTCGACGGCGTCGAGGTGTGCCGGAAGATGCGTACCTTCTCCGACTGCTACGTGCTCATGCTCACCGCGCGAGCTGAGGAGGTGGACACGCTCATCGGGTTGTCCGTCGGTGCCGACGACTACGTCACGAAGCCTTTCAGCCCGCGCGAGCTCATGGCGCGCGTGAACGTGCTGCTGCGTCGTCCGCGGCAGTCCAGCGCCCCCCCTCCGCCTGCACCGCCTGCGCTGCAGGTCGGTCCCCTCAGGGTCGACGTCGACGCCCGCGAGACGCACCTGGACGGTCGCCGGATCGACCTGACACGGACCGAGTTCGACATCCTGACCGCGCTCGCGTCGCGTCCAAGCATCGTGTTGTCGCGACGAGCGCTGATCGACGCCGTGTGGGGTCCGGGGTGGGTCGGCGACGACCACCTCGTCGACGTGCACGTCCTCCACGTGCGGCAGAAGCTTGGCGACACCGCCAAGGAGCAGCGCTTCGTCCGCACGGTCCGCGGCGTCGGGTACCGGATAGGCACCGGCGAGTGACGTCATCCACGCGCCGGTTCGGCCTGGCGTCACGGCTCCTGGTCGCGATCGCGATCGTGCTGGCGACCGCGGCCGCCACGGCATGGGTCGTCGTCGCGGCGGTAGGACCAGCGGTGTTCCACGAGCACCTCACGCGGGCAGGTATCTCCGACCACGCGATGGCGGACATGCACGTCGAGGAGGCTTTCAGGTCGGCCACCACGGTGGCCTCCGCCATCGCCCTCGTCGCCGCGGGCGTGGCGGCGGCGGCGGTGAGCCTGGTCCTGACCCGACGGATCGGCGGGTCCCTGTCAGCGGTGTCGACCGCCGCTACCTCACTCGGTGCCGGGCACTACGACGTGCGCGTCCCGTCGCCCGGCCTCGGCGCCGAGTTCGACGACCTCTCCGAGTCCTTCAACCGGCTCGCCGACCGGCTCGAGGAGGCGCAGCGGCTCCGAGGACGGCTTCTCGCGGACCTCGCGCACGAAGTCCGGACGCCGGTCGCCACCATCAAGGGCTACCTCGAAGCGGTCGAGGATGGCGTCCAGCCGCTCGACCAGACCACCATTGCCGTCCTGCAGGAACAGGCCGACCGCCTGACCCGGCTGGCCGCCGACCTCGCCGCGGTCACACACGCCGAGGCGGGCGACGTCATCCTCGACGCCACGCCGACACAGCCCGGTGAGCTCGTCGACGCCGCCGTGAACGCTGCGCAGGAACGCGCGCTCGCCCGGGGCGTCGCCCTCAGAGGAATCGCCGAGCCCGGCCTCGCAGCCGTACTCGCTGACCGTCACCGCATGTCGCAGGTGATGGACAACCTCGTCACCAATGCGCTGCGCCACACGCCGAGCGGTGGCGAGATCGTCGTCCGAGCCGAACGCGAGGGTGACGGCATCCGCCTCGTCGTGACCGACACAGGCGCGGGTATCCCACCTGAGCATCTCGCGCACGTCTTCGACCGCTTCTACCGCGTCGGGACCGCACGAGACCGTGCGAGTGGTGGTTCAGGCATCGGCCTGGCCATCAGCAAGGCGCTCGTCGAGGCCCATGGCGGCTCCATCCGCGCGGCGAGCGCGGGAACCGATCGCGGTGCCACGTTCACCGTGACCCTGCCGGCGGCCTGACAGACGTCAGCGCCGGTGGTATGACCAGGGGCGCTCGGCGACCCTGCGTGGCCGCGTCGGGAAGAGGCGGGCGATCGCCCAGACGGCGACGGTGACCGCGACGAAGACGACAGGCACGACCACCCACACGCCGGGTGACGAGGCGACGTCGAGCATGGTGGGCACCCCCAGAGCCGCGACCGGACGGCCGCACGTCCTCGATGCTGCCGGGCTGGGATCAAGTCAGGGGTGATGGCACATGAAGACTCGCTCAAGCCCGGCGGATCGCCTCAGCGGGCGTACACCCAGTGCCACGGCTCTCGGGGTGTGTCTTCGACGAAGCCGTACGCGCCTGCGTTTGCGCGCAGCCATCCCACCGCACGGTCGGTAGGAGCGAGGTCGAGGGCCAGCCCCCAGCCGTGCGGGCTCGTCCCGGGCTCTGCAGCGAGGCCGCCCTGCGAGTACAGACCCTTGCGCGCGGCAACGTCGACCTGACCGTCGTAGGAGCGGTAGGAGTCGGTGATGTCGAGCCGCACACCGTCACGGGCTGCCGCAGCCAGCATTGTGTCGAAGGCCTGCGCGGCCGGTGCCCACAGGCGGTGCGACGTACCGCCGACGGTGGCGAGCGCGTCGGCGGGGATCCGGCCGTTGCCGTAGCGCGCCAGGTCGGGGGGGACTCCGTCGGCGTTGCGCGCGGTCGACGTGGCCGACGACGCCGTCACAGCGGACTCCAGCGCCGCCACGAAGGCCGTCGCGCTGCTGGAGCCGCTCCGTGCCGCCCGACTCGCCACCATGGTCGTCGGAGCGACGGCCTGCAGGCTGCTGCGGATCTCCGCCATGCGGTGAGCGATACCCACGATTGCGTCCACGAAGCACCTCTCCTCGTCTCGTCGATCGACCGAGAACGCCGAGACTTGAGGAACGTCAAGGGCGCAGCGGACCGCCGGACGCCGCTCTCAATCGAATCTTCATGGAAGCGCGGGAGTAGAAGAGCGGAGCCTCGCGTTACCGTGACATACCCCCTGGGGGTATTCGGCGGCGTCGGGCATGGCGCGGTCGCAGCAATGACTGGACGACGACTGAAGGGACACGGCGATGGATCACCAGACGGCCGTCCTCGAGGTCGGAGGGCTCCACTGGGCGACGTCGGCAGGATCGGTCGAGCGGGCGCTGTCGCGCCGGCCCGGCGTGATCGCGGTCGACGCTAACGCTGCGGCACAGACCGCCAGCGTGACCTTCGACCCGAGGCGTACCTCCGTGCCGCAGCTCACCGACTGGGTGCGCGAGTGCGGCTACCACTGCCGAGGTGAGTCCGTGCCGGAGCACGTGTGCGAGCCGATGTCGAGCGCCAGGGCGCCCCTCGAGGGCGTGACCGGAACGACGTCCGACCAGCAGCACCCTGCGGAGCACGGATCGACTGTGACGGAGCTCGGCCACGGGCACGGCCACGGTGCGCAGGTGATGCCGTCGCCGCATGACGCCATGGGGCACGGCGGTCACCACGGGGGCGGCTCCATCGCCGACATGGCGCGGGACATGCGCAACCGTTTTCTCGTCGCACTCGTGCTGTCGGTCCCGATCACGCTGTGGTCACCGATCGGCCGGGAGCTGATCGGGTTCACGGCACCCGCCCCGTTCGGGCTTCGCGACGACGTCTTCGCGCTGCTCCTGTCCCTGCCGGTCATCTTCTACTCCGCGTGGATCTTCTTCGACGGCGCCTACCGGGCCCTGCGTGCACGCGCGCTGGACATGATGGTGCTGGTTGCCGTCGGCGTCGGGACCGGCTGGCTCTACAGCCTCGGCGTGACGCTGACCGGTGGCGGGGAGGTCTTCTACGAGGCTGCGAGCGTGCTGGCCACCTTCGTCCTGCTGGGTCACTGGGTGGAGATGCGTGCGCGAGGCGGGGCGAACGACGCGGTCCGCACGCTGCTCGAGCTGGCGCCTGCTACCGCCGTCGTCGTCCGGGACGGCGTCGAGGTCGACGTGCCGACGAGCGACGTCCAGGTCGGGGACCTGCTGCTGATCCGGCCGGGGTCCAAGATCCCGGTCGACGGCGTGGTCGAGTCCGGCGAGTCCGAGGTGGACGAGTCGATGGTGACCGGGGAGAGCCTGCCGGTGGCGAAGGAAGTCGGCGAAGAGCTGATCGGTGCCTCGATCAACACGACCGGCGTCATGCGCGCCCGTGCGACGAAGGTCGGGGCAGACACCGCGCTGGCTCAGGTCGTGGCCCTCGTGCAGCAGGCGCAGAACTCTAGGGCGCCCGGGCAGCGGCTGGCCGACCGGGCCGCGTCCTGGCTCGTGCTCGTAGCGCTCGCCGGCGGAGCGGCGACGTTCCTCGTGTGGATCCTGGCGGGGGCGAGCGCGCCCACGGCGATGCTCTTCGCCATCACGGTCGTCGTCATCACCTGCCCCGACGCGCTCGGCCTCGCGACACCGACCGCGATCATGGTCGGCACCGGGCTGGGCGCCAAGCGCGGCATCCTGTTCAAGAACGCGTCCGCGCTGGAGGCCGCCGCGAGCATCGACACGGTGGTGCTCGACAAGACGGGGACTCTCACCGTCGGCCAGCCCGAGGTCACCGACGTCGTCATCGACGGCATCGACACAGAGGAGCTGCTCGCGCTCGTGCGCTCGGTCGAGCGGGAGTCGGAGCACCCCCTCGCCCGGGCCGTCGTCCGCTACGCGGAGGCCGAGGGTGCGCCCGAGGTGGCCGCGACAGGATTCGTCAACGTGCCCGGCCACGGTGCGACCGCGCAGGTCGGCGGCCGGCGCGTCGCCGTCGGGAACTACCGCCTCATGGTCGCCGAGAGCGTCACGCTCGGGTCACTCGACACGGAGCGGGACCGCCTCGCGGCGGCCGGTCGCACGGCGATCGTCGTGGCTGTCGATGGCCGGGCCGTCGCCGTCTTCGCCCTCGCCGACGCACCGCGGCCCACCGCTCCCGCAGCCGTCGCCGCGCTGCACGACGCGGGGACGCGCGTCGTGATGCTCACGGGCGACAACGAGTCGACCGCACGGCGTATCGCAGACGAGCTCGGGATCGACACGGTCATCGCGGAGGTCCTCCCCGGCGACAAGGCGGCGAAGGTCGCCGAGCTCCAGCACGCCGGCCGCCGTGTGGCCATGGTGGGCGACGGGGTCAACGACGCGCCTGCCCTCGCGACCGCCGACCTCGGCATCGCGATCGGTGCGGGGACCGACGTGGCCATCGAGACGGCCGACGTCGTCCTCATGCGGTCCGACCCGTTGGACGTCCCGGTGGCGTTGCGCCTCGGCCGGGGCACGGTGCGCAAGATGCGGCAGAACCTCGGTTGGGCGATCGGCTACAACGCCGTCGCGCTGCCGATCGCGGCAGGGGTGTTCTACCCCTCGCTCGGCCTGTCTCTGAGCCCGGAGATCGCCGCTCTCTCCATGTCCGGCTCATCCGTCATCGTCGCGGTGAACGCCTTGCTCCTGCGGCGGCTGCGCCTTCCGGGCGCGACCGCCGAGCCGAAGGCCTCGAAGCCCGACGCCCGGGTATCGGTGGAGCCGGCATCCGCGGGGCGGGCAGAGACGTGAACGCTCCAGCCCTCTTGACGGAGGCCGGTCGACGGTCCTCCACGGGCTCCCCCATCGTGCGGCGCACCCCGCCGCCCCGCGTCGTCCGACCGGTCGACGCACCGTTCCACCACAAGGAGTCGAGATGAGCACCACCACCTACGGGGTCACCGGGATGACGTGCGGGCACTGCGTGTCCTCGGTCACCGACGAGGTGAGCAAGCTCGCCGGAGTCAAGGACGTGACGATCGAGCTCGTCACCGGTGGCGAGTCCAAGCTGACGGTCGCCAGCGACGAGCCGCTCGATGTCGACGCCGTCCGCGCGGCCGTCGACGAGGCCGGCTACGCCCTGACCGGCGCGACGGCGTGAGTACCGCCGGTCGGCTCGCTGGGTTCGGCGCCCTGCTGGCCGCGTCACTCGGCCTCGGCCTCGGGCTCGGCGCGGTCCTCGGACCGCTCGAGCCCGGCGCCTCGGCGCCCACCGTCGAG
>NZ_BIMR01000013.1 GCF_004306155.1 Cellulomonas biazotea
CTCGCGGGCCACGCACCGGCGCCGCGCACGCTCGAGCTGGACGACGAGTGGCCTGCCGCCCTCGGCCGGCCGGGCGCGCGCGCCGGCGAGGGGCGGCCCGCCGGCGACGGCCCCGGCCGCGCCTGACCCGCGTCCTCACCCGTCCCGGCCCAGCCCTGGCCCAGCCCTGAGACGGGCTGAGACGGGCGCCGGGACGCCGTGCCCGACGGACTACGATGACCGGACGGGCGCCTCGCCCACCTCCACACCCGCACCACATCTGTGAGGCTCGACGTGACCAGCGAGAACAGCCAGCCGACCACCACGACGCACGAGCCGGCCGCCGGCGCCGTCGGGACGGCCCGCGTGAAGCGCGGCATGGCGGAGATGCTCAAGGGCGGCGTCATCATGGACGTCGTCACGCCCGAGCAGGCGAAGATCGCCGAGGACGCCGGCGCCGTCGCCGTCATGGCGCTCGAGCGCGTGCCCGCGGACATCCGCGCCCAGGGTGGCGTGGCCCGCATGAGCGACCCCGACCTCATCGACGGCATCATCTCGACCGTCTCCATCCCCGTCATGGCGAAGGCGCGCATCGGCCACTTCGTCGAGGCGCAGGTGCTGCAGTCGCTCGGCGTCGACTACGTCGACGAGTCCGAGGTGCTCACGCCCGCGGACTTCGCGCACCACATCGACAAGTGGGCGTTCACCGTGCCGTTCGTCTGCGGTGCGACCAACCTGGGCGAGGCGCTGCGCCGCATCACCGAGGGCGCCGCGATGATCCGCTCGAAGGGCGAGGCCGGCACGGGCGACGTCTCGAACGCGACGACCCACATGCGCACGCTGCGCGACGAGATCCGCCGCCTCACCTCGCTGCCCGAGGACGAGCTGTACCTGGCCGCCAAGGAGCTGCAGGCGCCGTACGACCTCGTCAAGGAGGTCGCGACCGCGGGCAAGCTGCCCGTCGTGCTGTTCACCGCCGGCGGCATCGCGACCCCGGCCGACGCCGCGATGATGATGCAGCTCGGTGCCGAGGGCGTGTTCGTCGGCTCCGGCATCTTCAAGTCGGGCAACCCCGCGGAGCGCGCGGCCGCGATCGTCAAGGCCACGACGTTCTACGACGACCCGGACGTCATCGCCAAGGTCTCGCGCGGCCTGGGCGAGGCCATGGTCGGCATCAACGTCGACGACGTGCCGGTGCCGCACCGCCTCGCCGAGCGGGGCTGGTGACCCAGGAGCACAGCGGTCCCGGGGCCGCGGGCGACGTCGAGTCGTCCGCGGCCCTCGGCCTGCCGGCGTCCGACCTGCCGGCCCGCGGGCACGCGGACGGCGGGGGACCGGTGCACGGGCTCGGGCCCGAGTGGCGGCCGGGCCCGGACGGGCTGCTGTTCCGCCGTGCGGCCCGCGTGATCCTGCTCGACGAGCACGACCGTGTGCTGCTGATGCGCGGGCACGACGTCGACCAGCCCGAGCGGAGCTGGTGGTTCACCGTCGGCGGTGGCATCGACGACGGTGAGGACGCCGCCGCGGCGGCCCTGCGCGAGGTCCGCGAGGAGACGGGCATCGTCCTGGACCCTGCAGCCCTCGAGGGGCCCGTGCTCACGCGGTCCGCGATCTTCGACTTCTTCGCACAGCACTGCCGCCAGGACGAGGAGCTGTTCCTCGCGCGCGTGCACTCGTCGCAGGTCGGCGAGCTGAGCCGGGACGGCTGGACCGAGCTCGAGGCCGGGGTGCTCGACGAGCTGCGCTGGTGGCCGCTCGACGAGCTCGCGGTCGTCGACATCGAGGTCTTCCCGGTGGGCCTGGCCGCGCTCGTGCGCGACCTGGCGTCGGGCTGGGACGGCACGGTGCGGCACCTCGGTCTGGCCCGCGAGACCTGACGGTCGACGGCACACCGCCGACCGGGCGCTGGACCGAGCCGCGGCACCGACCCGGCCGTACTGATGAGTAACGTCGGTGTGTACCGTCGGGGGATGCCCACCCTCGCCCCGACCTCCCCGGCGCTGCACATCCCTCGCAGCGGCATCCGACTGCTCATGGAGCTCGCGCACCGCGACCCGGCTGCGCTGCACCTCGAGATCGGTGAGCCCGACACGGCCCCCGCGGCGCACGTCGTCGACGCCGCCGCCCGCGCCGCCCACGACGGCCTCGCCGGATACACCGCGAGCACCGGCCTCGCGGACCTGCGCGCCGTCGCCGCCGAGCGCGTCGCCCGCGTGTCCGGCCGCGCCACGGCCCCCGACGACGTCGTCGTCACGCACGGCGCGATGCACGGCCTCACCATGACGATGGCCGCGCTGCTCGGGCCCGGCGACGAGATCCTGCTGCCCGACCCGATGTTCCCGAACTGGGCGATGGCCGCCGTGTCCGTGGGGGCTGTCGTGCGCACCTACCGCACCGCGGCGGAGGCCGGTTACGTGCCGGACGTCGCCGAGGTCGAGGCGTCGATCGGGCCGCGCACGCGCGCGATCGTCGTGTGCTCCCCGAACAACCCCACGGGCGCGGTCTACCCGGCCGACGTCGTCGCGGGCCTCGTCGACGTCGCGCGCCGCCACGACCTGTGGGTCCTGTCCGACGAGTGCTACGAGGCCGTGACGTTCGGCGCCCCCCACGTCAGCCCCGCCGCGTTCGACACCGACGGCCGGGTCGTCGTGCAGCACAGCCTGTCGAAGACGTACGCGATGACCGGCTGGCGCATCGGGTACCTCGCGACGCCCCGCCACGAGCTCGTCGAGACGCTCGGGCACCTCGCGGAGGCGACGATCGCGTGCCCGTCGGCCGTCGGTCAGCACGCCGCGCTCGCCGCGCTGACCGGGCCGCAGGACCACGTCGCCGCCGCGGTGGCGTCGTACCGTGCGCGCCGCGACGAGGCCGTCGCGCTGCTCGACGCCGCGGGCCTCGGCTACGTCCGGCCCGAGGGGGCGTTCTACCTCATGGTCGACGTCGGCCAGGACGACACCGACGCGTTCGCGCTGCGCCTGCTCGCCGAGCGGCAGGTGGCCGTCGCGCCGGGCTCGACGTTCGGCACGGCCGCCCACGGACAGGTCCGCGTCAGCCTCGCCGCCGCGCCCGACGCCCTGCGCGCGGGCCTCGCGCGGCTCGTCGACGCCGTCACCGCCGGCGAGCCCGGCCAGGCCGTCACCGCCGGCGAGCCCGGCCAGACGACCGGGGACCGGGCGCGCACGGGACGGCTCGTCGAGGCGAACTAGGATCGCCGACCGTGACCGTGACCGTCGGAGTCCTCGCCCTGCAAGGAGACGTGCGCGAGCACGTGCACGCCCTGTCGACCGAGGGGGCGACGGCCGTGCCCGTGCGCCGCGTCGCCGAGCTCGACGCCGTCGACGCGCTCGTCATCCCCGGCGGGGAGTCGACGACGATCGACAAGCTGCTGCGCGCGTTCGACCTGTTCGAGCCCGTGCAGCGGCGGCTGCGCGACGGCATGCCGGCGTACGGGTCGTGCGCGGGCATGATCCTGCTCGCCGACCGGGTGCTCGGCGGGATCGAGGGGCAGCGCACGCTCGGCGGCGTCGACGTCACCGTGCGCCGCAACGCGTTCGGCCGTCAGGTCGACTCGTTCGAGACCGACCTGTCGATCGAGGGGGTCGAGGACGGCCCGCTGCACGCCGTGTTCATCCGCGCGCCGTGGGTCGAGGAGGTCGGCCCGGCCGCGAGCGTCGTCGGACGCGTCGAGTCGGGTCCGGCCGCCGGTAGGATCGTCGCGGTCCGCCAGGGTCCGCTGCTCGTGACGTCCTTCCATCCGGAGGTCACGGGGGACACCCGGGTGCACCGTCTGTTCGTCGAGATCGTCCGCGAGAGCCAGGGGTAGGCAGAGCCGATGTCGGGTCATTCCAAGTGGGCCACCACCAAGCACAAGAAGGCCGTCGTCGACGCGAAGCGCGGCAAGCTCTTCGCGAAGCTGGTCAAGAACATCGAGGTGGCCGCCCGCACGGGCGGTGGTGACCCCGCGGGCAACCCGACGCTGTTCGACGCCATCCAGAAGGCGAAGAAGTCGTCGGTCCCGAACGACAACATCGACCGCGCGCTCAAGCGCGGCTCCGGTCAGGAGGCCGGCGGCGCCGACTACCAGACGATCATGTACGAGGGCTACGGCCCCGGCGGCGTCGCGGTCCTGGTCGAGTGCCTCACGGACAACCGCAACCGTGCGGCGTCCGACGTGCGCGTCGCGTTCACCCGCAACGGCGGGCAGATGGCCGACCCCGGCTCGGTGTCCTACATCTTCAGCCGCAAGGGCGTCGTCATCGTCCCCAAGGAGGGCACCGACGAGGACGCCGTCATGGAGGCCGTGCTCGAGGCGGGCGGCGAGGAGGTCAACGACCTCGGCGAGTCGTTCGAGGTGCTGAGCGAGGCGACCGACCTGGTGCCGGTCCGCACGTCGCTGCAGGACGCCGGCATCGAGTACGACTCGGCCGACGTCGTCTTCTGGCCGTCGACGCAGATCGAGGTCGACGCCGACGGCGCCCGCAAGATCCTGCGCCTCATCGACGCGCTCGAGGACTCGGACGACGTGCAGAACGTCTTCGCGAACTTCGACGCGTCCGACGAGGTCATGGCGGAGCTCGAGGACGACTGACGACAGGCGCGCGGCCTCCCGGGGATCGACCCGGGCGGCTGCGACCATACGAGCGTGCGCGTCCTCGGAGTCGACCCCGGCCTGACCCGGTGCGGTCTCGGCGTGGTCGACGGCCTGCCCGTCCGCCGTTCGCGGCTCGTGGCGGTCGGGGTGGCCCGGTCCCCGGTCGACGGTGAGGTCGACCAGCGCCTGCTGACGATCGAGCGCGTCATCGAGGAGTGGCTCGAGGAGCACGCTCCTGACGCCGTGGCGGTCGAGCGGGTGTTCGCCCAGCACAACGTCCGGACCGTCATGGGCACCGCGCAGGTCGCGGGGATCGCGATGGTCGCGGCGGCCCGCCGCCGCATCCCGGTCGCGCTGCACACGCCGAGCGAGGTCAAGGCCGCGGTCACCGGGTACGGCCGGGCGGAGAAGGCCCAGGTCCAGACGATGGTCGCGCGCATCCTCGACCTCGACGAGCTGCCCCGGCCCGCCGACGCCGCGGACGCGCTCGCGCTCGCGATCTGCCACCTGTGGCGGCCCGCCGGCGCCCTCGGCGCACCGCAGCGCGCACCCGGCTCGATGACCGCCGCGCAGAGCGCGTGGGCCGCGGCCGAGCAGGCGGCCCGCCGCCGCGGCTGACGCGCGTGTCCGTCGTACAGGTGTTCGGCTCGGTGTGCGAGAGTAGCCGCGTGACGGACGGGACGACGGAAGAGGGTCGACGGTGATCGCGTCGGTGCGGGGGACGGTCCAGGCGGTGCGCCTCGACGCTGCCGTGGTCGAGGTCGGCGGCGTCGGCATGCTCGTGCAGGCGACGCCCGCGACGCTCGCCGGGCTGCGCGTCGGGTCGGAGGCCCTGCTCGCGACGTCGCTCGTCGTGCGCGAGGACTCCCTGACGCTGTTCGGGTTCGCGGACGCCGACGAGCGGGAGGTCTTCGAGGTCGTGCAGACCGTGTCGGGCGTCGGCCCGCGCCTGGCCCTGGCGATGCTCGCGGTGCACACGCCCGACGGCCTGCGCCGGGCGGTCGCGGGGGAGGACCTCGCGGCGCTCATGCGCGTGCCCGGGATCGGGCGCAAGGGCGCGCAGCGGATCGTCCTGGAGCTCGGCGACCGGCTGGGCGCGCCCGCGCCGACGTCGGGAGCGTCCCCGGTGGCCGCCGCAGCCGTCGACGACCGTCGGGACCAGGTCGTCGAGGCCCTCGTCGGGCTCGGCTGGACGGCCAAGTCCGCGGGCGACGCCGTCGCGTCCGTCCTGGAGGACACGCCCGGCCCGGTCGCCGCCGACGAGGTCGCCGGGGTGCTGCGCGCGGCCCTGCGCACGCTCGGCGGTGGGCATGGCTGACGCGCCCGACGACGAGCTCACGACCGAGCGGCTGCCCGCCGAGTCGCTCGTGCACAGCGGCGCCGACGACCTCGAGCGTGCCGCCGAGGCCGCGCTGCGACCCCGCTCGCTCGACGAGTTCGTGGGGCAGCGGGTCGTGCGCGACCAGCTCTCGCTCGTGCTGCAAGCCGCACGCCGGCGCGGCCGCGCACCGGACCACGTGCTGCTGTCGGGCCCGCCCGGCCTCGGCAAGACGACCCTCGCGATGATCATCGCCGCCGAGCTCGGCACGTCGCTGCGCGTGACGAGCGGCCCGGCGATCCAGCACGCGGGCGACCTGGCCGCCGTGCTGTCCTCGCTCGAGGAGGGCGAGGTGCTGTTCCTCGACGAGATCCACCGGCTCGCGCGGCCCGCCGAGGAGCTGCTCTACGTCGCGATGGAGGACTTCCGCGTCGACGTCGTCGTGGGCAAGGGCGCGGGTGCGAGCGCGATCCCGCTCGCCCTGCCGCCGTTCACCGTGGTCGGCGCGACGACCCGCGCGGGACTCCTGCCCGCGCCGCTGCGCGACCGGTTCGGCTTCACCGGCCACCTCGACTTCTACGAGACCCACGAGCTCGAGCGCGTCCTGCTGCGCTCCGCCGGGCTGCTCGGTGCTCCGCTCGACGCCGCCGCAGCGGCCGAGATCGCGTCGCGGTCGCGGGGCACGCCCCGCATCGCGAACCGCCTGCTGCGCCGGGTGCGCGACTGGGCGGAGGTGCGGGGCGACGGCACGCTGAGCCTCGCCGCCGCGCAGTCGGCCCTCGAGGTCTACGAGGTCGACGAGCTCGGGCTCGACCGGCTGGACCGGGCGGTCCTCACCGCGCTGTGCACACGGTTCGGGGGAGGACCGGTCGGGCTCACGACGCTCGCGGTCGCCGTCGGCGAGGAGCCCGAGACGGTCGAGACGGTCGCCGAGCCCTTCCTCGTCCGCGAGGGGCTGATCGGCCGCACACCCCGGGGACGTGTCGCGCTGCCCGGGGCGTGGGAGCACCTCGGTCTGACCCCGGCCGCGGGCCCAGGGACCCTGTTCGGCTAGGCGCCCGGCTGCGGACGAGGTCAGGGCGACCCGGGTGGCGTCCGGTCGTCGCCGACCGGCCGGCCGGTGCCGGCACGCCCGTCGCCCGATCCGGGAACCCCTCCCGGCCTCCGGACGTTGGAGCGGCGAGCCGCTGCGCCTAGACTGCGGCGGACACATCACTCGATCGGAGCCGTACCAGTCGTGGACCCCACCTTTCTCGTCATCCTCGCCCTCGCCTTCGGCGCGTTCTGGCTCATGTCGAGCCGCACCCGCAAGCAGCAGAAGGCGGCCCAGGAGTTCCGGAACAACCTGGCCCCCGGCGACGAGATCATGACCGGCTCCGGCCTGTTCGGCACCGTGGTCGAGGTCGACGGCGACGTCATCACCGTCGAGTCCACGCCCGGCTCGCAGACGCGCTGGATCCGCGCCGCGATCGCCAAGCGCATCGACCCGCCGGTGGAGGAGACCCCCGCCGACGAGGACGACGACGACACCCCCGACGACGCCACGACCGATGCCGACCGCATCGCCCGGGCGAACGACGAGGTCATCGACGTCCCGGACGACCTGTCCTCGCTCCCGCCCGTCCTGCGCAAGAAGGACGACGAGCCGGACACCAAGTAACCGCACGGCCCGGGTGACGACGCCCGGGCCTGGACCCCACCGGTCACCTGGGTGACCGGTGCGCGCACGAGAGAAGACTCCGTTGGCCCCTCCAACCCGCCGTCACCGGCCGGCCCGCACGCTCCTGTGGCTCGGGCTGCTGATCGTGGCGCTGTTCGGCACGCTCTTCGCCGGCACCCAGAACTCCACCGCGACGTGGACGCCGAACCTGGCGCTCGACCTCGAGGGCGGCACGCAGATCATCCTGCGGCCGGTCGCCGAGGACACGGGTGACATCACCTCGGAGACCATCTCCCAGGCGATCCAGGTCATCCGGCAGCGGGTCGACTCCTCGGGTGTCGCCGAGGCCGAGATCACCAGCCAGGGCAGCAACAACATCGTGGTCGCGCTCCCGGGCACGCCGAGCGAGGAGACGCTCGAGCTGGTCCGGACGTCGGCGCAGATGGAGTTCCGCCCCGTCCTGGTGGCGGGGGCGCCGACCCCCGTCGGCGACGGCGCGGCGGCCCCCGAGCCCACCGCGACGGCCCAGGCCACCGAGGGCGTGGACGACACCGCGACGGACGGTGCCGCGGCTGACGAGGCCGCCACGGAGGAGACGGCGCCCGACGCCGCCGCGGCGCCGGAGCCGACGCCCAGTGCGTCGGCGCCCGCGTCCGACACGCCCACGAAGGCGGCGCCGGACAGCCCGAGCGACGCGGCGTACTACATCACGCCCGCGGTCCAGGCGCAGTTCGACGCCCTCGACTGCACCGACCCTGTGAACCAGACCGGTGGTGCG
Organism: Cellulomonas biazotea; assembly: GCF_004306155.1. GTDB lineage: Bacteria > Actinomycetota > Actinomycetes > Actinomycetales > Cellulomonadaceae > Cellulomonas > Cellulomonas biazotea. The sequence goes on from NZ_BIMR01000013.1 coordinate 8,327, forward strand.
CCCGGCGACCCCGAGAAGGCCTTCGTCACGTGCGACCCCGACGGCACGACGAAGTACATCCTCGGACCGGTCGAGATCGAGGGCCAGGAGATCTCCAGCGCGAACGCCGGCCTGCGCCAGACGTCCTCGGGTGCCTTCACGGGTGAGCGCGTCGTCAACCTCGAGTTCACCTCGAAGGGCACCGACCAGTTCACCGCGGTCACCACGCGACTGCAGGGCCTGTCGGAGCCGCAGAACCGCTTCGCGGTCGTCCTCGACGGCCTCGTCATCTCGGCGCCCGGTCTCGACCCCGGCACGATCATCTCCAACGGCAAGGCGGAGATCTCGGGCGACTTCACGCAGGAGTCGTCGATCACGCTCGCCAACCAGCTGAACTTCGGCTCGCTGCCCCTGTCGTTCACGGTGCAGAGCGAGGAGCAGATCTCCGCGACGCTCGGCTCCGAGCAGCTCGAGAAGGGCCTCATCGCGGGCCTCATCGGACTGGTGCTGGTCGTCATCTACTCGATGTTCCAGTACCGCGCGCTCGGCCTGCTCACGGTCGCCTCGCTCGTCGTCGCCGCGGTCATCACGTACGGCGTCATCACGCTGCTGTCGTGGACACAGGGGTACCGGCTGTCGCTGCCCGGCGTCGCCGGCCTCATCGTCGCCATCGGCATCACCGCGGACTCGTTCATCGTGTACTTCGAGCGCATCCGCGACGAGCTGCGCGAGGGTCGCACCCTGCAGCAGGCCGTGGAGCGCGGCTGGGAGCGGGCACGCCGCACGATCCTGGCGTCGGACGCCGTGAACTTCATCGCGGCCGTCGTGCTCTACGTGCTCGCCGTCGGCGGCGTCCGGGGCTTCGCCTTCACCCTCGGCCTGACGACCCTCATCGACGTCGTCGTCGTGTTCCTCTTCACGCACCCGATGATGTCGATCATCGCCCGCACCAAGTTCTTCGGCGGCGGTCACCCGCTGTCCGGGCTCGACCCGCACCGCCTCGGTGTGGACGTGCCCCGGTACGCGGGCCGTGGGCGCGTCGTCAGCCCCAGCACCACGGAGAAGTCCGCCAAGGCGGACGCCGAGCGTGTGCCCGTGGGCGTCGGCAGCGGCACGGGGTCGAGCGCCCCCGCCGCGTCCGGCACGACGATCGCCGAGCGCCGCGCCGCCGCGCGCGCCGCCCGCGAGGCCGACGCACCGCCGCCCGAGCCGTCAGGTCCGGCAGCGGACACGTCGACGTCGTCCGAGCCCGGCACCGGGCGCACCGAGGGGAACGAGCACTGATGGCCGTCGGATTCGCCCAGTGGGGCAACGACCTCTACACGGGCCGTCGGTCGTACGACATCGTCGGACGCCGTCGCCTCTGGTTCACGATCTCCGCGATCCTCGTCGCGATCTCCGCGGTGCTGCTCGTCAAGCCGGGCCTCAACCCGGGCATCGAGTTCCGGGGCGGCTCGCAGTTCGTCGTCTCCGGTGTGTCCGACCTCGACCAGCAGCTCGCGATCGACACCGTCCTGGAGCACGCCCCCGAGGAGTCGCCCAAGGTGACGACCGTCGGGTCGGAGAGCCTGCGGATCCAGACTGCGGAGCTGACGAACGACGAGGTCGAGGAGATGCAGGGCGCCCTCGCCGACGCGTTCTCCGTGCCCGAGGAGCAGGTCACGACGTCGTTCATCGGCCCGTCGTGGGGCGCCGACATCTCGCGCAAGGCGATCACCGGCATCCTCGTCTTCCTGCTGTTCGTGACGATCGTCATGACGATCTACTTCCGCAACTGGCGGATGGCGGTCGCCGCGCTCGTCGCGCTGTTCCACGACCTCATCATCACGGCGGGCGTGTACGCGGGCGTCGGCTGGGAGGTCACCCCGGCGACCGTGATCGGCTTCCTGACGATCCTCGGGTACTCGATCTACGACACGGTCGTGGTCTTCGACAAGGTCCGGGAGAACACCGCTGACACGCTCGACCAGTCGCGGTTCACGTACGCCGAACGGGCGAACCTCGCCGTCAACCAGACGCTGGTCCGGTCGATCAACACGTCCGTCGTGGCCCTGCTGCCCGTCGCGTCGATCCTCTTCGTCGGCGCGTTCGTGCTGGGTGCCGGGACGCTGCGCGACATCGCGCTCGCGCTGTTCGTCGGCATGCTCGTCGGCACGTTCTCGTCGATCTTCCTCGCGACGCCCGTCGAGGTGTGGCTGCGCGAGCGGGAGCCCGCGCTGCGCGACCACACCGCGAAGGTGCTCGCCGCGCGCGCCGCGGCCGGTGCCGGTGAGGGCGTCCCCGCGCTCGTCGGGACCGTCCACGCGACCGGCCAGCTGCGCCCCGGGTCGCACCAGGGCGTCGCCGCTCAGCCGAAGCGACGTCGATGACGGGCCTCCCCGCCGCCGGCGGCGCAGCCGTGGGAGCGCCCTCGGGCGCTCCCACGGGTCGCGCCGACGTCCTGGCGCGCATCGACGAGCTCGTGCGGCTCGTGCCCGACTACCCGCAGCCCGGCGTGCTGTTCCGCGACATCACGCCGCTCCTGGCCGACGGACCGGCGTTCGCCGGCGTCGTCGAGGCCATGGCGGCGGCCGCACCCGAGGGCGTCGACCTCGTCGCGGGCATGGAGGCGCGTGGGTTCCTGCTCGCCGCCCCCGTCTCGGTGGCCCTCGGTGCGGGCCTGCTCCCGGTGCGCAAGGCCGGGAAGCTGCCGGGCCCCACCGCCGTCGAGCACTACGAGCTCGAGTACGGGCACGCGTCCGTCGAGATCCACCCGTTCACGGTGCCGGAGGGCGCCCGCGTCCTGGTGATCGACGACGTGCTCGCGACGGGCGGGACCGCGGCGGCCACCGTCGCGCTGCTCGAGCGGTGCGGTGCCGAGGTCGTGGGGCTGTCCTTCCTCGTCGAGCTCGAGGGTCTCGACGGCCGGGCGCGTCTCGGTGGGCTGCCGGTCGACGTGCTCGTCCGGGTGCCCTGACCCTGCCCCGCAGGTCAGCCGGGACGGGACACCGACGGTCGTCGGCGTCCGCCCCCTGTCGGTCCGAGCAGCGGTGCCGACGTAGACTGCTGCGATCCGGTCCCCGCGGGTCGGACGTCCCGCCGGTGAGCGCCGCGACGTCCCGGCGTCAGGGGACGACGACTGCGGCGGCGGGAGGGGCGCGATGAGCGACGACGTGCGCGCACCCGAGGCGTCCGCCCAGGATGTCGGTACCGACGCCAACGCGTCGGCGTCGAGCCGCGTCCGGTCCCGGCTCGTCCGGTTCGGCCAGCGGTCCGGTCCCGCGTTCCCCGCCCTCGAGCCCGTCCTCCAGGCGGCGCGGACCAACCACCCGAAGGCCGACCTCGCGGTCGTCGAGCAGGCGTACGTCGTCGCCGAGAAGGCGCACCGCGGGCAGCTGCGCAAGAGCGGCGACCCGTACATCACGCACCCCGTCGCGGTCGCGACGATCCTCGCCGAGCTCGGCATGACGCCGTCGACGCTCGCGGCCGCGCTGCTGCACGACACCGTCGAGGACACCGAGTACTCGCTCGACCAGCTGCGGCGCGAGTTCGGGCCCGAGGTCGCGATGCTCGTCGACGGCGTCACCAAGCTCGACAAGGTGACGTACGGCGACGCCGCGCAGGCCGAGACCGTGCGCAAGATGGTCGTCGCGATGTCCCGCGACATCCGCGTCCTCGTCATCAAGCTCGCCGACCGCCTGCACAACGCCCGGACCTGGAAGTTCGTCGCGTCGGCGTCAGCGGAGAAGAAGGCCCGCGAGACCCTCGAGATCTACGCGCCGCTCGCGCACCGCCTCGGCATGAACACGATCAAGTGGGAGCTCGAGGACCTGTCGTTCGCGACGCTGTACCCCAAGCTCTACGACGAGATCGTGCACCTCGTCGCCGAGCGTGCCCCGGCACGCGAGGAGTACCTCGCGGTCGTGCGGGAGCAGGTCGGCGCGGACCTGCGCACCGCGAAGATCAAGGCGACCGTCACGGGCCGTCCGAAGCACTACTACTCGATCTACCAGAAGATGATCGTGCGCGGCCGCGACTTCGCCGACATCTACGACCTGGTGGGCGTGCGCGTCCTGGTCGACACGGTGCGCGACTGCTACGCGGCGCTCGGCGCCCTGCACGCGCGGTGGAACCCGGTCCCCGGCCGGTTCAAGGACTACATCGCAATGCCCAAGTTCAACCTCTACCAGTCGCTGCACACGACCGTGATCGGTCCGGGCGGCAAGCCCGTCGAGATCCAGATCCGGACGCACGACATGCATCGGCGCGCGGAGTACGGCGTCGCGGCGCACTGGAAGTACAAGGAGATCGCGAAGAACGCCGCGGGCTCCCAGGGCACCGACCCCGCCGGCAACGACATGGTGTGGCTGCGCCAGCTCGTCGACTGGCAGAAGGAGACGGCCGACCCGTCGGAGTTCCTCGACTCGCTGCGGTTCGAGATCGCCGGGTCCGAGGTCTACGTCTTCACGCCCAAGGGCGACGTCATCGGGCTGCCGTCCGGGTCGACGCCCGTCGACTTCGCGTACGCGGTGCACACCGAGGTCGGCCACCGGACCATGGGTGCGCGCGTCAACGGTCGGCTGGTGCCGCTCGACTCGGCGCTCGAGAACGGCGACGTGGTCGACGTCTTCACGTCGAAGTCGGAGACGGCGGGCCCGTCGCGCGACTGGCTCGGGTTCGTCAAGAGCCCGCGCGCCCGCAACAAGATCCGCCAGTGGTTCTCCAAGGAGCGCCGCGAGGAGGCGATCGAGCACGGCAAGGACGCGATCGCGAAGGCGATGCGCAAGCAGAACCTGCCGATCCAGCGTCTGCTGTCGCACGAGTCGCTCGTCGCGCTCGCCAATGAGATGCGCTACCAGGACGTCTCGGCGCTGTACGCGGCGATCGGCGAGGGGCAGGTCTCCGCCGCGACCGTCGTCCAGCGGCTCGTCCACTCGCTCGGCGGCGAGCCCGCGGCCGAGGAGGACCTCGCCGAGGCCGCCCGCCCCGGCCCGACCGCGCGTCGCGTGCGGACCGGCGACCCGGGCGTCGTCGTCAAGGGCGTCGACGACGTCTGGGTCAAGCTCGCGAAGTGCTGCACGCCCGTCCCCGGTGACGACATCGTCGGGTTCGTCACGCGCGGTGCGGGCGTCAGCGTGCACCGCAGCGACTGCCTGAACGTCGACGCGCTGCGGTCGCAGCCCGAGCGCATGGTCGACGTGAAGTGGACCCACTCGAGCTCGTCGATGTTCCTCGTGCAGATCCAGGTGGAGGCGCTGGACCGCAGCCGCCTGCTGTCGGACGTGACGCGGGTGCTGTCCGACCACCACGTCAACATCCTCTCGGCGTCCGTCTCGACGTCGCGCGACCGGGTTGCCCTCTCGCGGTTCGTGTTCGAGATGGCCGAGCCGTCGCACCTCGCGTCGGTGCTGGCGGCGGTCCGCAAGGTCGAGGGCGTGTTCGACGTCTACCGCATCACCGGTGCCAAGGCTGCCGAGGAGCCCGTCATCCGCGCGTGAGCGAGGCGCTGCGGGTGGCGGGATCGCGCGACGTCGCTGGGTCGCGCACCGTCGCAGGATCGCGCTCGATCGCCGGGTCGCGCGCGATCGCAGGGTCGAGCCCCTCCAGGACCGCTCGCGCCCGGCGCACGCCCCGCCCGCCCGGCAGGCGGTCGAGCCGCCGCAGCGCCGCGTGCGGGTCGAACCCGGCGCCCAGGAGCTCGACGAGGATCCGCGAGGCATCCGCGCCGGGCACGAAGCGGGCGACGTCGGTGCCCGTGCGGCAGACCGTGGTCACGCGCAGCGGGCCGACGAACTCGACGTCGTCCGCCACGAGCGCCTGCTCGGCGGCCGACCGGCGGTCGGTGGACACCGCGCGGCGTCCCGGCCGCACGAGGACGTCGACCTTGTCCGGCGGAGGGCCGCCCGCGTGCACCCAGGCGGCGCTGCGCCGTCCGACGACCGCCTCCGGAGGCACGTCGTCCGCCAGCGCGGCGCTGCGCAGCGCGGGGGAGACGTCGAGGTCGGCGGCCACCGCGACGTCGGTCCACAGCGGGCGCAGGACGCCGTCGCGCAGCAGCGCGAACCAGGCGGCCGTGCCGACGTCGCGGCGCCGGACGATCAGCGGGACCGCGGGCCGGCGGGGAAGGTAGGCGTCGAGGACGGAGGTCACGCTGCCCAGACTGGCCCCGACCGGGCCTCCGTGGGTGGCACCGCACGGACCTGTGGACGACGACGCCCACCCGTCCGCAACAGGACGGGTGGGCGTCGGGTGGTCCTGAGACCGGGTGCGTCAGCCCCGGGCGTCCTCGGCGGCGCGCTGCACCTGCTCCAGCCACGCCCGGCGGGCGTCGAGCGCGGCCTGCGCGTCCGCGATCCGGCGGGCGTCGCCCGCGGCCTTCGCGCGGTCGAGGTCCGCCTCGAGCCCCGCGATCGCCTGCTCGAGCTGCGCCGCGGCACCCTCGGCGCGGGCGCGCGTCTCCGGGTTGGTGCGACGCCACTGCGCCTGCTCGGCGTCGCGGATGGCCGACTCGACGGCCCGCAGGCGGCCCTCGACGCGCTGGATGTCGTTGCGCGGCACCTTGCCCGCGGCCTCCCAGCGGTCCTGGACCGACCGGATCGCCGACTTCGCCGCGGCGAGGTCACGGATCGGGAGGATCGCCTCCGCCTCGACGAGCAGCGCCTCCTTGACCTCGAGGTTCGCGCGGAACTCCGTGTCGGTCGCCGCGGCCTGTGCGTCACGGGCCGCGAAGAACGTGTCCTGCGCCGCGCGGAACCGGGCCCACAGGGCGTCGTCGTCGGCACGGCTCGCGCGTCCTGCTGCCTTCCAGCGCGCCATGAGGTCGCGGAACGCGCCCGCGGTCGGCCCCCACTCGGTGCTCGACTGGAGCTTCTCCGCCTCGGCGACGAGCGCCTCCTTGGTGGCCTTCGCCCCGGCGTTGCGGGACTCCAGCTCGGCGAAGAAGTGCCGGCGCTCACGGTCGAACGTGGTCCGGGCGTGGCTGAACCGCTTCCAGAGCGACTCCTCGGTGGGGCGGTCCAGGCGCGGACCGGAGCGCTGCGCGTCCTTCCACTGCTCGAGGAGCGTGCGCAGCTGCTCGCCGGCGGGACGCCACTGGATCCGGGACGGGTCGGTCGCCGCGATCTTCTCGGCCTGCTCGACGATCGCCGTGCGCGACACGAGCGCCGCCTCGCGGGCGGCCGCACGCTCGGCCTCCGCCGCGGCGCGCCGCTCGGCGGCCACCCCGCGCAGGTCCTCGAGCCGCGCGCGCAGCGCGTCGAGGTCGCCGACGGCCGCGGGCTCGCGCAGCTCGTCGGTCAGGCGCGTCAGCGTCTGGTCGATCTCCTTGACGGACAGGTCCGTCGCCGACAGGCGCGCCTCGAAGAGCGTCACCTTGGCCTGCAGGTCGAGGAACCGGCGGACGTACAGCGCCAGCGCCTCCTCGCTCGTCGCGCCCGGGAACTGCCCGACGACGCGCTCGCCCGCGGCCTCGCGGACGGTGACCGTGCCCTCGTCGTCGACCGAGCCGAACGTCGCGGCGTGCACGGCCTCGGCGCTGTCGTCCGGGGCGGCGACCGGCGCGGGGGTCGTCGGCGAGGCGGCGACCGGGTGTGCCGGCGGGTGCGGCACGGGTCGGGGCCGGGGCGCGGGACGGACCGAGGCGGGGCTCGGGCGCGGTGCGGACGCGGTGGCCGCAGCGGGCTCATCGGCGTCCGCGCTCTCGTCGGCGACGTCCGCGTCGGGCGTGACCGTCGCCGCCTCGGCGGGCTCCTCGGCGGGCTCGCTCGGCGCGTCGTCGCTGACGTCGGCCGACGCAGGTTCGTTCGCGACGGCCTCGGACGCCTCCTCGACGACGGGCTCCTCGACGACGGGCTCCTCGACGACGGGCTCGTCGTCGACCGCACCGGCGGGTGCGGCGGCGTCGCCGTCGGTGGAGACGTCAGCGGTGCCGTCGGGGGTGCTCGGGGCGTCCTCGACGACCGGCGTCGTCTCAGGTGCGTCGGCGGCGGCCTCGGGCGGGGGAGTGGTCGCGGGCTCGTCCGGCGTGGACGGCGAAGCGGGGGTCTCGGTCACTGGGTCTCCACTCCCTCGATGATGACGTCGTCCACCGGGGTCTGCGTACCCTCCACGGTGCCCGCGTCAGCGATGGCCTGCACGACGTCCAACCCGGACGTGATGCGGCCGAACACGGTGTAACCACCCGCCGAGTCCGACGGGATCTGCGAATCCTCGTACACGAGGAAGAACTGGCTGCCCATGGAGCTGGCGTCGTTGCCGACGCGCGCCATGGCGATGGTGCCCGCGGGGTACACGTCGTCCGCGGGCGCGTTCTCGACAGGGCCCCACGAGTAGCCGGGGCCGCCCTGGCCGGTGGCCGTCGGGTCGCCGCACTGCAGCACGTAGATGCCCGACGTGACGAGGCGGTGGCAGCCGGTGCCGTCGAAGTACCCCTCGCGGGCGAGGGTCACGAAGTTCGCGACGGCCTGGGGCGCGGCGGCGCCGTCGAGCTCGACCTCGACGGGTCCCTGCGCGAGCTGGATGGTGCCGGTCCAGGTGCGGTCCTCCGCGGCGGCGGGGTCGGGGACGACGCCCCCGTTGCCGGTGCGGGCGGCCGCGTCGGGCGCGGCGGTGTCCACGGGCGTGGTGGGCTCGGCGGCCGGCGGGGTGTCGTCGGAGGTGAGCACGACGGCGGCCGCGATGCCGATGACCAGGACGAGCGCTCCGACGACGGTGCCGGCGATGATCCGCTGACGGTGGTGGCGTGCGCGGGACCGGACCTGGCGCTGCTGCCACTCCTCGTACCGGCGGCGCTCGTACTCACGCTCACGCTCGCGCTTGCTGGACACGCACTCTCCTCGCGTCGTCGGTGAGGTGGGGCAGGCTCTCGACCTGCCGCACCGCACGAAGGGACCCCGGACAGTCTAGGCAGCCCGCGCGCCTGTCGAGCCATCGACCACGCGCTGACCTCCTGGTGACGACCGCGGCTACCGTGCAGGGATGCAGCTCCTGACGCTCGAGGCCCCCGTGTTCGCCGCCCGGTGCACGGTCGTGGTGGCCGACGACGGCGCGTGCGTCGTGGTCGACCCGGGTGCCGGGACGGCGGCCGCCGTGCTCGACGCGGTGCGCGAGCGGGGGCTGCGGCCGCTCGCCGTGCACCTCACCCACGGGCACGCCGACCACACGTGGGACGCGGCGGCCGTCGCCGACGGGCTCGACGTCCCGGTGCGGGTGCACGCCGCGGACGAGTACCGCCTGCACGACCCGTTCGGCACGCTCGGCCCGCTGGGCGGGGCGTCGCACGACCCGTCGGGTCCGCTCGCGCAGGCGCTGGCCGCGGCCGGGGTCGACGTGGGCGCGTACCGGCGTCCGACGCGCGTCGAGACGTTCGGCGCCCCCGGCGCCGAGGGCGCGGCCCGCAGCGCCGACGTGACGTGGGAGGTCGGCGAGGTGACGGTCGTGGGGCGGCACGCTCCCGGGCACACCGAGGGGTCGACGCTGTACCTGCTCGACGCGGGCGACGACCGTCCCGTCGCGCTGACGGGCGACGTGCTGTTCGCGGGCACGATCGGCCGGACCGACCTGCCGGGCGGCGACGGCGCGACGATGGCGACGACGCTGCGCGAGCTCGTGTCCCGCCTGGACCCGCGCACCGTGGTCGTCCCGGGCCACGGCCCGACGAGCGACGTCGCCTCCGAGCTCCGGTCCAACCCGTACCTGACCGCACCGGACCGCTGACGCGCGGAATGCGGTCGGGCGCGGCTGCCGTCGTCTGGAAGACTGCGGGCCCATGGCGCGACCCACACCTCTGTCCGGATTCCCCGAGTGGCTGCCCGACGGGCGCATCGTCGAGCAGCACGTGCTCGACGTGCTGCGCCGGACGTTCGAGCTGCACGGGTTCGCGGGCATCGAGACGCGCGCCGTGGAGCCGCTCGACCAGCTGCTGCGCAAGGGGGAGACCTCCAAGGAGGTGTACGTCCTGTCGCGGCTGCAGGAGGACCCGGACAGCCCGGACCGGGGCGGCCGGCTCGGTCTGCACTTCGACCTGACGGTGCCGTTCGCGCGGTACGTGCTGGAGAACGCGGGCCACCTCGCGTTCCCGTTCCGCCGCTACCAGATCCAGAAGGTCTGGCGGGGCGAGCGTCCCCAGGACGGCCGGTTCCGCGAGTTCGTGCAGGCGGACGTCGACGTCGTCGCCGCGGGGGACCTGCCGTACCACTTCGAGGTCGAGCTGCCGCTCGTCATGGCGGAGGCACTCGGCACGCTGCGCGAGGTCGGGCTGCCGCCCGTGCGCATCCTGGTGAACAACCGCAAGGTCGCCGAGGGGTTCTACCGCGGGCTGGGCCTGACCGACGTCGAGGGCGTGCTGCGCGGCATCGACAAGCTCGACAAGATCGGCGGCCCTGCCGTCGCGGCGCTGCTGATCGAGGAGACCGGCGCGACTCCCGAGCAGGCGCAGGCGTGCCTCGACCTCGCGGCTGTCTCCGGCGCGGACGAGTCCGTCGTGGACGCCGTGCGCGAGGTCGCCGCGCGGAACGGAGCCGACCACCCGCTGCTCGAGGAGGGCCTCGCGGAGCTCGGGGCGCTCGTGCGGGCCGCGGCGCTGCGCGCGCCGGGCGTCGTCGTCGCTGACCTGAAGATCGCCCGCGGCCTCGACTACTACACGGGCTCCGTGTACGAGACGGTCCTCGTCGGCCACGAGCAGCTCGGGTCGATCTGCTCGGGCGGCCGGTACGACACGCTCGCGTCGGACGGCTCGACGACCTACCCGGGCGTCGGCCTGTCGATCGGCGTGTCCCGCCTGGTCTCGCGGCTGCTCGGCGCCGGCCTGGTCCGTGCGACCCGGTCCGTGCCGTCGGCGGTCCTCGTGGCGGTCACCAGCGAGGACGACCGGCCGCGGTCGGAGTCCGTCGCCGCCGCGCTGCGGGCCCGGGGGATCCCCGTCGAGGTCGCGCCGTCCGCCGCCAAGTTCGGCAAGCAGATCCGGCACGCCGACCGCCGGGGCATCCCGTTCGTGTGGTTCCTGTCCGACGGCGGCGAGGAGGCCGACCAGGTCAAGGACATCCGCTCGGGCGAGCAGGTCCCGGCCGACGCCGCGACGTGGGCGCCGCCGCACGAGGACCTCTGGCCTCGGGTGGTTCCTGCCGGCTCCTGAGCCCGTCCCGCCCGCCGCCGCACCCCGGCCGTCCCGCTTGACACGTCATCGAACAGGTGTTCGACTCGACGGGTGCGGTGGGACGGTCAGAAGGTGGCGGCGGCGGGCGGAGAGGCCCTGCCCGGCCTCGCCCTCGCGAACCTCGTCCGGTCGGTCCGCACCCCCGACTTCGCCGGCGTCACGTTCCACGAGGTCCTGTGCCGCAGCGCCCTGAACAAGGTGCCCGCCGCGTCCCAGATGCCGTTCCGGTGGACCGTCAACCCGATCCGCGGCTGCCTGCACGCCTGCACCTACTGCTTCGCCCGACCCACCCACGAGTACCTCGACCTCGACGCCGCCCGCGACTTCGAGACGCAGCTCGTCGTCAAGACCAACGTCGTCGACGTGCTCCGCGCCGAGCTCGCCCGCCCGTCGTGGCGGCGCGAGCACGTCGCGATGGGCACCAACAGCGACCCCTACCAGCGCGCCGAGGGTCGGTACGGGTTCATGCCCGGCATCGTCGACGCCCTCGTCGCGCACGGCACCCCGCTGTCCGTCCTCACCAAGGGCACGCTCCTGCGCCGCGACCTGCCCCTGCTCGCCGACGCCGCCCGCGAGGTCCGCGTCGGCATCGGGATCTCCCTCGCCGTCCTCGACGACGAGCTGCACGCCGAGCTCGAGCCCGGCACCCCC
>NZ_BIMR01000014.1 GCF_004306155.1 Cellulomonas biazotea
TCCCCGGCACCGCCCAGACCACCACCACCAGCACCCCCTTCACCATCGAAGAACGCCGCGCCCGACTCGTCGACGACCTCTGCACCGACATCCCCCAGCCCACCGACTGCTGAGGCAGCACGAAGCCCGCACGCATCGGAGCGTCGGGAGGTCCGACGGTCGGGAGGTCCGGGCGTCGGGAGGTCCGGGCGACGCGAGGACCGGGCGCCGGAAGGTCCGGGCGTCGGGAGGTCCGGGCGTCCTGACGGTCGATGTGTCGACGTCGGCCGAGCCGGTCGGTTCAGGCCCGCCCGCGCAGCAATGCCGCCAGGTCCACGCCGAGGCGCGCGAACCGCTCGGGGTGCGGCGGGAAGCCGTCGGCGCGCACGAGCTGGCCCCCGCGGGTCGTGAAGATGTCGGCCGTCTCCACGACACCCTGCTCGACGCGGCCGGGGACGGCGACGACCTCGCGCAGACGCCGTCGGCCGGACGCCTCGAGGTCGAGGTGCACGACGAGGTCGACGGCGGAGGCGACGGTCGGCACGACGAACCGGTCGGACACGTTGTCGCCCGCGAGCAGCGGCAGGGTGCACAGCTTGGTCAGGGCCTCGCGGGCGGAGTTCGCGTGGATCGTGCACATCGCAGGGACGCCGGCGTTGAGGGCGATGAGCAGGTCCAGCGCCTCGGCCTCGCGCACCTCGCCGACGACGAGACGGCTCGGCCGCATGCGCAGTGCCTCCTTGACGAGCCGGCGCAACGGGATCTCACCGGTGCCCTCGAGGCTCGGCTGCCGGCACTGCAGGGCGACCCAGTCGCGGGCGGCGAGGCGCAGCTCGAAGACCTCCTCGCACGTGACGACCCGCTCGCGGGCGGGGATGGCCCCGGCGAGCGCGTTGAGCATCGTCGTCTTGCCGGCCTGTGTGGAGCCCGAGACGAGCACGTTGAGGCCGGCGCGGACGGCGGCGTGGAGGAACGCGGCTGCGTGCGGGGTCAGCGAGCCGAGGCCGACGAGGTCGTCGAGGTGGTGGGCGCGCACGACGTACTTGCGGATGTTGACGGCCCAGTGCCGTCGCGTGACGTCGGGGATGACGGCGTGGAGGCGCTCACCGCCGGGCAGCGAGGCGTCGACGAACGGGCTGGACAGGTCGAGGCGACGCCCGCTGACCTTGAGCATCTGCTCGACGAGGTCGCGGACCTGGCCGTCCGTGAGGATGGTCGTGGTGAGCTCGGGCTCGCCGCGACGGGCGACGAACACCTGCGTCGGGGAGTTGATCCAGATCTCCTCGACCTCGGGGTCGTCGAGGTACTTCTGCAGCGGCCCGAGGCCCGCGACCGCGTCGACGACGGCCTTGTGCGCGGCCGCCGCGTCGACGAGCGGTGGGACGGCCCCGCGCACGGACCGGTCGTCGTAGTCGGAGATCGCGTCGGTGACGAGCGCGACGATTCCCGCGCGGTCTCGCACCGGGTCGATGCCCCGGCGACGCACGAGCTCACGCACCTCGCGCTCCAGGATGACGACACCGTCCACCTGGCACCCCCTGCCCGATTCGTCCTGTTCTGGCGAGGGGCGACGCTAGAGGATGGGGCCGGGCGACGTCGCCCGTCGTCCACAGGACAGACGTCCCGGCGGACGACCGACGTCCTGCGGGTGTCGGTCCCGGCCGTCTCGCACGTCTCGGCCGCGGTGGTCGCCGACGTCGACGAGTGGACGGACACCTCCGCCGCCAGCCCCCGGCCCGTGCGTGGCGACGCGTCGGGCCAAGGGTGGCACTCGGCGTCAGGAGCGGATGAACTCCAGCAGGTCCGCGTTGATCGTCTCGGCCTGCGTGGTCGGCATGCCGTGCGGGAACCCGGGGTAGATCTTGAGCGTGCTGTTCTGCAGCAGCGCCGCGGACAGGGGCGCGGAGTCGTCGAGAGGGACGACCTGGTCGTCGTCGCCGTGCAGGACGAGGACGGGGACGGTGATCTTCTTGAGGTCCTCGGTGAAGTCCGTCTGGGAGAACGCGACGATGCCGTCGTAGTGCGCCTTCGCGCCGCCCATCATCCCCTGGCGCCACCAGTTGGCGATGATCGCCTCGGACGGCTCCACGCCGGGGCGGTTGAAGCCGTAGAACTGCTCGGACGGCAGGGCGCGGTAGAACTCGGAGCGGTTCGCGGCGACGGCGGCCTGCAGGCCGTCGAACACCGCCTTGGGCAGGCCGCCGGGGTTGGCGTCGGTCTGCACCATGAGCGGCGGGACGGCGCTGATGATGGCGGCCTTGGCCGCCCGGTCCTCGCCGTGCCGGGCGAGGTAGTGGACGACCTCGCCGCCGCCCGTGGAGTGGCCGACGTGGACCGCGTCGTGCAGGTCGAGGTGGGTGACGACGGCGGCCAGGTCGTCGGCGTAGTGGTCCATGTCGTGGCCGTCGGCGACCTGCTCGGAGCGGCCGTGGCCGCGGCGGTCGTGCGCGACCACGCGGTACCCGTGGTTCAGGAAGAACAGGAGCTGGGCGTCCCAGTCGTCGGCCGAGAGCGGCCAGCCGTGGCTGAAGACGATGGGCTGCCCCGAGCCCCAGTCCTTGTAGAAGATCTGCGTGCCGTCGTTGCTGGTGACGTATCCCATGCCGAGAGCTCCCCTGTGTCGCCGGTGGTGGACCCAGCATCACGGCCGGGGGACGCCCCGGCTAGAGGCCGAGGTGGCGCGGGTGCGAACGGCCGGCGAACACCGCGGTGGGCGCGCGCGGCGGCCGTGCCTCGGCCACGCTTCGAACGAGGCCACCCGAGGCGTGTCCACCGGGCGGCGCATCGGCTAGCATGCTCGACATACCGGCCGGTCGGTTTCTCGAGGGCGAGGCGGAGGTGGCACGTGCGGATCACGGGTGCCGTGCTCGAGCGCACCGGCAGCCCCGCGCCGTTCGCGACGTCCCGCCCGTTCACGGTCGGCCCGCTCGACCTCGACGAGCCGCGGGCCGGCGAGGTGCTCGTGCGGATCGAGGCGGCCGGGGTCTGCCACTCCGACCTGTCCGTCGTCGACGGCAACCGCGTGCGCCCCACCCCGATGCTGCTCGGCCACGAGGCGGCGGGCGTCGTCGAGGCGCTCGGCGAGACCCCCGGCGAAGCCGTGCACGGCAGCCCGGACGACCTCCGCGTCGGCGACCGCGTCGTCCTCACCTTCCTCCCCCGCTGCGGCACCTGCCCCGAGTGCGCGACCGACGGCCGCCTGCCCTGCCGGGTCGGTAGCGCCGCCAACACGCAGGGTGCGCTCGTCGGCGGCGGCACGCGCCTGCACCGCGACGGCCAGGACGTGCACCACCACCTCGGCGTCTCCGCGTTCGCGACGCACGCCGTCGTCAGCCGGACGTCGGTCGTGCGAGTCGACCACGACGTCCCGCCCGACGTCGCGGCACTGCTCGGCTGCGCGGTCCTCACCGGCGGCGGCGCGGTCGTCAACGCCGGACGCCCCCGCACAGGCGACACCGTGGCCGTCGTGGGGCTCGGCGGCGTCGGGATGGCCGCGCTGCTCGTCGCGGTCGCGCTCGGGCACGAGGTCGTCGGGATCGACACCCGGCCCGACAAGCTCGCGGCCGCCCGACGGCTCGGCGCGAGCGTCGCCGTGGAGCCCGACGACCTCGGCGCGACGGGCGTGCTCGCACCCGTCGTCGTCGAGGCCGCCGGGTCGGCCCGCGCGTTCGAGACCGCGCTCGCCGCGACCGCACCGGGCGGGACGACCGTCACCGTCGGCCTGCCCGCGCCCGCGGCCCGCGCATCGGTCAGCCCGCTCACGCTGACGGCCGAGGCCCGCACCGTCGTCGGCTCCTACCTCGGCTCCGCGGTCCCCGAGCGGGACATCCCGCGCTACGTGGACCTGTGGCGCGCGGGACGGCTGCCGCTCGAGGCGCTCGTGTCGTCCCGCATCGCCCTCACCGACCTCGACCTCGCCATGGACCGGCTCGCGGCCGGTGGCGAGCTCCGCCAGCTCATCACGTTCGACGAGAGGACCACCCCGTGACCGACACCAGGACCGCGCTCGTGACGGGCGCCGCGCGCGGCATCGGCGCCGCGACCGCCCGACGCCTCGCCCGCGACGGGTACCGGGTCGCGGTGCTCGACCTGTCCGAGGAGGCCGCCGAGGGCACGGCTGCCGCCATCCGGGAGGACGGCGGCGACGCAGTCTCCGTCGGGGCGGACGTCGCCGACGAGGACGCCGTCACCACCGCGGTCGCGCACGTCGCACAGACCCTCGGGCCGCCCACGGTGCTCGTCAACAACGCCGGGATCCTGCGGGACAACCTGCTGTTCCGGATGACGACCGCCGACTTCGACGACGTCCTGCGCGTGCACCTGCGCGGCGCGTTCCTCATGAGCCGCGCGGTGCAGGCCCACCAGGTCGAGGCCCGCTGGGGGCGGGTCGTCAACCTGTCGAGCACGTCCGCGCTGGGCAACCGGGGCCAGGCGAACTACGCCGCCGCGAAGGCCGGCATGCAGGGCTTCACCAAGACGCTCGCGATCGAGCTCGGCCCGTTCGGGGTCACCGTCAACGCCGTCGCACCCGGCTTCATCGAGACCGAGATGACGCGAGCCGTCGCCGAGCGGGTCGGCGTCCCGTTCGAGGAGCTGCTCGCCGCCGAGGCGAAGGCCGTGCCGGTGCGACGCGTCGGGCAGCCCGACGACATCGCCGCGGCCGTGTCGTTCTTCGCCTCCGAGGAGGCGTCGTTCGTGTCCGGCCAGGTGCTCTACGTCGCAGGAGGGCCGCGCGGATGACGATCACCGTCGACTCCCCCGCCGACCTGCCGTCCGTCGTCGGCCGCACCGCGACGGGCGCGTGGCGGACCGTGGACCAGCGCCGCATCGACCTGTTCGCCGACGCGACCGACGACCACCAGTGGATCCACGTCGACCCCGTCCGCGCGGCCGCCGGGCCGTTCGGCGCGACCGTCGCGCACGGGTACCTGACGCTCGCGCTGCTGCCCGCCCTGACCGAAGGGCTGCTCGACGTCGGCGCGTCGTCGATGGTCGTCAACTACGGGCTGGACTCGGTGCGCTTCCTGCAGCCCGTGACGGCCGGGGCCCGTGTGCGGGCCACGACGACGATCACGTCCGCCGAGCCGACGTCGCGCGGGGTGCGCGTCGGCAGCGAGGTCGTCGTCGAGATCGAGGGTGCGGAGCGGCCCGCGCTGGTCGCGTCGGCGATCGCGCTGTTCTTCCCGGCCTGACCACCTGCCGTCGCAGGACACGCGACGACGCGGGCGACCGGGGGCGCCCCGGGCGTCGTCGCCGAGTCCCCGGGCGCCGGCACGCAGGTCAGACCACCCGCGCGGTCAGGCCACCCGCTCGACCACCATCGCCATCCCCTGCCCGCCCCCGACGCACATGGTCTCCAGCCCGTACCGCCCGCCGGTCTCCGCGAGCCCGTGGACGAGGGTCGTCGTGATCCGCGCCCCGGTCATGCCGAACGGGTGGCCGACGGCGATCGCCCCGCCGTGCACGTTGAGCCGGTCCAGGTCGACGCCGATGGCCTTCGCGGACGGCAGCACCTGCGCGGCGAACGCCTCGTTGAGCTCGACGAGGTCGAGCTGGTCGACCGTGAGTCCCGCGGACGCGAGCGCGCGCCGGCTGGCCTCGACGGGTCCGAGGCCCATGATCTCGGGCGACAGGGCGCTCACCCCGGTGGAGACGATCCGGGCGAGCGGCGTCAGGCCGAGCTGCTCGACGACCCGGTCGCTGACGACCACGAGCGCGGCCGCGCCGTCGTTGAGCGGGCAGCAGTTGCCCGCCGTGACGGTGCCGTCGGGACGGAACACCGGCGACAGGCCCGCGAGCGCCTCGACGGTGACGCCCGCGCGCGGCCCGTCGTCGGCGGCGACGACCGTCCCGTCGGGCAGCGTCACGGGCGTGATGTCGCGCCCCCAGAACCCGGAGGCGATCGCGGCCTCGGCACGGTTCTGCGACAGCGCGGCGTACTCGTCCTGCTCGAACCGGCCCGTGCCGGTGAGCCCGGCGACGTTCTCCGCGGTCTGGCCCATCGCGGCGTAGACGTCGGGGAGCTGGCCGTCCTCGCGCGGGTCGTGCCAGTCGACGCCCCCGGCGGCCGCTCGCGCGGTCCGGGCGACGGCGTCGGCGAACCGCGGGTTGGTCACGTCCTCGCCGGGGATGTGGTCGGACGAGCCGCGCGCGGACCGACTGACGGACTCGACCCCGGCGGACACGAACACGTCGCCCTCGCCCGCCTTGATCGCGTGGAACGCCATGCGGGTCGTCTGCAGGCTCGACGCGCAGTACCGGTTGACCGTGGTGCCGGCGGTCTCGTCGAGGCCGGACAGGACGGCGACGACGCGCGCCATGTTCATGCCCTGCTCGCCGCCGGGCATGCCGCAGCCGAGCAGCAGGTCCTCGACGCGGCCGGGGTCGAGCGTGGGGACCTGTGCGAGTGCGGCGCGGACCATCTGGGCGGCGAGGTCGTCTCCCCGGACGTCTCTCAGCGACCCCTTGAACGCACGGCCGATGGGTGAGCGGGCGGCGGCGACGACGAATGCCTCGGGCACGGCGGACCTCCTGGGTGGCGGGTGGCGGGTAGCGGTGGCGGTGGCGGGCGGGGCGGAGCCGGGGGCGCTCAGACGAAGGCCGACACCCCGGTGATCGCCCGCCCGACGATGAGGTTGTTCATGTCCCGCGTGCCCTCGAACGAGTAGACGGCCTCGGCGTCGGCGAAGAACTTGGCGACGCCGTGGTCGAGCTGGATCCCGTTGCCGCCGAGCAGCTCGCGGCACCAGGCGACGGTCTCCCGCATCCGGGTCGTCGCGTACCCCTTGGCGAGCGCGGCGTGCTCGTCGCCGAGCCGGCCGGCGTCCTGCATGCGCGACGCCTGCAGGCACAGCGCGATGGACGCGGTGATGTTGCCGAGGCACTGCGCGAGCCGGTCCTGGACGAGCTGGAAGGACGCGAGCGGGCGGCCGAACTGCTCGCGCTGGGCGACGTAGGCGACGGTGGCCTCGTAGGCGCCGACGGCGACGCCGACGGCCTGCCAGGCGACCTCGGCGCGGGTGAGCCGCAGCACGACGGCGACCTCGCGGAACGAGTGGACGTTCGGCAGCCGGTCGGCCTCGTCGACCTCGACGCCGTCGAGCACGATGTCGGCGTTCTGGACGATGCGCAGGGCCTGCTTGCGCTCGATCTTGCTGGTCGTGAAGCCGGGCGTGCCGCGCCGGACGAGGAAGCCCTTGACCTGGCCGTCGGCCGTGTCGCGGGCCCAGATCACCACGACGTCGGCGAACGTGGCGTTGCCGATCCACCGCTTGGCACCGTTGAGCACCCACGTGTCGCCGCGCCGCTCGGCGGTCGTGCGCAGGCCCTTGGACGCGTCGGACCCGGACAGCGGCTCGGTGAGGCCGAACGCGCCGATGACCTCGCCGCGGCCCATGGGCGGCAGCCACTGCGCGCGCTGCTCGGGTGACCCGCCGATGGCGATCGAGCTCATGGACAGCCCGCTCTGCACGCCGACGAAGGTCGCGGTCGACGGGTCCACGCGGCCGAGCTCGAGCGCCGCCCAGCCGCGCCAGACCGCGGAGTTCTCGAACCGGGCGGTCTCGGGCCACATCGCGCCGAACATCCCGATCTCGGCGAGCCCGGGGACGATCTGGTGCGGGAACTCGGCGCGGTCCCAGTAGTCGAGCGCGATGGGACGGACCTCCGTCTCCATGAACGCGCGCAGGCGGGCGGCGGCGTCGCGCTCGACGGCGGTGAGGGCCTCGTCCTGGAAGCCGTAGAAGTCGGCGGCGAGCGTCGCGAGGGTGGGGGCGGCGGTGGTCGTCATCGTGCGTCTCCTGATCGTCGTCGACCGGCTGATGCAACATCTTCGAGAATGTTGCATCACGGGAGGCGCCCAGGTCTAGAGTCGGCCGCATGCCCGACCGGAACGACCCGTCCCACCCCGCCGGCACGACCCGACCGACCGACACCGCCCACCACGCGCCGCGACCGGGGTCGCTCGCGGCGGTCGGGACCACCGCCGCCCCGTCCTGGCTGTCCGAGCGCCTGACCGACGGCGAGCACCCCGACGCCCTGCGCGCCTTCCGCCTCGCCCGCGAGCAGTTCATCGCCGGCGAGCGCGTCGACATGGGCCGGCTCGCGGGCCGCCTCGGCATCGACCGGACGTCGCTGTTCCGCTGGGTCGGCAACCGCGACGCGCTGCTGTCCGAGGTGCTCTGGTCGCTCGCCGTCCCGACGCTCCAGCAGGCCGAGGACGCCGCCGCCGACCGGTCCGGGCCCGACCGCGTCGCGGCCGTCCTCACGAGCTTCGCGGGCGACCTCATCCGCGCCCCCTACTTCCGGTCGTTCCTGCAGCGCGAGCCCGCGCGCGCCCTGCGGCTGCTCACGACCAACGAGAGCGAGATCCACCGCCGGTACGTCGCGACGGTCCGCGTGCTCGTGCTGGCCGAGCTCGGCGAGCACCCCTTCGGGCGCGCGATCGACGCGAACGACCTGGCGTTCGTGCTGGTCCGCATCTCGGAGTCGTTCACGTACGCCGACCTGATCTCGGGCGACACCCCGAGCGCGAGCCGCGCCCGTGCGGCGTTCGACGTCGTCCTGCGCCCCGAGCCGGCCGACCCGGCGGCACCGCCCGTGCCCGCCGGCCCCGCCACGTCGGCGACCGAGGAGCCGTCATGACCTACGGGCACCGGGCGCCGTTCCCGACGCGCTGGAACGACAACGACATGTACGGCCACATGAACAACGCCGTCTACTACGAGGCGATGGACACGACGATCAACGTCTGGCTGCTGCGCTCGGGCCTGGACCTGGTCGAGGGCGACCGGATCGCGGTGTGCGCGTCGTCGTCGTGCGAGTTCCGGGAGTCGGCGTCGTTCCCCGAGCCGCTGGAGGTCGGGCTGCGGGCGGGGCGCGTGGGCACGACGAGCGTCACGTGGGAGCTCGGCATCCTGCGTCCCGGGTCGGACGAGCCGCTCGCGACGGGCCGGTTCGTGCACGTGTTCGTCGACCGCGACACGCGGCGACCGGCACCGATCCCCGACCACCTGCGCGTGGCCATCGAGCGAGACCTGACCGCCTGAGGGCCGGAGCGGTTCGCGGGTCGAGCCGCGGGCTGCCGTACATACCGACCGCGCGGTATGCTGCTCACGCCGCCGGGCACCGCCGCCCGGCAACGACACCCGGAGGCCGCCATTGGCACCCCAGACGCTGCCCGGGCTCGACGTCGCCCGCCTCGACGCGTGGCTGCGCACGCACCGCCCCGACCTCGTCGGCGACGACCCGCTCACCGCGACGCTGCTCACCGGCGGCCGCAGCAACCTCACGTACCGCGTCGACGGCGCGGCGGTCCCGCTCGTCCTGCGCCGCCCTCCCCTGCACCACGTGCAGGCCACCGCCCACGACATGGCGCGCGAGCACCGCGTGCTGACCGCGCTCGGCCCGACCGCCGTGCCCGTGCCGGCCACGTACGCGCTCGTCGACGACCCCGCCGCGGGGACCGGCACGCCGTTCTTCCTCATGGCGCGCGTCGCCGGCGAGGCGATCGCGACGCCCGCGCAGAACGCGCACCACACCCCGGACGGGCTGCGTGCCGTGAGCCTGGAGCTCGCCCGGCTGCTCGCCGAGCTGCACCTCGTCGACCCGGCGTCCGTCGGCCTCGCCGACCTGGGCCGTCCCGACGGCTTCCTCGACCGGCAGGTCCGGCGCTGGGGCGTCCAGCTCGACGGGTCGCGCTCGCGCGACGTGCCCGCGCTCGACACCCTCCAGGAGCGTCTGCGCGTCGACGTCCCCGCGACGTGGCGCGCCGCGGTCGTGCACGGCGACTTCCGCCTCGACAACGCGCTGGTCGAGGACGCCGGCGGCGTCCCGCACGTGACCGCCGTCCTCGACTGGGAGATGGCGACGCTCGGCGACGCCGCCGTCGACCTCGGCATGCTCGGGCTGTACTGGGAGCTCGCGCGCGTCGCGAGCGGCGACCAGGGCGTCACCGCCGTCGACCCCGCTGCGGGCTACCCGGACTTCGCCGAGCTCGTCGAGACCTACGCCGCGCGGCTCGGCGCACCGCCGCCCGACCTCGGCTGGCACCGCGCGTTCGCGGCCTACAAGCTCGCCGTGATCCTCGAGGGCGTCCACTTCCGGTACCGCGCGGGCGGGACCGTCGGCGAGGGCTTCGACCGGATCGGCGACCTGGTCGGCCCGCTCGCGGACGAAGGGCTCGCGTGGCTCGCCGCCGGGACCCGGGAGCGGTGATGGACTTCGCCCCCGACGCCGTCACGCGGGACGTCACGGCCCGCGCGCAGGACTTCCTCGACGAGCGCGTCCTGCCTGCGGAGCCGGTGCTCGCCGCACAGGTCGCCGCCACCCCGGACGGCTGGGGAACCCGTCCCGTCGTCCGCGAGCTCCAGGCCGAGGCCCGCGCACGCGGGCTGTGGAACCTGTTCCTGCCCGGCCCGCGCGGCGGCGGCCTCACGACGCTGCAGTACGCACCCGTCGCGGAGCTCACCGGACGCAGCCCGCGCCTGGCCCCGGCGGCGATGAACTGCGCCGCACCCGACACCGGCAACATGGAGCTCCTCGCCGAGTTCGGCACGCCCGACCAGCAGGAACGCTGGCTCGAGCCGCTGCTGCGCGCCGAGACCCGGTCCGCGTTCTGCATGACCGAGCCGGACGTCGCGTCGTCCGACGCCACGACGATCCGCACGCGCATCCGCCGCGACGGCACCGACTGGGTCGTGTCCGGCCGCAAGTGGTGGTCGACGGGCGCGATGAACCCGGAGGCGACGCTCCTGGTCGTCATGGGCAAGACCGACCCCGACGCGCCGCGGCACCGCCAGCAGAGCATGGTGCTCGTCCCCCGCGACGCGCCCGGCGTGCGGGTCGTCCGGCCGCTCACGGTGCTCGGCTACGACGACCGCGACCACGGCGGCCACGCGGAGGTCGAGCTCGACGACGTGCGCGTCCCGGCCGACGCGCTGCTCGGCGGCGAGGGCGACGGGTTCGCGATCGCGCAGGCGCGTCTGGGACCGGGGCGGGTCCACCACTGCATGCGGTCGCTCGGGATGGCGGAGCGCGCGCTGGACCTCGTGCGGGACCGCGCCAACGCCCGCTCGACCTCGGCTGGGCCGCTCGCCGACCGCGGCGTCGTGCGCGAGTGGGTCGCGCGCGCCCGCATCGACGTCGAGGCGCTCCGGCTGCTGGTCCTCAAGACCGCCTGGCTCATGGACACCGTCGGCAACCGCGCCGCGATGACGGAGATCCAGGCGATCAAGGTCGCCGTGCCGTCGGCCGTCCAGCAGGTCCTCGACCGCGCGATGCAGGTGTTCGGCGCGGCGGGCCTGTCCGGCGACCAGCCGCTCGCCGAGATGTTCGCCGCCGCCCGTGCCCTGCGCCTGGCCGACGGGCCCGACGAGGTCCACCTCGCGTCGCTCGGCCGCGCCGAGCTCCGTCCCCGATGACGTCTCCACCCGCCACGCACCCCTGACGCACCACCCGAAGGGAGCCACCGATGACGACCGACCCCGCCCTCGACGGAGAGGGCTACGGCACGCTGTCCGTCGCCGCGATCCTCGCCGAGACCGCCCGCCGCCACCCCGACCGCACCGCCTTCCTCGTCGGCGACCGCAGCGTCGAGTACGGCCCGCTGTGGCAGCAGACGCTCGCCTACGCGGGCGCCCTGCGGGACCGCGGCGTCGGACCGGGCGACCGCGTCGCGGTGCACGTGCCGAACGTGCCCGACTTCGCGCGCGTGTACTACGCGGTGCTGTCGCTCGGGGCGGTCGTCGTGCCCGTGCACCTGCTGTTCAAGGCGGGCGAGATCGAGTTCGTCCTGCGCGACAGCGGAGCGCGTCTGCTGGTCGCCGCCGCGCCCCTGCTCGGCGAGTCGCTGCCGGCGGCCGCCGCGGCGGGCGTCCCGACCGTGACCGTCCTGGTCCCCGACGGCGTCGACGTGCCCGCCCCGCGGCTGGAGGACGAGGCC
This sequence comes from Cellulomonas biazotea, assembly GCF_004306155.1. Lineage (GTDB taxonomy): Bacteria > Actinomycetota > Actinomycetes > Actinomycetales > Cellulomonadaceae > Cellulomonas > Cellulomonas biazotea. The sequence continues at coordinate 11,921 of NZ_BIMR01000014.1, forward strand.
GCCGTCGCGACGCCGCTGCGGACCTACGCGTCGGTCAACCCCCTGCACCCGGCGACGATCCTCTACACGAGCGGCACCACCGGCCGCCCCAAGGGGGCGGTGTCGAGCCACCTCGCGCTCGTCGAGCAGGTGCACGTGACGCTCCTCGACACGTGCGACATCCGGGCCGACGACGTGATCTTCGGCGGCCTGCCGTTCTTCCACACCTTCGGGCAGTCCTCCGTGCTCAACACCGCGTTCCGGCGCGGCGCGGCCGTCGTGCTGCTCCCCCGGTTCGACCCCGACGAGGCGCTCGCCGCGATGGCGCGGCACGGCGCGACGATCTTCACGGCCGTCCCGACGATGTACGTCGGCCTCGTGCAGGCGGCGACGCGGACCGACGCCCGGCCGCCGCTGCGGTTCGCCGTCTCCGGCGGCGCCGCACTGCCCGTCGCCCTGCTCGAGGCCTTCGAGCAGACGTTCGGCGCGTCCGTGCACGAGGGGTACGGGCTCACGGAGACCGCCCCCACCGTGTCGTTCAACTACGTCGGCGAGCGGCCGCGGCCCGGCACCGTCGGCCGGCCCCTGTGGGGCGTGGACGTCGAGATCGCCGACCCGTGGGTCGCCGACCGCATCGAGCTGCTCGGCCCGGGCGAGCTCGGCGAGGTCGTCGTGCGCGGCCACAACCTGTTCAAGGGCTACCTCGGCAACCCCGACGCGTCCGCCGCGGCCGTCGTCGACGGCTGGTTCCGCACCGGCGACCTCGGCACCAAGGGCGAGGACGACGTCGTGACGATCGTCGACCGGACGAAGGACATGATCGTGCGCAGCGGCTACAACGTGTACCCGAGCGAGGTCGAGGGCACGCTCGTGCGGCACCCCGCCGTCGCGCAGGCCGCCGTGTTCGGCGTCCCCGACGACGTCCGCGGTCAGGAGGTGCACGCGGCGGTCGTGCTGCAGCCGGGCGCGTCCGCCACCCCCGACGAGCTCGTCGCGTACGTCCGCGACCGGATCGCGGCCTACAAGTACCCGCGCGTCGTGCACGTGCGGGACGCCCTGCCGACGGGCGGCAGCGGCAAGATCCTCAAGCGCGAGCTCGTCGCGCTGTACGCCGCCTCACCCGTCGACGTGCCGTAGCCGCGCGCGACCAGCCACGCGGCCGCCGCTCGTCCGGTCGCGTGGCCGAGCCGTCGCGTGGCCGAGCCGTCGCGCGGAAGCTCTGGTGCGTCCCGAGCGACACACCTTCCACGCCACGCACCACACCCGGCCCAGGTGCGTCCGGCGGCACCGGGTCCGGCCGCGGGCAAGGACGACGGGAGGGCGGGCGGACCGGTCGGGTCCGCCCGCCCTCCTGCGCGCGACGTCAGGTGGCCGGCACGCCGCCACCCTCCGGCGCGGGCGCCTCGCCGTCGTACGGCTCGACCGCCCCGTCCCCCGAGTCAGTCGTGTACGCGGTGCCCACGTAGTCCTGCACCCCGTCGGCGACCACCGTGATGCCGACGCCGTCGAACGAGCGGTGGCTGTCGGCGGAGAACGCCAGCGGCATGAGCCCGTTGCCCGTGACGTCCCCGCTCTCGAGCGCCTCCACGAGGCTCTCGCGCGTCGGGTTCTCCCCCGCGGCCGCGAGCGCCTGCGCGAACGTGTACGCGACCGACATCCCGTACACGGTGTTCCCCGTGAACGGCTCGCCGTCGTTGTACTCCTCGTTGACCTGCTGGAACAGCGCGACCCACTCGCTGTCGGGGCTGAACGGCAGGTAGTTCGCGCTGACGAACCCCTCCAGCAGCACGGGTGCGACGTCGGCGCCGAGGTAGCCGACGAGCGTCGGGTAGTCGCCGCCGGACGACGACGCGAGCCACTGCGCGGGGTACGACATCTTCGCGGCGGTGCCGACGGCCCGGGCGGTGAACCCGTTGACGGTCGCGAGGAAGTTGTGGGTGCAGCCCGCGGCCTGCATGGCCCCGATCTGCGCGGTGACGTCCTGGTCGGACACCGCGTACGTCTCGGCGACGGCGAGCCCGTCGGCGCCGAGGACGGTCTCCAGCCCGGCGACGAAGTCGGTGCCGTAGTCGTCGTCCTGGCCGAGCACGCAGAACACCGCGTCGTCGCCGCCCTCGTCGAGCGCGTACTGCGCGAGGGCCTTGGCCTCGGTCGTGTAGTCGACGTTGTACGCGAACGTCCACGGGTACGCCTCGGGGTCGTCCCAGAGGAGAGCACCGGACGCCGGGAAGAGGTCGGGCACCTCGTTCTCGTTGAGGTAGTCGAGCACCGACCCGTGCGTCGGGGTGCCGAGCCCGTTGAGGACGGCGAACACCTGGTCCTCCTGCACGAGCTCGCGCACGACGGTCTGCGTGGTCGCAGGGTTGTAGCCGTCGTCCTTGACGACGTACTCGATGTCGCGCCCGTGGATCCCGCCCTGGTCGTTGAGGTACGCGAAGTAGGCGGCGACGGCCTTCGAGATCGACGAGTACCCGGCGGCCGCCGGGCCGGTCAGGGGGGTGTGGGTGCCGACGACGATCGTGTCGTCGGTGACGCCGGGGCTGCTGGCGGCGGGGGTGCTGCACCCCGCGAGTGCCGCCGCGAGCGCACCGGCGCTCACGACGGCGAGGGTGCGCGGGCGCGTGCGGTGCATCGACATCTCAGGCCTCGCTCTCGGTTCCGGACAGGGGTGACCCGGCGGTGACGTCCTCGCGTGCGGGCGCGGACGGGCCGGGGGCTGAGGGGTGGGTGCCGCCGGGGCCGGCCCGACGACGCGCGGCCCGTCGGGCGCGGGCGGTCCGCCAGGCGCCGACGACGCCGGTGGGCGCGGCGGCCATGAGGACGACGAGCAGGAGCCCGAACACAAGCAGCGCGAGGTTGCCGTCGAGGCGCTGCGCGAGCTCGGACGGGACGGGCAGGGCGTCGACGAGGGTGCCGACGAGCCACGGCAGCAGGACGACGAGCGCGGCGCCGACGGCCGCCCCGGCGAGCGACCCGAGCCCGCCGACGACGACCGCGACGAGCAGCAGCAGGGATGTCGCGAGCCCGTATCCGCCGGGCGTGACGGACTGCGTGACGAAGCACAGGACGGCCCCGCCGAGCCCGGCCGCGACGGAGCTCACGACGAACGCGAGCACCTTGAGGCGCCCGGGTGCGACGCCGGCGAGCGCGGCCGCGGTCTCGTCGTCGCGCACCGCGCGCCACCGCAGGCCGGTGCGACCGCGGACGACGACATGCAGCGCGGCGAGCACGGCCGACGTCACGAGGATCGCGACCCACGCCTGCCACTGCTCGAGCGCGACGAGCCGGTCGAGCGCGTCGGGCACGGGCTCGAGCCCCACCCGCACGCCCTGGTCGCCGCCGAGCCCGGGGACGGTCGTCGCGATCGCGGGCAGGGCGACGACGAGCGTGAGGGTGAGTCCGGCGAGGTAAGGGCCGTGCAGGCGGGCGCCGGCGAGGCCCAGCAGCAGCCCGACGGCCCCGGACAGCACGGCGGCGCCGACGAGTGCGACGACGAACCGCACGACGGCCGGAGCGTCCGGCACCGCGTTCGACGTCAGCGCGTAGCCGTAGCCCCCGGCGGCCATGAGCGCGGAGTGGCCGAGCGAGAGCTGCCCGCTGAGGCCGACGAGGACGGTGAGCCCCGCGGTCGCGCACAGGAAGGCCGCGACGAGCGCGAGCTGGTAGTTCCGGTACGGGTCGAGCAGGAACGTCCCGGCGACGGCCGCGAGCGCGCCGAGCAGGGCGACGACGAGGGTGCGTGGGACCGGGCGGGCGGGCAGCAGGCGGCTCATGCGCGTCTCGCCTCGACCCCGGCGACGAGGCCCTGCGGGCGGACCAGCAGGACGACGACGAGCAGCGCGAGCACCGCGATCGGCGTGGCGCTCGCCCCCAGGTACCCCGTGACGAGGCTCATGAGGACGCCGACGCCGAGCCCGGCGACGAGCGCCCCGCCCGGCGAGTCGAGGCCGCCGACGACCGCGACCGTGAAGGCGAGCACGAACAGCACGTCGGTCGCGTGCGGGTTGAGCCCGAGCTCGGTCGGCAGCAGGAGCAGCGCCGCGAGCGCGGCGACGGCCGACGCGAGCACCCACGCGACGGTCCGCATGCGCGCGACCCGCACCCCGAGCAGCCGGGACACCTCGGGCGCGAACGCCGACGCCCGCAGCTGCAGGCCGAGCGTGGTGCGCGTGAACAGCAGGCGCAGGCCGAGCATGAGGCCGAGCGCGACGGCGACGGTCAGGACGTCGTACGGCGACCCGAGCGGCACGCCCGCGACGGTCCACGGCCGGTCGCTCACGGGCGGCGCGACGGGCACGTACTGCGGCCCGACGAGGATCCCGAGCGCGGACTGGAGCACCATGACGAGCCCGATCGCGAGGATGACGCCGCCGAGCGGGGTCGTGGCGAACCGCATGACGCCCCGCTCGACGAGCCACCCGAGCAGCCCGCCGGCGACGACCCCCGCGAGCGCGCCCCACCACCAGCCGCCGGTGGCGTGCGCGACGCCGACCGCGACGTACGCGGTGACGACGGCCATCGCCCCGGCGGCGAAGTTGACGATCCGCGCGGCCCGCCAGATGAGGACGAGCGACAGCGCGAACAGCGCGGTGACCGTGCCGCGGGCGACACCGGTGCCGACGAGGAACAGGAAGCGGTCCACTCAGAACCCCAGGTAGGCGTGGCGGAGGGCCTCGTCGTGCGCGAGGTCCGTGGCGGGGCGCGTCACGACGACGCGGCCGAGGTCGAGCACGACGCCGCGGTCGGCGACGGACAGCGCGGCGGCGACGTTCTGCTCGGCGAGCAGCACCGCGAGACCCGTCGCGTCGCAGCGTGCGCGCAGCAGGGCCATGATCTGCGCGACGACCTGCGGGGCGAGGCCCAGCGAGGGCTCGTCGAGGAGCAGCACGCGCGGCCCGGCGACCAGCGCGCGCCCGATGGCGAGCATCTGCCGCTCGCCGCCCGAGAGCTGGTGGCCGAGCGCGGCGCGCCGCCGGTCGAGCGACGGGAACAGGGCGTACACGTCCTCGACGGCCGCCCGGCGCGCGGCCGTCCCGCGGTGCGCCCACAGCCCGCCGAGGTGGAGGTTCTCGTCGACGGTGAGCTCGACGACGACCCCGCGCCCCTCGGGCACGTGCGCGAGACCACGCCGGGCACGGTCCTCGACGCCGACGCCGCGCAGGTCCTGGCCGTCGAGCCGCACGGCGCCGCCGGCGGGAGCGAGCAGCCCGGACGTCGCGCGCAGCAGGGTGGTCTTGCCCGCACCGTTGGCGCCGACGAGCGCGACGAGGGCGCCGGGGGCGACCTCGACGGTGACGTCGTGCAGCACGGGGGCGCCGCCGTACCCCGCGGTGAGCCCGTCGACGGCGAGCGCGGCGGTCACCGCGGCGTCCCGTCGCGCGGCGTCGCGGGCAGGCCGAGGTAGGCCTCCTCGACGTGCGGGTCGCGCCGGACCTGCTCGGGCGGCCCGGCGGCGATGACACGGCCGAAGTCGAGCACGACGACGTGGTCGCTCACGCCCATGACGAAGTCGACGTGGTGCTCGACGAGCAGCACCCCGGTTCCGGCGGCGGCGACGTCCCGGACGACCCGGCCGAGCGCGGCGATGTCGTCGTGCCCGAGGCCCCCGGCGGGCTCGTCGAGCAGCAGGAGCCGAGGGCGGGCGACGAGGGCCCGCGCGAGGGCGACCGTGGCGCGCTCGGCGTAGGGCAGCGAGGTGACGGGCTGGTCGGCGCGGCCGCCGAGGCCGAGGGCGACGAGCTGGGCCCACGCGCGCTCGTGCGCGTCGTCGCGGCGTCCTGTCTCCTGCCCGGTGCTGCGCCCGGTCGTGCGGCCGGCCTTGCGCCCGGTGACGTGGCCGGTCGTGCGGCCGGTGGCGTGGCCGGGCACGCGACCGGGCACGCCGACGGCCACGTTCTCCAGCACCGTGAGCCCCGGGAACGTGCCGAGGCCCTGCAGCGTGCGCGCGACGCCCCGGTGCACGAGGCCGGCGGTCGGCCCGAGCGGCCGGCCGTCGAGCGTGACGGTGCCGGCGGTGGGCCGGACCAGCCCGCAGACCGCGTTGAAGACGGTGGTCTTACCCGCGCCGTTGGGGCCGATGAGCGCGACGACCTGGCCGGGCGCGACGTCGAGGTCGACGTCCTCCACGGCCGTGAGGCCGCCGAAGCGGACGGTCAGGCCGCGGACGGCGAGGCCGGCGGCGGGCTGCCCCGTGCGGGGTCCCGGGGCGTGGGCGGCTGGGCTGGCTGGACTCAAGTCGGCACCTCGTCGTGCACCTCGTCGTGACGCGATGCGCCGACCGTACAACAGAAACCGACCAGCCGGTATGTCTCGGAGCGGATCGACGGGAACCGACGCCCAACCGTGACCGTCCGGCCTGGAGCGCCCGGCCGTCAGGCGTGCGGTACGCCCGCGATCATCCCGCCGTCCACGACGAGCTCGGTCCCCGTGACGTAGCGCGACTCGTCCGACGCGAGGAACACCACGGCCCCCACGACGTCGTCGGGCGTCGCCGGCCGCCCCAGCGGGATCCGCTGCCGCGACACGTCGAGCCGCTCGGTCATCGGCGTGAGCACGAACCCGGGATGCACCGAGTTCACCCGGATCCCGGCGGGCCCGAGCTCGACGGCGAGCGACTTCGTCAGGCCGCGCACGCCGAACTTCGACGCCACGTACCCGTGCAGCCCCGCGTCGCCGCGCATGCCCTCGACGGACGAGATGTTGACGATCGACCCGCGGCCCGCCGCCCGCATGCCCGGCACCACGGCCCGCACCCCGAGGAACGTGCCCGTGAGGTTGACCGCGATGACCGCGTCCCACTGGTCCTTGCCGTACCGCTCGAGCCGCCCGGCGTTCGCGATGCCCGCGTTGTTGACGAGCACGTCGACGACCCCGAGCGCGGCCGCGGCCTCGACCGCCGCGGCCCACGACTCCTCGGACGTGACGTCGAGCGGGACGGCGAGGGCCCGCTCGCCCAGCTCGTCGGCCAGCGCGCGCGCCTCCTCGACCAGCACGTCGCCCACGACGACGGCGGCCCCTTCCGCGTGCAGCGCGCGGACGTACGCCGCGCCGAGGCCCCGCGCTCCCCCGCTGACGACCGCCACCGTCCCGTCGAGCCGCGCCATGTCCTGTCCTCCCGGTCGGGCACCGACGGCCTCCCGTGCGGTGCGAGGTGTGTGCGAACCAGGTCGTGCGGTGCTGGTGCGGGGCGCGCCGTGGTGCCACGTGCCTCAGGGCGCGACGCGCACCACGAGCCGTCCGGTCGTGCCGCCTGCCGCGAGCCGTGCGATCGCCTCGGGCGCGTCCTCGAAGGCGACGACGTCGCTCACGGGCGGCCGCACCGCCCCGCTCTCGACGAGGTCGGTGATGGCCCGGTGCGCGAGCCGCACGAGGTCGGGGCGGCGCCGCGCGTACAGCGCCCAGTGCAGACCGAGGACGCCGTAGTTCTTCACGAGCGCGTGCCCCGCGCGCGCGTCCTGGATGGTGCCGCCCGCGAACCCGACGACCACGATGCGGCCCTCGAACGCGACGCAGCGGGTCGCGACGTCGAACGCCTCCCCGCCGACCGGGTCGACGACGACGTCCGCACCGGCCCCGCCGGTGGCCTCGCGGACCGCGGCGACGACGTCCTGCGTGCTGCGGTCCACGACGACGTGCGCTCCGGCGGCACGGGCGGCGTCCACCTTCGCGGCCGACCCGACGACGCCGACGACGCGGGCACCGGCGGCGGCCGCGAGCTGCACGGTCGCCGTCCCGACACCGCCCGCCGCGGCGGTGACCAGCACCGTCTCCCCGGCGCGCAGGCCGGCCCGGCGGTGCAGCGCGAACCAGCCCGTCTGGTAGGCGATGACGAACGCGGCGGCCTCCTCGTCCGTCAGACGGGGCGGTGCGGGCCACACCTCGTCGGCGGCGAGCACGGCGCGCTCGGCGAGGACGCCGATGCGCGACCCGACGACGCGGTCGCCGACGGCGACGTGGTCGACGCCCTCCCCGAGGGCGAGCACGTCGCCGCACAGCTCGATGCCCGGCACGAACGGCAGCGGCGGGCGCTCCTGGTACTGCCCGCGGGCGAGCAGCACGTCGGGGAAGTTCACGGCGACGGCGCGGACCCGCACGAGGACCTGCCCGGGCCCGGGCTCGGGGTCGTCGACGGTGACGAGGCGCAGCACGTCGACCGGCTCGCCGTACCGCTCCACGTGCCACGCCCGCACGGTCAGCCCCTGCCCGGGGCGGCGGCGACGCCCGTGAGGAACAGCTCGGTGAGCTGTGCGGCGACCTGCTCCTTGGTCTCCGGGCCGTCGGTGGAGAACCACGTCGGCAGGTAGTGCACGTCCGCGAAGAAGTGCGCGACGAGCACGCCGCGCGGGATGTCGGTGCGGTACAGGCCCTCGGCCTGCCCCTTCTCGACGAGCGCGGTGAACGTGTCGTGGTACGCGCGGCGGCGGCGCGTGACCTCCTGCTGTCGGGGCTGGCTCAGCATGTGCACGCTGCGGAAGAAGACCGTGCCCTCCAGCAGGAAGTCGATCGACGTCTCGATGACGTCGACGCACGCGGCCCGCAGCGTCGCGTCGACCGGCTCGCCGCGCGCGACGATCGTCTCCAGGTGGTCCGTCTGGAGGGTCAGCATCCGGTCGTAGATCGCGAAGAGCAGGTCGTCCTTCGACTGGAAGTAGTGGTACATGGCGCCCTTGGTGACGCCGGCCGCCTCGACGACCTGCTGCACGGAGGTGTTCGCGTACCCCTGGGCCGCGAACAGCCCGAGTGCGGCCCGCAGGACGTCGTCGGCCACGCTGGTCTGCTTCATGCGGTCATCCTTCCCCCCACGGGCGCACGCTGACGCCACCGTCGAGCACGAGCGTCTGCCCCGTCACCCAGGCGGCGTCGTCGGAGAGCAGGAACGCGACGGGTCCGGCGACGTCCTCGGGCTCGCCGAGGCGGCCGAGTGGGTAGCGGGCGGCGACGCCGGCCTCGTCGCCCTCATAGAGGCGGCGCGCGAGCTCGGTGCGGACGACCGCAGGGGCGACGGCGTTGACGCGGACGCGCGGCGCGAGCTCGACGGCGAGCTGGGCGGTGAGGTTGAGCAGGGCGGCCTTGGAGACGCCGTAGAACGCGATGCCCGGGCTGGACGTCAGGCCCGCGGCGGACCCGGTGCAGACGACCGACGCGCCGTCGTGCGTGCCGAGCCCGGCGGCGACGGCGTCGCGCGTCCACTCGAGGGCGGCGACGACGTTGACGGCGAGGATCTTGTCGACGGCGGCGCGCTCGATGCCGAGGACGGGACCGAAGACGGGGTTGATGCCGGCGTTGTTGACCAGGTGGTCGAGCCGGCCGAACCGCTCGACGGCGGTCGCGATCGCGGTGGCGCGGTGCTCGCCGTCGTCGACCTTCCCGGCGACGCCCACGGCGTGCTCGGCGCCGAGCCCCTCGACGGCCGCGTCCAGCGCGTCGGGCTTGCGGCCGGTGACGACGACGGACGCCCCCTCGTCGACGAGCCGCCGCGCGACCGCGAGGCCGATGCCGCGGCTCGCCCCGGTGACCAGGGCGACCCTGCCCTCGAACCTGCGCATCGGACCTCCGTGCTCGCGTCGTGCATAAACCGACCGTTCGGTATGTCGGAGGTTACACGATCACGGCCCGACCGTCCCGCACCCCGGCCGACCGCCACCACTACCGTGTGAGCGTGAACACGAGCACCGCCCCGAGCCGCCCCGCCCGCGCCCTGCCGACCGGCACGCAGCACGTCCTCACGCACGGCGACCAGCACGCCGTCGTCGCCGCCGTCGGCGCGAGCCTGCGCGAGTACACCGTCGCCGGGCGCGACGTCGTCCTGCCCTTCGCGGAGACCGAGTCCGCCCCCGCCTTCTCCGGCGCCGTCCTCGCCCCCTGGCCCAACCGCCTCACCGACGGCGAGTACACCTTCGACGGCATCGACCTCGAGGTCCCCGTCACCGAGCACGCCCGCCGCACCGCGCTGCACGGCCTCGTCGCCTACGTCGCGTTCACCGCCACCACCCACACCGCCGACCGTGTCGTCCTCGAGCACACGATCGTCCCCACGCCCGGCTACCCGTGGTCCGTCCACCTGGCCGTCACCTACACGCTCGACGACGACGGCCTGCGCGTCGAGGTCGACGCGACGAACCTCGACGACTCCCCCGCCCCCTACGGCGTCGGCTTCCACCCGTGGCTCTCGCCCGGCGACGGCACCGTCGACGCCTGCACGCTGCAGGTCGACGCCGACGTGCACGTCACGGTCGACGACCGCCTGCTGCCGACCGGCACCGAGCCCGTCGCGGGCGTCTTCGACCTGCGCACCGCCACGTCGCTCGACGGCGTCGCGCTCGACGACGCGTGGCTCGGCATGACGCGCGACGCCGACGGCCTGTCCTGGATCCGCCTCACCGCCCCCGACGGCCGCACGACCTCCATGTGGGCCGACGCGTCCTTCGCGGCGTGGCAGGTGTGCACCGGCGACGGGATCCCGCGCATCGACCGTCGCGGCGTCGCCGCCGAGCCGATGACCTGCGTCGCCGACGCGTTCCGCACGGGCGAGGACCTCGTGCGCCTGGCCCCGGGCGAGCGGCACCACGTCGCGTGGGGGCTGCAGCTCCGCTGAGCCCCGGTCCTGGGTGGTCGGGCCTCGACCCGGCCACCCGGGACTCCTCGCGAGCCCGTCGTGGACGGCGCACACGCCGGTCGCCGGCGACGACCTCGACGGTTCAGCCCACGCCGTCCGCGTCGGCGGTCACGGTGCAGCCGACGCAGAGCGCGTCAGCCGTCGTAGTACTCGCCGTCCTCCTTGACGCCCTTCGAGTACTCCCAGTGCCACGGCTCGTACGGGCCGCTTCCGCCCCGCTTCGCCCACGCCGGGTTCTCCCAGCCGAAGGCCGGCCCGTTCTCCGTGATCCAGGCCCACTTGGTGCCCGACGTCTGGTTCTGGCACAGGTCGATCGCCAGGCCCCAGCCGTGGTTGCTCTTGCCGGGCGCGGCGGCCAGGCCGCCCTTCTGGGCCTTGACCGCGCGCTGCTGCGCGAGCGACCGGTAGCCGGAGCTGAGGCACAGGTCGGCGCCGAACCGGGCGACGAACGCCTGGTTGAACTCGGCGAGCGAGACCGCGGCGTCGGCGCGCAGCTGCGTGTGGGCGTCCCACAGCGTGCACAGGTCGTCGGTCTTGAGCAGGCCGTTGCCGCCCGCGGGACGCGCGGACCCGTCGCAGCCCGCGAGCGCGGAGCGCTCCTCGGACCGGCTGGCGCTCGCCCCGGCCGCCCGGGCGGCGAGCGCGCCGTCGGCGGAGATGAGCGAGGACGGCGGCAGGATCGACAGGGACGTCGCCGTCAGGGCGGTCACCGTGTCGGGCAGGGCGGCCTCGGCGAGCGTCGCGTCCATGCCCGGCAGCGCCACGCCGTCGAGGGCGCCCTGGCTGACGGTGGGGATGACGACCGTGACGCCCGCGAGCGCGCCCAGGACGCCGAGCCGCACGGCCATGCGCGGCATGCGGGCGGCGCGCCGACCGGCCGGGCGGGTCGACGT
>NZ_BIMR01000015.1 GCF_004306155.1 Cellulomonas biazotea
GGGAGCGCGCTGCACGTCCCCGGCGGGTCGGGTGGCCGTCGGGAGGCGGGGCGGGGGCCCGGGCCGACCGGTCGTCGCCATCGGCCCAGGAACGCCGGACGGCGGTGCGCGACGTGGGTCGCACACCGCCGTCCGGGTGGTGCAGGTCGGGCCTCGGTGCAGGTCGGGCGTGGGCCGTCAGGCGCGCGAGCCCGTGGCCGCGCGGGCGGCCCGCACCCGCGGCGCCGCGACCATCGCCGCACCCGCGACGAGCAGCAGCGCGACGACGCCGAGGAGCGCGGCCGGGTCCCCGCCCGTGGTCGCGAGCTGCGCCGCCGACGCGGCCGGTGCCACGACGGTCGGCGCGGCGGCCGTGACGGTCAGCTCGATCTGCGCGTTGCGCAGGGAGGTCCCGCCCGACGCCACGACGTGGTGCAGACCCGCCGGGGTCCCCGCGGGCACCGTCGTGACGAGCGTCGCGACGCCGGTGAGGTCGGCGACGGCCGTGCCCAGCACGACCGGGTCTGAGTGCAGCGTGAACGTCACGACCTCGCCGGGCAGGAAGCCGCGCGCGACGAGCGTGACGGGCTGCTGCGGCGGGGTGACCGACGTCGAGCCGGCCAGGGCCGCGACGGGCAGGGCGGTCGGCGCGGGCGTCGGCGTGACGGTCGGCGTGGGCGTCGGGGACACCGTGGGCGTGGGCGTGGGCGTGGGCGTGGGCGTGGGCACGACGGCCGTGACCGTCAGGGCGTGCTCGACCGAGTCGGCCTGCGCGTACACGCCCTGGGTGCTGCTGCCCGAGTAGTGGGCGAGGACCGTGTAGGTGCCGGCCGCGAGGGCGGGCGTCGTGACCGTGACCTTGCCGTCGACGAGCGTCGCGTTGACGTGCAGCAGGTACGCGTCGTGGGCGTCGAGGACGATGAGCTGGACGTCGCCCTCGGGCGTGACCGCCTCGTCGTGCGGGCCCGCGACCGTGACGGTCGCCTTGACGGGGCCGGCGACGGCCGTGGCCGGCACGTCGACCGTCACGACGGGACGCGGCGCGACGTGCTCGGAGACGACGAGGTCGTGCGCGTCGGTCGTGGACTCGCCGTGGAAGTCGTCGCCCGAGTAGGTGGCCCGGACGTCGGGGTACAGGCCGGCGCCCAGGGGCAGGTCGAGCACGGCGGCGCCGTCGACGACCGGCGCCCAGCCGAGCGTGCCGTCCGCCCAGGTGAACGTCACGGTGCCGCTGAGCGCGGGCAGGTCCGGGTTGCCGGAGACCTCGGCGCGCAGCCGCACGTCGGACGCGTCGGTGGCCGTGGCGGGGAGGTCCAGCGTCACCTCGGAGGCCGTGAGCACAGTGACCAGCGACGGCGACGACGGCGACGCGGCGAAGCCGGGGGCGCCCAGGTACCGGGCGGTCACGCTGCGGTGGCCGGGGGCCGGCGTGCCGACGTCGCCGTGCGCCTCGCCGTGCGCGTCGACCGCGACGGGCTCGCCGACGTCGACGCCGTCGAGCGCGAACTGCACCGAGCCGGACGTCACCGCGACGCCCCCGGTGCGGACGGTCGCGACGACGGGGAGCAGCGTGGGCCGCTGCAGCACGGGTGCCACGACGACCGACGTGCTGGTCGCGGCGGTGACGGAGCCGACCGCGATCGGGAAGCGGTCGCTCGAGACCCAGGTCTCGGTGCCCTCGCCGTCCTCGTACCCGCAGCGGACCTCGACGTAGCCCTCGGGCGCGTCGGCGGCGAACCAGACGGAGTCGACGAAGACCTTCTGGCTGTCGACGACCTCGCCCCACGAGGTCTTGCCCGTCCCGTTGCCCTCGGACGTCAGCCAGGACGCGATGGTCCAGGGCTGGTCGTCGACGAGGGGGCAGGTGACGGTGATCGGGATCGACGTCTGCACGTCGCCGGTGGCCGGGACGTCGGCGAGCGGGTAGCCGTCGACGGGTGCGGCGCCCGCCGGGGCTGTCACGCCCACGGCAGCGGCCAGCACGAGCACGGCGGTGGTCGCGACGGCGCGGAGCCGTCGGGGGAGGGGTGTGCGCAGCACGGTGGGACCTCTCGGGTGCGGGACGAGGGGGCGACGCCACTGCCCGACGCCGCTCGTCCTATCGACGCCGCTGCGCACGGGATGAGGAGGCGGATGGTGCGACGCACCTCACGTCCGACCTGCGGTGACGTCACGGATGGACCGCAGGACCCGGGTGACGCGGGCCGTCGAGCGGGTACGGTGCTGCCTCGTGACTGCTGCCACGCCCCCTACGGCCCCGGTGCTCACGGTCGTCCAGCTCGACGCCGGTGTGCCGCTCGACCGCTTCGCCGGCTGGCTCGACGGAGTCGAGGTGCGCGTCGTGCGCGCCGACCTCGGTGAGTCCACCGGCCCGGTCGACACCCTCGACGGCCTGCTCGTCCTCGGCGGCCAGATGTCCGCGCTGTCCGACGACGAGCCCGGCGTCCGGGAGACCCGGACCCTGCTCGCGGACGCCGTGCAGGCGGGCGTGCCGACGCTCGGCATCTGCCTGGGCGCGCAGCTGCTCGCGGTGGCGACAGGCGGGCGCGTGCACGTCGCGGCGCCTCCCGGGCGCGAGTCGGGCGTCGTGGACGTGCGCTGGCGCCCCGAGGCCGTCGGCGACCCGGTCGTCGGTGCGCTCGTCGACACGGACGTCCCCGAGGACCACCGGTCGACGCCGATGCCGAGCATGCACGCCGACGCGATCGTCGACCTGCCGCGTGCCGCGACGTGGCTCGCGCACTCGCGGCAGTACCCGTACCAGGCGTTCCGCGTCGGGTCGGCGTGGGGCGTGCAGTTCCACCCCGAGGCGTCGCCCGCGACGTTGCACGCGTGGGCGGACCTGCACGACGACGTCGACACCACGGCCGTGGACACCGCGACGGCCGCGCACGACGCCGAGATCGCGGACGCGGGCGCGACGGTCGCCCGGGCGTTCGCCGCTGTCGTCGTGGCCCGCGCAGGAGACCGCACACCCGCCTAGCCCTCGGCGGCACCCGCACGCCCCCCGGGCCCGGCCCGGCCTCTCCGCGGTGCCCGCAGGCCGGGCCCCGTCTCGCCGACCCCGTCCTGGTGACCGTTCCGCTCGTGGAGACGGTCGCCGCGCCGGTCCCCGTCTCGCCGACCCCGTCCTGGTGACCGTTCCGCTCGTGGAAGCGGTCGCCACGACGGGGTCGGCGCGCGTCCGGCGCCGCACGCACGACCGGGAGCGAGCCGGTCGGTCGGCGCACGTGCGACCGGCGCGTCCCGCCCGCTGCCCCCACCGCTGCCCGCACGGGCAGCACCGTGCGCGACCGGTCGCCGTGCGCGCCGCCCGTCCGCGACGTTGTCGCAGGTGGGGGGCGCGAGGGGGGATCGTGGCTTCGTGGCGGTGCTGGGCGGTGACGGCGTGCTCGACCGCGCCCTCGCCGGTGGGTTGCAGGCGACCGGCTGGTGGGCCGCGTGCGCGCGCTCCTGGGCCGACCTGCCCGCGCCGGTGAACGCCGCGACCGCGTCGAGCGTCCTGCTCCTCGCGACCCGCGGCGCGCTGCCCGACGGACCCCCGCCGCACCGCCTGAACGGGGCCGCGGTGCTCGTCCTCGGGCGGCGGTCGGACGCCCTGGTGCTCGCGCGCGGGATCGAGCGCGGCGCCGTCGCGGCTGTCAGCACCGAGCCGCCCGTCGACGATGTCGTCGCGCGCGTCGACCTGCTGCTGCGCGACCCGCAGGCCCGGGACGACCGGACGGGCGCCGCGGCCCGTCTGCGCCGGCACGCGCGCGAGGCGCGGCTGTTCGCGGCCCTCACGCGACGCGAGGTCGACGTCCTCGTCGCGATGGTCCGGGGGCTCCCCGCGGTGGCCATCGCGGAGGCGCAGAGCGTGTCCCTCGCGACTGTCCGCAGCCACATCCGGTCGATCCTCAGCAAGCTCGGCGTCTCCTCGCAGCTCGCCGCCGTCGCGCTCGCCCACCGCACGTGCGACCTGCCCGCGGTCGTCGGGCAGGTGCGGCAGTTTCATCAATTCTGACGAGGGCAGCGGACGCGCCCCCCGGCAGCGTGGACGTCGCGGTACCCGATGTCCGACCAAGCAGGGGAGAAGTTCCGATGACCGACACCACCGGGGGCGCGCAGTTCTACTCCGCGCTCCAGTCCAAGGCGATGGCCGCCGTGCAGGACACGTTCAAGTCGACGCTGTACCCGGTGCAGTACCCGGCGCAGGGCGACTTCGCGTGGAACTGGCAGAACGCCAACCAGGTCTTCAACGACGCGACCTACGGCTACGCGAACGCGCTCGTGCAGCCGGGCGACATCCCCGGGACGGTCCAGCTGTCCCCGGCGGGCGGCTTCGCCAACGCGTACGTGGGACTGCTCAACGACCTGGTCTTCCAGCTCAGCACGACCGACCAGGCCAAGCTCACCGCGGCGCAGTCCAACGCGACCGTGCAGGCCGGCACGATCGTCAGCGACTACCAGGCGGTCTACGGCCCGATCACCGACGCGCAGCGCGCCGCCGTGGGCGCGCCC
>NZ_BIMR01000016.1 GCF_004306155.1 Cellulomonas biazotea
CCCCGACCGCACAGCCGCCTGACGTCACCGGCCCAGACGGCCGGCCGAACGCCGCTCAGCCGACGAGCCGGTAGAACCGGAAGAAGTCGTTCTCGACGTCCAGCACCTCGACGCCGGAGAAGCCCGCGTCCTGCGCGTACCCGGCGAGCACGTCGGGACGCATGACGGTGCCGGTGCCGACGCTGCCCTCCTGCGACATGCCGTCGGGCAGGCAGACGCCGAGCGAGTACCCGTAGAAGAGCCGCTCGACGTGCCCGGCGGGCGCGGTGAACCGCTCCTGGGTGCGCTCGTCCATGACGAGGACGAAACCGTCGTCGTGCACCATCGCGCGGGCCGCGCGCAGCACGCCGACGGGGTCGGGCATGTCGTGCACGCACTCGAAGGCGGTCACGACGTCGAACGCGCCGACGGCACCGGCGGCGTCGCCCCCGCGGAACGACACCCGGTCGGCGAGCCCGTGCGCGGCGGCGTTCCGTGTGGCCGCGGCGACGGACGGCTCGTCGACGTCGAGCCCGACGACGGTCGCGCCGGGGAACGCCCGGGCGATCGCGATGCTCGACCAGCCCTCCCCGCACCCGACGTCCGCGACGCGCGCGCCGCGGCTCAGGTGGGCGTGCAGCTCGGGGATCGCCGGGACGACCTCCTCGACGAACGACCCGAGGAAGAACGGCCGGTTGACCGCAGCCTGCGACTCGCGCGCGTCGGCACCGAGCGCCGCCCACGGGACGCCGCCGCCGGTGCGGTAGGCGTCGAGCAGGTGGTCGACGGCGCGCAGGCTCGCGACCTGCATCCGCGCGAGGGGCCCGAGGAACAGCTCGGAGTCGTGGTCGGTGAGGACCTCGGCGGCGCCGGGCGTCAGCGCGTAGCGACGCTCGTGCGCGGCGGCCCGGTCGTCGTCGACGGTGACGAAGCCCGCGACCGCCTGGTGCTCGAGCCACTCGCGGGCGTACCGCTCGTGCGTCCCGGTGGCGCGCGCGAGGTCGACGGACGTCGTCGGGCCGTCCTGCGCGAGCGTCCGGTACCAGCCGAGCCGGTCGCCGGCGTGCACGGCGAGGACCTCCTGGGCGCCGAGCAGCATCGCGACCATGCGGGTCGCGACGTCGTCGGGCGTCGGCCCGACGGGCTGGAACAGGTCGGACGACGGTGCCGCGGCGGGGGCGGTCGTGGCGTCGGCGAGATCGGGCATGGTGCGCTCCTCGTGCTCGGCCGGTCCGGGGACGGACCGGGACGAACCCACCTGACCGCCCCATGGTCGCAGGACGTCACGCCGCCGGGAACGGCACCGGCGACGACACCGGGTGGACCGCCCCGACGGACGGTCCACCCGGTTCACGCGTGCAGGAGCTCGGCGAACGACGGCACGCGCGGCGCGTACCGCAGCCGCATCCCCGCCTCCTGCGGCGTGCGGTCCCGCTTGAGGTTGTTGCAGCGGCCGCACGACGCGACGGTGTTGAGCCACGTGTTCGCGTCGGCGGTCCGCGACCGCGGCAGCACGTGGTCGACGGTGCCCGCGTCGCGCGCACCGCAGTACGCGCAGACGTGCCGGTCGCGGCGCAGGACGCCGGCACGCGACCACGGCGGCGTGCCGCTGCGGTGCCGCCACCGCATCTGCACGTACCGCACGAGGCGCAGGACCGCGGGCAGCGGGTACGGCCCGTACCGCTTGCCCGCCACCGCCTCCTCGACGACCGCGACCCGGCGGTGCAGCATCTGCGCGGCGTGCTGCAGGCTGACCCGGTGCAGGGGCTCGTAGCCTGCGTTGAGGACCAGGACCCCGGACACCGGGCTCACCTCCTTCTTCTCTCGTGTCTGCGTGCGGTCCCGTCCGGGTGCGGACGGGCTGCTCGGGCTACGCGGTGCGGGTTACTCGGTGACCTCGACGACGGTCGCCCAGTCGGCGTGCGCGTCGCACCAGATGCGGTCGCCGACGGTCGCGAGCGCGTCGCGGACGGCGTGCGGCTCGCACGTGATCCGGACGCGGCGCAGCGGGTTGCGGGCGGTCCGGCGGGCGATGCGCCGGCGGGCCGCCTCCGCCTCGCGGTCGGAGATCGCCGGTCGGGTGGTGACGAGGGACTGGTGGACGAGGCGGACCATGGCGGTCTCCTTCCTGGGTGGTGGCCGGACCGTGGGTCGGGCGGGTCTGCGTGGTCGGGGCGGCGGGACGGAGTGGTCCCGGCGGTCGGGGATGTCGTGACCGAGGTGCTCTGGGTCGGGGACAGAGGAGTCGAACCTCTCCGGTCGGGCCGTGCGGCCCGGCGGGCTCCTGCGCCCCCGTGGCGTCCGCGGCGCAACGGCTCGTGGGCAGGACGGCGAAGGGCCGCTCACCGGTGACGGGAGCGGCCCTCGGGACCTGCGGCGTGCGTCAGGTCAGGAGGGCACGGCTTCCGTGCACCACCGGCGGCACGAGACGTCGTCGACGAGGCCGTCGACGGGGCGCTGACCGCGGAGGATCGGGGACGGGCGCACGGCGACGTGGCGGTCGCCCTGCCGGCCGTCCGGCGTGATGCTCGTCAAGGTCCCCTCCTCCCGGCGCGTGCCCTCGTGGTCCCGACGACGTCGGGTGTCGCCGCTGCGGCGCCCCCGTACTGTGCCGCGGGCACCGTCGCCCTGGCCAGCACTTTTCCGCCGCAGGACCGCCGGTGAGGCCTACGCGCGCGTCGCCCAGAACGCGACCGCGCCCGCGGCGGCGACGTTGAGCGAGTCCACCTCACCGGCCATGGGGATCCGCACGACGAGGTCGGACGCGGCGACGGTCGCGGGCTTGAGCCCGTGCCCTTCCGCGCCGAGGACGAGCGCGAGGCGCTCCGGCGGGTCGGCGACGAGCTCGTCGAGCGTGATCGCGTCGTCGGCGAGCGCGAGCGACGCGGTGACGAACCCGTGGTCGCGCAGTAGGTCGATGCCGTCGGGCCAGGGGTCGATGCGGGTCCACGGCACCTGGAAGACGGTGCCCATCGAGACGCGGACGGACCTCCGGTAGAGGGGGTCGGCGCAGCGCGGCGTGACGAGCACCGCGTCGACGCCCAGCGCGGCGGCGGACCGGAACGCGGCGCCGACGTTGGTGTGGTCGACGACGTCCTCGAGCACCGCGACGCGGCGCGCCCCGGCTCCCCCGCGGGCGCCCGCGAGCACGGCGGCGACCGACGGCAGCGGCGGCCGGTGCATCGCGGCGAGCGCACCCCGGTGCACGTGGAAACCCGTGATGGCCTCCAGGACGGGCTCGTCGGCGACGAGGACGGGCACGCTCGTCCCGTCGTCGGGCTGCGCGGCCAGCATGCGCTCCAGGTCAGGCACCCAGCGGGGGGCCAGCAGGACGGACCGGGGCCGGTGCCCGGCGCGCAGGGCGCGCTCCAGCACGGTCGACGACTCCGCGATGTACAGACCCTTGGCGGGCTCGTGCCGGGAGCGCAGCGCGACGTCGGTCAGCGAGACGTAGTCGGCGAGGCGGGGGTCGGCGGGGTCGGTGACGGGCTGCAGGTCCGGGCGGGGCACCCGCCCATCCTCCCAGCCACGAGCGTGCCGCCCGACGGACGCCGGTCAGAGCCGGCGGATCGGCACCCGGCCCCAGAGCGTCGTGGGACGCGGTCGCGCGGGCACCGCCCCGGCGGCGAAGGTCCGGCTCAGGACGGCCGCGAGCTGCTTCGCGGCGGCGAGCAGGTGCACGGTCGCGTCCGGCTCGTCCGACCACGACGACGGCTGGGCGAGCACCCGGGCTGCGGCGGCCGCGTCCTGCTGCAGGGCCAGGGCGTGGGACTCGGTGAGCAGCGCGGCGTGCCCGGCGTGCGACCGCAGCCCGAGCAGGTCACGGGCGGCGCGCGGCGTCGTCGGCGCGACGGGGTGCCGGTCGGCGCCCGTGAGGACGGCGGCGACGAGCCCGGCGGTCGCGTAGGTGGACTGCGGGAACGCGTAGCAGGCGTACGGCTGGCCGTCGGCGGCGGCGCGCAGCTCGCGACGCAGGTGCGCGACCACACCGTCGACGTCGACCGACCCGGGCACGAGCGCGAGCGTCGCGTCGACGTCGGCGTGCCGCAGCGTCAGCCGCTCGAGGAAGTCGAGCGCCGGGTGGGCGTCGAACGGTCCGGGGCCCCACGCGGGCATGCGCGCCTCCTCCTCGTCCTGTCGGTGTCGGGAGCCGGGTGCGGCGCGCACGGGACGGCGGCCGCAGACGGCGTCGTCCCCCTGGGCAGCGTGCCGCACCCACCCCGGCGGTGCCCAGCGCTTTGCGGCCCGGTCCCCCGCCCGGACGCCTCGGACGCCCACGCAGGCGGCCGGGCAGGCGCGAGTCTCGCGTCGAGGGCAGCGGTCCCGTCGCGGCGTGGTCGGCGTGTCGTCGCCTCGCGACGTGGTCGGCGTGTCGTCGCGACGCCGTGGTCAGCGAGCCGTCATGACGTCGACGGCGCGTGCGCGAGCCGCACGTCGAGCACGTCGCCGGTCGCCGCGAGCGCGAATGTCGCCGACGCCCCGCCTGCGGTCACGACGTAGTCCCCGAGGAACCCGTGCACGGGCACGGCCCCGTCGTCGTCCGTGACGAGCGTCGTCGGCGCGTGCCACCACTGGTCGCGCACGAGCGACCGCAGCGCGTCGTACGCGGGCTTGGGCGTCCCGTCGACCCGCACGAGACCCGCGGGGGCGCCGAGCCACGCGCCCTCGTCCGCGATCCCCCAGTACGTGGTGGACGCGACGGCCGGGTGCGACACGAGGGTCCGGTAGTGCCGCACGAGCTCGTCGGCCTGCCGCGCCTCGCCCTCGGCCGTGGACGGCCACGAGTCGACCTGGTGGTCGTTGAGGTCCTCGATGTGCGCCGGCATGAGGTCGCCCGAGACGAGGGTCGTCTCGGTGAGGTGCAGCGGCAGGCCGAAGCGTGCGAACCGGTCGAGGATCGCCAGCGTCTTCTCCTCGCCCCAGTAGCCCTGGTGCATGTGGCTCTGCAGCCCGAGGGCGTCGACCTGGATGCCGGCCTCGAGCACGCCCTCGATCAGGCACTCGTACGCGGTGGACATGTCGAAGTCGTTGAGCAGCAGCGTCGCCCCCGGGTTCGCGGCCCGGGCGGTCTCGAAGGCGAGCCGGACGGTCGCGATCCGCCCGCGGTCCCACGCGAGGCGCGTCAGCCCGTTCGGCTCCTTGTCGAAGACCGGCATGATGACGACCTCGTTGATCGCGTCCCACGTGTCGACGACGCCCGCGAAGTCGGTGACGTCGCGCGTGACGCGGTCGCGGACGGCGGTCTCGACCTCGTCGACGGGCAGGTCGGTGAGCCAGTCCGGCGCGACCGTGTGCCAGGCGAGCGGGTGCCCCTTGACCTCGACACCCCGCTCGGCGAACCACCGCGCGGCCCGCAGCAGGCGAGCCGTGTCGGGGCGGCCACGCTCGGGCTCGAACCGCCCCCAGTAGAACGGCAGCGTGACGGTGTTGAAGACGTCGAGCCACAGGTCGGCGAGCGCCGGGGCGGACGCGTCGCTCGCCCCGCCGAACACCGGCGGCGTGCTGTCGATCTCCCCGTTGGCGAGGCCGATGAGGTCGAAGCCGATGCAGCCGAACCGGAACGCGTGCCGCGTCTGCTCGACGACGACCTCCTGCCGGCGCAGTGGCGTGCCGTCGGCGGTGCGGACGACGAGGCGGACGTCGGCGGTGCGGTGCGCGAGCGCGGGGTCCGTCATGGGCCGCGCGGGTGTCACGGCACCGGCCGTCACGACGGTGCGGGCGGTGCTGGCCGTGCGGGCGGTGCTGGCTGTGCGGGCGTGCGGGGACAGCGGCATGGCGCGTGGGTCCTTCGGTCGTCGTCGACCGGGCGGCCCGCCCGGGTTCGATAACGTTATCGAACCCGGCTTCCGTCCGCGTCCACCACACTCGCGACCTGCGCCGATCGGCGCACCGCGACCCCGCCGCCCCAGGCCGCGAGCGCCCCGACCACCGCGACGACCGGCACGATGACGAACGCCGTGTGCGCCCCCACCTGGTCCGCGAGCGCCCCGAGCGCGAACGGCGCGACCCCGATGGCGATCCCGCCCGCGAGCGTCGCCCGTGCCTGCGCGGCGTCGCCCGACCCCGGTGTGGCCGCGAGCAGCAGCGACACCGACAGCGGGTACTGCGCGCCGTACCCGAACCCGGCGACGACGAGCCCGGTGAGCGCGACCGCGGGCGTCGTGGCGGTCCACAGCACCGCCCACCCGGCGATCGCGACGAGGAACGCGCCCGTGAGCAGCAGCGCGGGCCGCACCCGCAGCGACAGGGGCGCGACGACGAAGCGGACCGCCGACATGCCCGCGACGAGCCCGGCGGTGGTCGCGGCGGCGATGCCCGCGCCCGCACCGGTCCGCTCGATGACGAGCTCGGTCGACCAGTACGTCGTCGCGTTCTCCAGCGAGATCGCGGCGACCAGGGTCGCGAGGAAGCACCACGTCGCCAGCCCGGCGCGGCGCCGCGGCTGCTCGTCGACCTCGACCTCGGCGACGTCCGGCGTGGGCGTGCCGTCCTGCGGGGCGCGACGCTCGGCGGGCGTCATCGCCCCGCCGACGGGCTGCCGGCCCAGCAGGGCCGCGGTGAGGACCGCGAGCAGCGCGGTCACGGCCACCGCAGGACGCCACCCGAAGCCCGCCGCGACGCACGCTCCGACTGCCAGCGGCCCGAGCAGCCCGATGCTCGACCCGACCCCGTTGGCCTCCGTGACGGCGGCCGACGCCGCGGCGCCGTGGTGCTGCGCGAGACCGGGCTGCGCGCCGCTGATCGCGAGGTTCCCCCCGATCGCGAGCACGAACATGCCGAGCAGGCTCTGCGCGAGCGTGCCGGCGGTCAGCAGCACGACGGTGCCGACGACCACGACCGCGCACGCGAGGACGAGCGTCCACCGGCGACCGCGCGCCCGCACGGCCCGCGGTGTGAGGAACGCGGTGAGGATCGCCCCCGCCGCCATCGCGGTGCCGTGCAGCCCTGCCTGCGCCCCGGAGATCCCGAGGTCGTCGGCGAGCAGCGGCACGCTCGGGTTGAACGAGTAGAGCAGCCAGCCCCACACGACGAAGCAGCCGTACAGCGTGACCGTGAAGCGGTCACGCCGTAGCCGCGGGGTGGAGGGGGCCATGCGGGCACACTATGCGCCGGTGCCCACGACCCCGTCGGCCGGAGGTCCCGCGCCGCCGCCGGGCACCCGGACGGCCGAGCGCCACGCTCAGTCCTCGACCGTCACCGCCGCCGCGAACTGGCTCGCGTACAGCCGGGCGTAGGCCCCGTCGGCGGCGAGCAGCTCCTCGTGCGACCCGTGCTCGACGATCGACCCGTGCTCCATCACGAGGATGGTGTCGGCGTCGCGGATGGTCGACAGGCGGTGCGCGATGACGAACGACGTCCGCCCGGCCCGCAGGGCGTTCATCGCCTGCTGGACGAGCACCTCGGTGCGGGTGTCCACGGACGAGGTGGCCTCGTCGAGGATGAGGATCGCGGGGTCGGCGAGGAACGCGCGGGCGATGGTGAGCAGCTGCTTCTCCCCCGCCGACACGTTGCCGCCCTCGTCGTCGACGACGGTGTCGTACCCGGCGGGCAGGGTGCGCACGAACCGGTCGACGTGCGTGGCCTGCGCGGCGGCGACGATCTGCTCGTGGGTCGCGGAGTCGACGCCGTAGGCGATGTTCTCGGCGAGGGTGCCGCCGAACAGCCAGGTGTCCTGCAGGACCATGCCCATCTGGGCGCGCAGCTCGTCGCGGGTGAGGTCGCGGGTGTCGACGCCGTCGAGCGTGATGCGGCCGTCGTCGACCTCGTAGAACCGCATGAGCAGGTTGACGAGGGTGGTCTTGCCGGCACCGGTGGGTCCGACGATCGCGATGGTGGAGCCGGGCTCGGCGACGATCGACAGGTCGTCGATGAGGGGCTTGTCGGCCTCGTACCGGAAGGCGACGTGCTCGAAGGTGACGCGTCCGCGCACAGGCCGGTCGAGGGCGGTCGGCACCTGCGGGTCGGGCGTCTGCTCGGGTGCGTCGAGCAGCTCGAAGACCCGCTCGGCGGACGCGATGCCGGACTGCAGCAGGTTGGCCATGGACGCGATCTGCGTGATGGGCTGCGTGAACTGGCGGCTGTACTGGATGAACGCCTGGACGTCGCCGAGCGACATCGCGCCGGACGCGACCCGCAGCCCGCCGACGACGGCGACGATCAGGTAGTTGAGGTTCGCGAGGAACCCGAGCGCGGGCTGGATGATCCCGGAGATGTACTGCGCCTTGAAGCTGGCCTGGTAGAGGGCCTCGTTGCGCTCCTCGAACGTCGCGGCGGCCTCGCGCTGGCGTCCGAAGACGGTGACGAGGGCGTGCCCGGTGAACATCTCCTCGATGTGCGCGTTGAGCTTGCCGGTCCACGCCCACTGGTCGATGAACTGGGGGCGCGACCGCTTCGCGATGGTTCCCGCGACGACCACCGACGCGGGGACGGTGACGAGCGCGACCACGGCGAGCAGCGGCGAGATCCAGAACATCATCGCGAGCACGCCGATGACGGTGAGCACCGACGTGATGAGCTGCGACAGCGTCTGCTGGAGCGACTGCGCGACGTTGTCGATGTCGTTGGTGACGCGGCTGAGCAGCTCGCCGCGCGGCTGGGAGTCGACGTAGGACAGCGGCAGGCGCGTGAGCTTGGCCTCGACGCGCTGGCGCAGCCGGTAGACGGTCCGCTGCACGACGCCGGCGGTGATCCGCCCCTGCAGCCAGCCGAACAGGAACGACCCGACGTAGATGAGCGCGACGACCACCAGGATGTTGCGCAGCTGCGTGAAGTCGACGCCCACGCCGGGCACGGCGTCGGTGCCGGAGAGCATGTCGGCGAGCTGGTCCTGACCCTGGGCGCGCAGCCCGGCGATCGCCTGGTCGAGCGTGAGCCCCGCGGGCAGCTGCTGGCCGATGATCCCGTTGAAGATCACGTTGGTCGCGTTGCCGAGCAGCTTGGGCCCGGTGACCGCGAGGACGACCGACGCGACGCCGAGCACGATGACGGCGACGAGCGGCACGCGCTCGGGGCGCAGCTCGCGCAGGAACCGGGCGCCGGACCCGCGGAAGTCCATCGACTTCTCGCCGGGCATGCCCATGCCGCCCATGGGGCCGGGGCCGCCGCGGGGCATGCGCTGCGGGGGTGCGGGACGGGCGGTCGGGACCGCCGGGTCGGCCGTGGGTGCCGGACGCTCCTGCGCGCTCACGCCGCCTCCTCCGCGCTGACCTGCGAGTAGACGATCTCGCGGTAGGTCTCCGACGACTCCAGCAGCTCGGCGTGCGTGCCGACGCCGACGACGGCGCCCTCCTCGAGGACGACGATCCGGTCGGCGTGCCGGATGGTGGCGACGCGCTGCGCGACGACGATGACGGTCGCGTCGCGCGTCTCCGGGACGAGGGCCGCGCGCAGCGCCGCGTCGGTCGCGTAGTCGAGCGCGGAGAACGAGTCGTCGAACAGGTACACGTGCGGTCGTCTGACGAGGGCGCGCGCGATGGCGAGCCGTTGCCGCTGCCCGCCGGACACGTTGGTGCCGCCCTGGGCGATGGGGGCGTCGAGGCCGCCGGTGAGCTCCTCGACGAACCCGCGCGCCTGCGCGACCTCGAGGGCGTGCCACAGCTCGTCGTCGCTCGCGCCGGGGCGCCCGAACTCGAGGTTGGTCCGCACGGTGCCGGAGAACAGGTAGGGCTTCTGCGGGACGAGGCCGATCTGGGACCACAGCACGTCGGCATCGAGCTCGCGCACGTCGACCCCGTCGATCAGCAGCGCGCCGCCGGTGACGTCGAACAGTCGTGGCACGAGGTTGAGCAGCGTCGTCTTGCCCGAGCCGGTCGACCCGATGATGGCCGTCGTGCGGCCCGGCTCGGCGACCAGGTCGACGCCGTGCAGCACCGCCTGCTCGGCTCCGGGGTACCGGAACTCGACGCCGCGCAGCTCGACGAGCCCGGGCCGGGACGTCGGCCCCGACGGGAGCGGTACCGGCGCGGCCGGCGGTTCGACGGTCGTGGTCGTCGTCAGCACCTCGCCGATGCGCTCCGCGGACACCACGGCCCGCGGGAACATGACGAACATCATCGTCGACATCATGACCGCGACCAGGATGTACGCGATGTACGACAGGTAGGCGGTGAGCGCCCCGATCTCCATCTCCCCCGCGTCGACGCGCTGCCCGCCGAACCACAGCACCGCGACGCTCGTGAGGTTGAGCACGAGCATGACGGCCGGGAACATCAGCGCCATGAGCCGCCCGACGCGCAGCGACGTGTCGAACAGGTCGGTGTTGGCGGCGGCGAAACGCTCCTGCTCGCGCTCCTCGCGGACGAACGCCCGCACGACCCGGATGCCGCTGATCTGCTCGCGCAGCACCCGGTTGATCGCGTCGATCCGCTTCTGCATGGACCGGAAGTAGGGCACCATCCGCACGACGATGAGCGCGATGACGACCGCGAGCGCGGGCACGGCGAACAGCAGGATCGCGGAGAGCCCGACGTCTTCCAGCAGCGCCATGACGACCCCGCCGACGAGCATGATCGGCGCGACGATCATCAGCGTGAACGTCAGCAGCACGACCATCTGCACCTGCTGCACGTCGTTCGTGGTGCGCGTGATGAGCGTCGGCGCCCCGAACGTGCCGATCTCCTGCGCGGAGAACGTCTGGACGTGACCGAACAGCCGGCCGCGCAGGTCGCGCCCGAACGCCATGGCGGCCTTCGCCCCGAAGTAGACGGCGGCGACGGCGGCGACGACCTGGACGAGGCTGACGGCGAGCATGATGCCGCCGAGCCGCAGGATCTGGGTGGTGTCGCCGGTGGCGACGCCGTCGTCGATGATCTGCGCGTTGAGGCTGGGCAGGTAGAGCGTCGCGGCGGTCTGCAGGACCTGCAGCACGACGACCGCGACGACGGCGGAACGGTAGGGCGCCAGATGGTGGCGCAGGAGCGTGACGAGCACGAGCAGCTCTCCCGGGGGTCGGGCGGAGGCGGTGCCGTGCGCCGTCAGTCCGCACTCGCACGCTAGGCCCGGTCCCTTGCCCGGGCCAACGGGTAATCGAGGCGTGTCGCGCCGTTTCGCCGCAAGCGAAGACCCCGGGAGGACGGTGCCTCCCGGGGTCGTCGTGGTCGCGTCAGTCGCCCGTGGTGGGCTCCTGCGGCGGTGCCGGATCGGCGTGCGGCTTGCGTAGCGGCGGCGGCACGGCGCCGCCCCCGGGGCGCTGACCGAGCTCGACGCCCGGGTCGAACGGGCGTCCGCTGAGGGTGCCGGCGCTCGTCGCGTCCGCCGTCGCGGCGGCCGACTCCGCACGGGCCTCGGCGAGCGCGACGGCCGGGTCGGTGAGCGCCGTGGGCGGCAGGTCGTCCCCGAGCGGCGACGTCCCGACGGGGCGGGCCGTGTCGTCGACCGCACCGCCGTCGCCACCGAGCGGCGCACCGAAGCCGCGGGCGAGCTGCCCGAGCGCCCCGGTGAGCTCCGACGGCAGGAACCACATCTTGTTCGACGGGCTCGCGGCGATCTTCGGCAGCGTCTGCAGGTACTGGTAGGCGAGCAGCTTGGGGTCGGCGTCGCCGCGGTGGACGGCGTCGAAGACCTGGAGGATCGCCCGCGCCTCGCCCTCGGCGGTGAGGATCGCCGACTGCGCGTTGCCCTCGGCACGCAGGATCGACGCCTGCTTCTCGCCCTCGGCGGTGAGGATCTGCGACTGCTTGACGCCCTCGGCCGTGAGGATCGCGGCACGACGGTCACGCTCGGCGCGCATCTGCTGCTCCATCGAGCCCTTGATGCTGTCCGGCGGGTCGATGGACTTGAGCTCGACGCGGTTGACGCGCACGCCCCAGCGGCCGGTCGCCTCGTCGAGCACGCCGCGCAGCTGGCCGTTGATCTGGTCGCGGCTCGTCAGCGTCTGCTCGAGGTCCATCGAGCCGACGACGTTGCGGAGCGTCGTCACCGTGAGCTGCTCGATGCCGGTGATGTAGTTCGCGATCTCGTACACGGCCGACTTCGGGTCGGTGACCTGGAAGTAGATGACCGTGTCGATGCTGACGACCAGGTTGTCGGAGGTGATGACGGGCTGCGGCGGGAACGACACGACCTGCTCGCGCAGGTCGACGCCGGCGCGCACGCGGTCGACGAACGGGATGAGCAGGTGCAGCCCGGCGTCGAGCGTGCGGGAGTAGCGGCCGAGGCGCTCGACGATGATCGCGACCGTCTGCGGCACGATCCGCACGGAGCGGACGAGCGCGACGACGACGAAGAGCAGGACGAGGCCGAGCACGAGGTACAGGGCGATCTGCCCGACGTTCGTCGTGTCTTCCATGGAACCTCCTGGGGTGCTGCCGACCGTGGCCGGCGCGGGGGCGGTCGGGCGGTCAGTGCGCCGGGGCGGCGGTGCCCGGCAGTGGTGGCTGGCCGGCGCCCACCGCGGCGACGACGGCGGTGGCCCCCTCGATGCGGGCGACGCGCACGGGCGTCCCGGGTCCGATCGCGGTGCCCGCCTCCGCGCGGGCGCTCCACACCTCGCCCGCGAGCTTCACGCGGCCGCCCTCGACGGTGACGGTCGACATGACGACCGCCTCGCGGCCCACGAGCGCCGCGGTGTTGGTCTCGACGAGGGGCTGGCGCCCGCGCAGGTGGCGCAGCAGCCAGGGACGCAGGGTGAACAGGAGCAGCGCGGCCGTCACGCAGGCGACGACGATCTGCACGGGGACGGAGGCACCGAGACCGGCGGCCAGACCACCGGCGAGCGCACCGCCGGCGAACATCACGAGCACGAGGTCGAGCGACAGCATCTCGAGGATGCCGAGCACGAGCGCCCCGCTGATCCACCACAGCCAGTCCGCCATCGGGCTGCCCTCCGGTCGGGCGCGGCCGTCCGGGAGACCGCGCTGTACACCGATCCTAGACGATCACTTTGCTTTCGCGTGGGGTATCGGTGGACGCGCCGCGGTGCCGCCGACGTGCGGACGGACGCCCGTCAGCCCTGCGCAGCGCGCGCCGACCAGCGGTTGCCGACGCGCTCGACGACCAGGTCGAGACCGAACGCGCCCGACAGGTTCTCCGCCGTGAGGACGTCCTCGACGGGACCCGCCGCGTGCACCTGGCCGTCGCGCAGGAGCAGCAGGTGCGTGAAGCCCGGGGGCACCTCCTCGACGTGGTGGGTCACCAGCACGAGCACGGGCGAGCGCGGGTCGCCGGCGAGCTCCGCGAGCGCCGCGACGAGCTCCTCGCGGCCCCCGAGGTCGAGCCCGGCGGCCGGCTCGTCGAGCAGCAGCAGCTCGGGGTCCGTCATGAGCGAGCGCGCGATCTGGACGCGCTTGCGCTCACCCTCGCTCAGGGTGCCGAAGTACCGGTCGGCGAGCCGCTCGACGCCGAACGCCCGCAGCAGGTCCGCCGCGCGCTGCTCGTCGAGCTCCTCGTACGACTCGCGCCAGCGGCCCGTCACGCCGTACGCGGCGGTGAGGACGACGTCGCGCACGGTCTCGCCCGACGGGATCCGGTCCGCGAGCGCGGCGCTCGACAGCCCGATCCGCGGCCGCAGCTCGAAGACGTCGACCTGCCCGAGCCGCTCGCCCAGCAGCTCCGCCGAGCCCTGCGTCGGGTGCATCCGGCCCGAGGCGACCTGCAGCAGCGTCGTCTTGCCGGCGCCGTTGCGGCCGAGGACGACCCACCGCTCCCCCTCGCGGACCGTCCACGAGACCTCGTCGAGGATCGTCGTCGAGCCCCGCCGGATCGTCACGGCCTGCAGGTCGAGCACGTCGGTCATGGGGACGACCCTAACCGTCGGGACGAAGGTCCTCGTCGCACTCCGGCGGGTCGCCCGGCGTGGCCTCGGTCACGTGCCTCACGAGCCCTACGGTGGAGCCGTGACGACGCTCGACCTGCCCCGCTCCGTCCTGCTCGCCCTGTGGCTCGCCCAGGACGGCGTGGACCGGACGGCGCTCGCGCGCGCCGTGCAGGCCGACGACGAGCCGCACACCGTCCGGGCCGCCGTCGACGGGGACGACCACGTCGACGGGCCCTTGTCGCTACTGCTCGACGTGTGTGGTCCCGGCGCTCGGGACGTCGCGGCCCTCGTCCCGGCACCCGGCGACGCGTCGGCCGCACCACCGGCCGTGAGCGCGGCCGCGACGATCGCGGGCGAGGCGGTCCTCGTGCGCAGCGACCTGGCGTGCGTCGCGGCCGTCCCCGACGTCGAGCGGTTCGGCTCCGACCTGGAGCCGGGCCACCTGGTCACGTGGGAGGTGCACGGCGTGGCCGACTGGCGCACGTCGGTCCTCGCCAACGCGGGGTCGCTCGCCGACGCCGAGCGCGAGCTCCGGCAGGGGCTCGTCGACGCGACCGAGGCGCTGGTGCGGCTCGACGTCGCCCGCTGGCGGCCCGACGCGGCCGAGCAGATCGCGACGCTGCGGGACACCGACCTGCCGGCGTGGCGGCTGCCCGCGGGCCTCGAGGGGCGCCGCGTGCGGGTGCTCGCGTCCGCGGCCCGCCTGCGCCGGATCGTGGCGCTCGCGACGCAGGACGACGGCGGTGCGGTCAACCTGTGGCAGGCGGACCAGCGCTCGACGGCGCTGCGCGAGGTCGACCGCGTCGCGCGGCGCGCGATGGCGGCCGCGGCGACGACGATCGCGGTCTGAGGCCCGTCAGCCGAGGACGTCGCGGTAGACGGTGAGCGTCCGCTCCCCGATCGCGTCCCACGAGAAGTGGTCCTCGACGCGCCGCCGTGCGGCCTGCCCCCACGCCGCGGCGCGCGCGGGGTCCTGCACGAGGCCGGTGAGGGCGTCCGCGAGGTCGCCGACGAACCGGTCGGGGTCGACGGGTGTGCCGGTGCCGTCCTGGACCTGGTCGATCGGCACGAGCGTGCCGGTGACGCCGTCGACGATGACCTCGGGGATGCCGCCCGTGGCGGTGCCGACGACGGGCAGGCCGACGGCCATCGCCTCGAGGTTGACGATCCCGAGCGGCTCGTAGACCGACGGGCAGACGAACACCGTGCCGTGCGACAGGATCGCGACGACGTCCTTCCGGGGCAGCATCCGGTCGATCCACACGACGCCGGACCGCTTCTCCCGGAGCTGGTCGACGAGCCCGGCGACCTCCTGCGCGATCTGCGGCGTGTCGGGCGCGCCCGCGCACAGCACGAGCTGCACGTCGGCGGGCAGCCGCTCCGCGGCGCGCAGGAAGTAGGGCAGGCCCTTCTGCCGCGTGATCCGCCCGACGAAGACGACGGCCGGGCGGGTGGGGTCGATGCCGAGGGCCCGGACGGTCGCCTCGGCCTGCGCGCGGTCCTCGTCGCTCTCGGGGCGCCGCCAGCCGTCGAGGTCGATGCCGTTGTGCACGACGTGCACGCGGCTCGGGTCGACCGCCGGGTAGGACCGCAGGATGTCCTGGCGCATGCCGCCGCTCACGGCGATGACGGCTGCGGCCGCCTCGTAGGCGGTCTTCTCCGCCCAGCTCGAGATCGCGTACCCGCCGCCGAGCTGCTCGGCCTTCCAGGGCCGCAGCGGCTCGAGGCTGTGCGCGGTCAGGACGTGCGGGACGCCGTGCAGCAGCGACGCGAGGTGCCCGCCGAGGTTGGCGTACCAGGTGTGCGAGTGCACGAGGTCGCTCGCGACGCCGTCCGCGCCCACGCGCCCGACGGCGTCGACCATCTCGAGGTCGACGCCGAAGGTCTGCAGGGCCGGGTTCGCCTGCTCGAGGCCGCCGGGGACGGTGTACCCCAGGACCCCGGGCTCGTCGCGCGGGCCGTCGAAGCAGTGCACCCGGACGTCGACCTTCGCGCGGAGCACGCGGGACAGGCCCGCGACGTGGACCCCGGCACCGCCGTACACGTGGGGCGGGTACTCGCGGGTCAGCAGGTCGACACGCACCGGGGACCTCCACCGTCGGGGCCGGTCGACGACCGGCTCTGCGCGACACGCTAGCGCGAGACGGGCCGCTCGCCTCGCCGCGGTGCCACCCGGGGGCCTAGGGTCGTCGCATGGCAGCGCCGCGCGTTCTCGCAATCGTCCTCGCAGGTGGCGAGGGCAAACGACTCATGCCGCTCACGGCGCACCGCGCGAAGCCCGCCGTCCCGTTCGGGGGCATCTACCGGCTCGTGGACTTCGCGCTGTCGAACGTCATCAACTCGCGGTACCTGCACGTGATCGTGCTGACGCAGTACAAGTCGCACAGCCTCGACCGGCACGTCTCCAAGACGTGGCGCATGTCGCCGCTGCTCGGCAACTACGTCGCCGCGGTGCCCGCGCAGCAGCGGGTCGGCAAGCACTGGTACCTGGGCAGCGCCGACGCGATCTACCAGTGCCTCAACATCATCGAGGACGAGCGGCCCGACATCGTCGTCGTGGTCGGTGCGGACCACGTGTACCGCATGGACTTCTCGCAGATGGTCGACGCGCACCGCGAGTCCGGTGCCGAGCTGACCGTCGCGGCGATCCGGCAGCCGATCGCCGAGGCCGACCAGTTCGGCGTCATCGAGACGCACCCGAGCGACCCGACGAAGATCGCCGCGTTCCGCGAGAAGCCGACCGACCCCGTCGGGCTGCCCGACTCGCCGCTCGAGATCCTCGCGTCGATGGGCAACTACGTCGCGAACACCGACGCGCTCGTGCGCGCGGTCACCGAGGACGCCGAGAACCCGACGTCGCGGCACGACATGGGCGGCGACATCGTCCCCGCGTTCGTGGCGCGCGGCACGGCCGCCGTCTACGACTTCATCCGCAACGACGTGCCCGGCTCGACGCCGCGCGACCGCGACTACTGGCGGGACGTCGGGACGATCGACGCGTTCTACGAGGCCAACACCGACCTCATCTCGATCGAGCCGGTGTTCAACCTCTACAACGACGAGTGGCCCCTGTACACGGGCTACACCGGCCTGCCGCCCGCGAAGTTCGTGCACGCGGGCGCAGGTCGCCTGGGCCACGCGGCGGACTCGATCGTCTCCCCCGGCGTCCTCGTCTCGGGTGCGACGGTGTCGGGGTCGGTCATCTCGCCCGGGGTGCGCCTGCACTCGTGGGCGCAAGTCACCGACTCGGTGCTCATGGACGACGTGCACGTGCACCGCTACGCGCAGGTGCACCGCGCGATCATCGACAAGAACGTCATCGTCCCCGAGCGGGCCCGGATCGGCCTGGACCGCGAGCACGACCTCGCGCGCGGCTTCACGATCACCGAGTCGGGCATCACCGTGGTGCCGAAGGGCACCGTCATCAACGACTGACCGGCCTGCCGGGGGCCCGCTGCACACCAGGCGGGCACCCCGGCGCCCGTCGTCCCGCCGCGGCTAGCCTGCGTGCCGTGAGCACCTCCGCACCCCGCGACACCCCGACCGACCTCTCCGGCGGCGGTCCGGACGACGCCGACCGCGCCACGCGCCGGCTCGTCGTCATGGACGTCGACTCGACCCTCATCACGGGCGAGGTCGTCGAGATGCTCGCCGAGCGGGCCGGAGCCGGCGAGCTCGTCACGGAGATCACCGAGCGCGCGATGCGCGGCGAGATCGACTTCGCGGCGTCGCTGCACGAGCGCGTCGCGACCCTCGCGGGGCTGCCCGCGTCGGTGTGCGCCGACGTCCTCGCCGAGGTCGAGCTCTCCCTCGGCGCCCGTGAGCTCGTCGCGGAGATGCACGCCCGCGGCTGGCCCGTGGGCCTGGTGTCGGGCGGCTTCGTCGAGATCGTCGAGCCGCTCGCGCAGTCGCTCGGGATCCGGCTCGTGCGGGCCAACCGGCTCGAGGTCGCCGACGGCCTGCTCACCGGTCGGGTCGCAGGACCTGTGGTCGACCGCGCCGTGAAGGCGCAGACGCTGCGCGAGTACGCCGCGAGCGTCGACGTGCCGCTCGAGCGCACGATCGCGATCGGCGACGGCGCCAACGACCTCGACATGCTCGCGACCGCCGGGTTCGGCATCGCGTTCAACGCCAAGCCGCTGGTCGCCGCCGCGGCCGACGCGGTCGTGCACGAGCGGCTCGACGCCGTGCTCGACCTGCCGGTGTTCGCGCACCCGCCCCGCGAGGCCTGACACCCGCGGGTGCCCGGCGTCAGTCCGGGACGCCGAGCCGGACCAGCGTCGCGGCGCCGCCCGCGAGGCGCGCCCACGGCTCCGCGACGTCGAGCACCGACCAGCTCGCCGTCGGGACGCCGACCTGCACGCGAGCCAGCGCGGCCGCGTCGGAGCCCGGGCCCGCGAGCGTCGCGGCGAGGCGTGACATCGTCGGCTCGTGGCCCACGACGAGCACCGTCCGGGCGTCCTCGGGCAGCGCCAGCAGCAGGTCGAGCAGCGACCCGACCCCGGCGTCGTACACGTCGTCGCTGAGGTCGAGCGCCGGGTCGGCGCCGAGCGTGCCGCGCACGAGGTCCCACGTCTGGCGGGTGCGCAGGCTCGTCGAGCACAGCACGCGGTCGGGCACGAGCCCGGCCTCGGCGAGCTGCGCCCCGACCCGTCCCGACTGCCGCCGCCCCGTCAGGGACAGCGGCCGCTGGTGGTCGAGCATCCCCTCCGGGTGCTCGGCCTTCGCGTGGCGCAGCAGGATCAGTCGGTGTGCGGGGCCGCCGGGGGCCTGGTCGAGCGTCACCGCCTCAGCGTGCCATCACAGGCCCATGGCGTGCACGCCGCCGTCGACGTGCACGATCTCGCCCGTCGTCGCGGGGAACCAGTCGGACAGCAGGGCTGCGACCGCACGCGCCGTCGGCTCCGGGTCGGTGACGTCCCAGCCGAGCGGCGCGCGCTCGGGCCAGCCGCCCTCCATCGCCTCGAAGCCGGGGATCGACTTCGCGGCCGTCGTGCGGATCGGCCCGGCGGAGACGAGGTTGACGCGCACGCCGTGCGGTCCGAGGTCGCGCGCGAGGTAGCGGGCGGTCGACTCGAACGCGGCCTTCGCGACGCCCATCCAGTCGTACACGGGCCACGCGTAGCGCGCGTCGAACGTCAGCCCGACCACGGCCGAGCCGCGCGCGAGCAGCGGCTGGGCCGCGACGGCCAGCGACTTGAGCGAGTACGCGCTCACGTGCAGCGCGGTCGCGACGTCGTCCCACTCGCCCGCGAGGAAGTTGCCGCCCATGACGGACTGCGGCGCGAACCCGATCGAGTGCACGACGCCGTCGAGGTGGTCGAACCCGGCCTCGCGGACGCGGCCCGCGAGCGCCTCGAGGTCCTCGGCCGACGTCGCGTCGAGCTGCAGGACCTGGGCCTCGACGGGCAGGCGTCGCGCGATGGCCTGCGTGAGGCGGAACTGGCGGCCGAAGGACGTGAGGAGGACCTCGGCCCCCTGCTCCTGCGCGAGCCGGGCCACGTGGAAGGCGATCGAGCCGTCGGTGAGGACACCGGTGACGAGGAGCTTCTTGCCGTCGAGCAGACCCATGGGTGTTCCGTTCTCTTGCGGTGCGAGCAGCGGTGCGTGCGGGTGCGGGTGGGGAGGCGTCAGTGGCCCATGCCGAGGCCGCCATCGACCGGGATCACGGCCCCGGAGATGTACGCGGCGGCATCGGACGCGAGGAACTCGACGGTTGCGGCGACCTCGTCGGGCTGCGCGAAGCGCCCGGCGGGGATCGTGTCGAGGTACGCCTTCTGCCGGTCCTCGGGCAGGGCGCGCGTCATGTCCGTGTCGATGAACCCGGGGGCGACGACGTTCGCGGTGATGCCGCGGCCGCCGAGCTCGCGCGTGATCGAGCGGGCCATGCCGACGAGCGCCGACTTCGACGCCGCGTAGTTGACCTGGCCGGGCGAGCCGTACAGGCCGACGACCGAGGAGATGAGGACCACGCGGCCGCGGCGCAGGCGGATCATGCCCTTGCTGGCCCGCCGCACGACCCGGAACGCGCCCGTGAGGTTGACGTCGAGGACGTCGGTGAACTCCTCGTCGGTCATCCGCAGCAGCAGCTGGTCGCGCGTCACGCCGGCGTTGGCGACGAGCACCTCGACGGGGCCGTGCGCGGCCTCGATCTCGGTGAAGGCCGCGTCGACCGCGGCGGTGTCGCGCACGTCGGCGACGGCGCCGAGGACGCCGTCCGGCAGGTCGCCCGAGCGGTAGATCGTCGCCACCTGGTCCCCCGCGGCGACGAAGCGCTCGGCGATCGCGCGGCCGATGCCACGGTTCGCGCCGGTCACCAGCACGCTGCGGGGACGGTGGGCAGGGGCGGTCGCGTTGTCGGGAGTCTCAGGCACGGAACCCGACGCTATCCGACGTCGCAGGCGTGCCGGGGCACCGGCCCGGCACACGTTCGCCGTGGCGTGTTGTGGGATCCGGACAACGACCGCCCACGCGGAGACCTCGCCGACACCGGACTACCATCAGGTGGTGAGCAGCCGCAGGAGCCCGGGACGTCCGGACGAGGACGCGCAGCGCATCACGTCCGCGCCCGAGTCGCTCGCGGACGACATGTCGCGCCGCCAGCGCCGCTACCTGGCCCAGATGGGCGTCCGCATGGTCTGCTTCGCGGGCGCCTTCTTCACGTGGGGGCACCTGCCCGCGGTCGTGCCGATCCTGCTCATGGTCGCGGCGGTCGTCCTGCCGTACGTCGCGGTCCTGTTCGCCAACGCGGGGCGGGAGCGTCGGGACACCGACGCGACGTTCATGGAGTACCGCGAGATCGGGCCCGGGTCCGGCCCGCACGAGCAGCTCGGAGGCCGGTCGTGAACCTGCTGGGGACCCACGGCGCCGACGCCGTCGACGAGCTCGTGTGCAGCGCGCGCGGGTGCTCCGCCGAGCCGTCGTGGGGCGTGCTGTGGAACAACCCCAAGCTGCACACCCCCGAGCGCCGCAAGGTGTGGCTCGCGTGCGAGGGCCACCGCGAGCACCTGTCGCAGTACCTCGACGTGCGCGGCTTCCTGCGGGACGTCGTGCCCGTCGACGACCTCGAGCGGGTGGCGCCGTCGTGAGTCCCGCGGTGCGCCGGGCCGTCGGGATCGTCTGCGTCGGGCTCGTGGTGGCCACGGCGTGCGTGCTGCTGGGCCGCTGGCAGTGGAACCGGCACGTGTGGCGGGACGCGGCGATCGAGGTCGTCCGGACGAACTTCGCGGCGCCGCCGGTGCCGCTCGGCGAGGTGCTCGGCTCGACGGACGACGTCCTGGGCAAGGCCGACGAGTGGCGCACGGTCGAGGTCGTCGGCCGGTACGACGAGGACGCCACGGTGCTGCTGCGCAACCGGCCGGTCGGCGGCACGCCGTCGTACCACGTGCTCGTGCCGTTCGTCGTCGAGGACGCGTCGGCGGGCACCGCGGCGCAGCCCGTGGGCGCCGGTGACGTGCTCGTCGTCGACCGCGGGTGGGTCCCGACGGGCGCGGACGCGAGCACCGCGGTCGACGTCCCGCAGCCGCCCGCGGGCAGCGTCGTGCTGACCGCGCGCCTGCGCCTCGACGAGCGGCCCACGACGCGGTCGGCACCCGACGGGCAGGTGCAGGCCATCGCCTCCGAGCAGGTCCTCGCGGCCGGCGGGCTGACCGACGCGACCCCGTACGCGGCCTACGCGCAGCGTGTCGCGGAGGACCCCGCGCCCGCGCAGGTGCCCGGGGCGCTGCCGCCGCCGAGCACCGACCCGGGGTCGCACCTGTCGTACGCGTTCCAGTGGTGGGCGTTCGCGGTGCTGGTCCTCGGCGCCGCGGTCGTCGTGGCCCGGCGCGAGGCGGCACTCGTCGCCGCCGACGACACGGCCGCCGCGGCCGTCCCGAGCGCCCCACGTGCCCCGCGCCGACGCGGCGGGCGCGCGGAGGACGAGGAGGACGCGCTCATCGACGCGCAGCTCGGCCCCGACGTCCCGGCCGGCGCGACCGCCGGCCAGGACGGGACGGGCGTCAGGCCAGCGCGATGAGGTCCAGGTAGTCGGGACCCCACAGGTCCTCGTCGCCGTCGGGCAGCAGCAGCACGCGCTCCGGGTCGAGCGCCGCGACGGCGCCCTCGTCGTGCGAGACGAGCACCACCGCGCCCTTGTAGGAGCGCAGCGCGGCGAGGATCTCCTCGCGCGACGCCGGGTCGAGGTTGTTCGTCGGCTCGTCGAGCAGCAGCACGTTCGCGGCGGACACCACGAGGGTCGCGAGCGCAAGCCGGGTCTTCTCCCCGCCCGACAGCACGCGTGCGGGCTTGTCCGCGTCGTCGCCGGAGAACAGGAACGAGCCGAGCACGGAGCGGACCTGCGTGTCCGTGAGGTCGGGCGCGGCCGAGCGCAGGTTCTCGACGACCGTGCGGCCGAGGTCGAGCGTCTCGTGCTCCTGCGCGTAGTACCCGAGCTTGAGCCCGTGCCCCGGCTTGACCTCGCCGGTGTCGGACGCCTCGATACCGCCGAGGATGCGCAGCAGGGTCGTCTTCCCGGCACCGTTGAGCCCCAGGACGACGACCTTCGAGCCCCGGTCGATCGCGAGGTCGACGTCGGTGAACACCTCGAGCGAGCCGTACGACTTCGACAGGCCCTCGGCGGTGATCGGGGTGCGCCCGCACGGCGCGGGGTCGGGGAACCGCAGGCGGGCCACCTTGTCGGAGGCGCGCACCTCGTCGAGCCCGGACAGCATCCGCTCGGCGCGGCGGGCCATGTTCTGCGCGGCGACGGCCTTCGTGGCCTTCGCGCGCATCTTGTCGGCCTGCGCGAGCAGCACCGACGCCTTCTTCTCCGCGTTCGCCCGCTCGCGGCGACGACGCTTCTCGTCGGTCTCCCGCTGCTGCAGGTACGCGTCCCAGCCCAGGTTGTACTGGTCGAGCT
Source organism: Cellulomonas biazotea (assembly GCF_004306155.1). Taxonomy (GTDB): domain Bacteria; phylum Actinomycetota; class Actinomycetes; order Actinomycetales; family Cellulomonadaceae; genus Cellulomonas; species Cellulomonas biazotea. The sequence goes on from NZ_BIMR01000016.1 coordinate 22,632, forward strand.
GGGAGCGGTTGGCGTCGAGGTGGAAGACCTTGTTGACGGTCGCGCGCAGCAGGTCGGCGTCGTGCGAGATGACGACGAAGCCGCCCGCGTACGCCTTGAGGTAGTCGCGCAGCCACGCGATCGAGTCGGCGTCGAGGTGGTTCGTCGGCTCGTCGAGCAGGAGCGTGTCGACGCCGGAGAACAGGATCCGCGCGAGCTCGACACGCCGCCGCTGACCGCCCGACAGGGTGCCCATGGGCTGGCCGAGCACCCGGTCGTCGAGGCCGAGGTTCGACGTGATGCGGTGCGCCTCGCTCTCGGCCGCGTAGCCGCCGGCGGCCGTGAAGCGCGCCTCGAGGCGGCTGTAGCGGGCCATCGCGGTCTCGCGGACGGTGTCGTCCTCGGCGGCCATCGCGCCCTCGGTGACGCGCATCGCGCCGACGATCTCGTCGAGGCCGCGGGCCGAGAGCACGCGGTCCATCGCGAGCTGCGCGAGGTCGCCGTGGCTCGGGTCCTGCGGCAGGTAGCCGATGTCGCCGGACCGCGCGATCTGGCCGCCCGTCGGCTGCGTCTCGCCGGACAGGGTGCGCGTCAGGGTCGTCTTGCCGGCGCCGTTGCGCCCGACGAGCCCGATGCGGTCGCCCGAGGCGATGCGGAAGGTCGTCGGCTCGAGCAGCACGCGGGCGCCGATGCGCAGCTCGACGGCCTGGGCGGTGATCACGTGGTGGTTTCCTCCGAGAAAAGCGCCCGGGTTCTGGCCACGGACGCGACGGCCCATGATTCTACGACCCGCTAGCGTTTCGACCGGTCGACCAGCCCTGTGCCATCCGCTCCGCACCACCGACGTCCCAGGGGGACCGATGACCGACGCACCGCAGCGCCCGCACCCGACCGACGTGCCCGCCCCGGCGGCGGCACCGCTCGACGTGCCCGCACCCGTGACCCGGACCAGCCTCGCGACGGACGTCGCGCTGGTGTCGACGTTCGCCGCGTTCATCGCGGTGTGCGCGATCCTGCCCGCGATCCCGACGCCCTCGGGCGTGCCGATCACGCTGCAGACGTTCGGCGTGATCCTCGCGGGCCTGGTCCTCGGCTGGCGCCGCGGCGCGCTCGCCGTGGCGCTCTACCTCGCCGTCGGCCTCGCGGGCGTGCCCGTGTTCTCGGGCGGAGCGGGCGGCCTCGCGGTCCTCGCCGGACCGACCGTCGGCTACCTGCTCGCGTTCCCGTTCGGGGCCGCGCTCGCCGGGGCGTTCGCCGGCCGTGCGCTGCGCGTCCCCGTGGCCTGGCGCTACGCCGCGCTGGTCGGCTCGGGCCTCGCGGCGAGCTTCCTCACGATCCACCCCGCCGGCATCGCCGGGCTGATGGCCCGCCTCGGGCTGCCGTTCGGCGAGGCGCTCGCGATCGACGTCGTGTACTGGCCCGGCGACGTCGTGAAGAACCTGCTCGCGGCCGCGGTCGCCCTCGCGGTCTTCCGGGCGTTCCCCGACCTGCTGCGCACGCGTCGCTGACCGTTCCGTGATCGAGCTCGACGACGTCGTCGTCACCGCGTGGAGCCCCGGCCCGGGCGGCGGGGACGAGCGGGTCGTGCGGCTCCTCGGCCCGGTGACGCTGCGGCTCGCCGAGCGGCGGGTCGCCGTGGTCGGCGCCAACGGGTCGGGCAAGTCGACCCTCGCACGCCTGCTCAACGGGCTCGTCCTGCCGTCGTCCGGGTCGGTGCGCGTCGACGGCCTGGACACCGCGACCGACGGCGCGGCCGTCCGGCGGCGCGTGGGCTTCGTGTTCACCGACCCGAACGCGCAGATCGTCATGCCGACGCCGCTCGAGGACGTCGCGCTGTCGCTGCGCCGCCGGTTCCCCGACGCCGCCGAGCGGGAGGTCGTGGCGCGCGCGGCGCTCGCGCGGTTCGGGCTCGGCGAGCGGGCCGACGTCCCCGTGCACGCGCTGTCGGGCGGGCAGCGCCAGCTCCTCGCGATCGCGGCGGTGCTGGCCGTCGAGCCCGCGGTGCTCGTGTGCGACGAGCCGACGACGCTGCTCGACCTGCGCTGGCGGCGCACGGTCGACGACCTGCTGGCCGGGCTCGACCAGCAGGTCGTCGTCGTGACGCACGACCTCGACGCCGCCCGCCGCGCGGACCGGGTGCTCGTCGTGCACGACGGGCAGGTCGTGCACGACGGCGAGCCGCACGCGGCGGTCGCGCACTACGAGGCCCTCATGTCCGGGGAGTGGGTCCCGTGAGGCGGCGGTCTGCCCGCGGCACGGCGACGCCAGGGCGCCGGCCCGGTGCCGGTCCGATGCGCGCGCCGTGGGCGGGGCCGCTCGGCCTCTACCACCCGGGCACGAGCGTCCTGCACCGGCTCCCCGCGGGCGCGAAGCTCGCCGGGCTGCTCGTCGCGGGCCTCGTCGTCCTGTTCCTGCACGGCCCCACGTCGGCGGTGGGCGCGCTGCTCGTCGCGCTCGGCGTGCTCGTCGTCGCCCGCGTCCCGCTGCACCGCACGACGCGCGGCCTGCTGCCCGTGCTCGTGACCGCGGCGCTCGTCGGCGCGTACCAGGCGTGGGCGCGCGGCTGGGCGGTCGGCGTCGAGGTGGCCGCCGACCTGCTCGCGCTGGTCGTGCTCGGCACCGTCGTCACGGCCACGACCCGCTCGGACGCGCTGCTCGACGTGCTCGCCCGCGTCGCCCGGCCGTTGCGGCACGTCGGGCTGCCTCCGGACTCCGCCGCGCTGGCCGTCGGGCTGTTCCTGCGCACCGTGCCGGTCCTCGCGCAGACGTCGCTCGAGGTGCGGGACGCGGCGCGCGCCCGCGGGCTGGAGCGCGACCTGCGGGCGGTCGTCGTCCCGGCGGCGGTCCGCATGGTCGGGCACGCCCGGGCGACGGGTGACGCGCTCGCAGCGCGCGGGCTCGGCGACCGCTGACGGGCGCCGGTCGGGTGCGCCCACCCGCCGGTCGTCGCACGTCCGTGCACCGCCGTCCGCCCGCCGCGCGCACCGCTGGACGCGCGACTACGTTCCCTCCATGACGTTCGGCGAGGGTGGTCAGTTCGAGGGCGGTCGCGTGCGCACGAGCCGCGGCGGCAAGGTCGCGGTCGGCGGCGGGATCGGCGCGCTCGTCGTCGCCGTGCTCGCGATCGTCCTCAACCAGTCGGGCAACGGCGACCTCGCGAACGTCCTGCAGGGTGTCGCCGGCGGCAGCGGCCAGCAGGCCGAGCAGGGCGTCGTCGGCGACTGCACCGCGGAGCAGGCCAACACGCAGCGCGACTGCCGGCTGTCCGCGACGCTGCAGGCGCTCGACGCGTACTGGGCGGGTGAGCTGCCGGCCCAGGGCGTCGAGTTCGCGCAGCCCCAGGCCGAGGCGTTCGAGGCCCAGACGACCACGGGGTGCGGCGCGGCGAGCGCGTCGACCGGGCCGTTCTACTGCCCGCCCGACCAGACGATCTACCTCGACCTCGGCTTCTACGACGTCCTGCAGAGCCAGTTCGGCGCGCAGGACGGCCCGCTCGCGGAGATGTACGTGACGGCCCACGAGTACGGCCACCACGTGCAGAACCTCACGGGCGTCATGGACAGCGCGCAGCGGCAGGGCGGCGGCGCGGAGTCCGACTCGGTGCGCGTCGAGCTGCAGGCCGACTGCTACGCCGGGATGTGGGTCGGCAACGCCGCGACCCAGGTCGACCCCGACACGGGCGTGACGTTCCTCGAGCCGATCACCGTCGAGCAGCTGCAGCAGGCGCTGTCGGCCGCGGAGGCCGTCGGTGACGACCACATCCAGCAGCAGTCCGGCGGCGGCGTGAACCCCGACACGTGGACCCACGGGTCGAGCGAGCAGCGCCAGCGCTGGTTCACGACGGGCTACGAGCAGGGCACCCTCGCGGCCTGCGACACGTTCGCGACCGACAGCCTCTGACGGGCCGCGCGGCAATGGGCGTGCCCGGACGGCCGCGTGCCGTCTACCCTCCCGACGTGCCGACGACGATCCGCCCCGAGTCCCCCGCTGACGTCGACGCGGTCCGCGACGTCGTCGCCGCCGCCTTCGGCGAGCACGCCGAGCACGTCCTGACGATGCTCGACGGCCTGCGTGCGGACCCCGCGTGGGTCGACGGCCTGTCGCTCGTCGCGGAGTGCGACGACGTCGTCGTCGGCCACGTCCTGCTCACGCGGGTCCGGGTCGAGACGGAGCGCGGGCCGCTGGCCGCGCTCACCCTCACGCCCCTGTCGGTCCTCCCCGAGGCGCAGGGGCGCGGCGTCGGCACGTCCCTCGTGACGCGCGCGCTCGACACCGCGACCGCGGGCGGCTGGCCGCTCGTCGTGCTCGAGGGCGACCCCCGCTACTACGGGCGACGCGGGTTCGTCGCCGCCGAGCCGCACGGGCTGCCGTCGCCGTCGGCGCTCATCCCGCCCGGCGCGTGGCAGGTGGCCCTGCTGCCCGACCACGAGCCGTGGATGACCGGTCCGGTGACGCTCTCCGCTCCCCTGCTCGCGGTCAACGACGAGCCGCGCGTCTGACGCCGGGCTGGCGGGCCCGCGTCCAGCACGGCGGCGGGTACGACGAAGCCCAGGCCCCCGTGGTCCGGGAACCTGGGCTTCGTCGGGACGGCGGCGTCAGATGTTGAAGCCGAGCGCGCGCATCTGCGCGCGGCCGTCGTCCGTGATCTTCTCCGGGCCCCACGGCGGCATCCACACCCAGTTGATGCGGAAGCCGTCGACGATCCCGTCGAGCGCCTGGGCCGACTGGTCCTCGATGACGTCGGTCAGCGGGCACGCCGCGGACGTCAGCGTCATGTCGATGACCGCCGTGTTCGTCTGGTCGATGACGACGCCGTAGACGAGGCCCAGGTCGACGACGTTGATCCCGAGCTCGGGGTCGATGACGTCGCGCATGGCCTCCTCGACGTCGGCCACGGTCGTCGGGCTGGTGGGGTTGGTCTCGGTGCTCATGCGTCCTCCTTGGTGCGCGCCGCGCCGGCCTTGATGAGTGCGTCGTTCAGGGCGACCCACCCCAGCAGCGCGCACTTGACGCGTGCCGAGTAGCGGCCGACCCCCGTGAAGGCGGCGGCGTCGCCGAGCTTGTCCTCGGCCTCCTCGCCGAGACCCGCGCCCTTGGACTGCATGAGAGCGCGGAACGTCTCGGCCACGTCGTCGACCGACGCGAGGTCGTGGTCGACGACGAGGTCGTGCAGGACGGAGACCGAGGCCTGCGAGATGCTGCAGCCCTGGCCCTCCCAGCGGACGTCCCGCACGACGCCGGACGCGTCGACGTCCACCTGCAGCGTCACCTCGTCCCCGCACGTGGGGTTGACCTGGTGCGACTCGCCCGTGCGGGCGGCGTCGGCCGCGGCCCCCAGCCCCCGCCCGTGCGGGAACTTCGCGTGGTCGAGGATGACCTGCTGGTACAGCTGCTCCATCGAGGTGCTCATGCGCTTCTCCCGTCCTCCAGACCGAAGAACGTCCGCACCCCCGCGAGTGCTTCCCGGAACACCGCGACCTCCTCGTCCGTCGTGTAGACCGCGGCCGACGCGCGGGCCGTCGCGGCGACGCCGAAGCGTCGGTGCAGCGGCTGCGCGCAGTGGTGGCCCACCCGGACGGCGACGCCCGCGTCGTCGAGCACCTGGCCGACGTCGTGCGCGTGCACGCCGTCGACGACGAAGGACACGGTCGCGAGCCGGTCGTGGGCGTCGGTCGGGCCGATCACGCGGACGCCGGGCACGGACGCGACGGCGTCGAGCAGCAACCGCGTGAGATGCGCCTCGTGCGCCGCGACGGCATCCATGCCGAGCTCGGCGAGGTACGACGCGGCCGCGCCCATCCCGACGGCCTGCGACACCATCTGCGTGCCGGCCTCGAACCGCTGCGGCGGCGGCGCGTAGGTCGTGCGGTCCATCGTGACGACCTCGACCATCGAGCCGCCGGTCGTCACGGGCGGCATCGCCTCGAGCAGCTCCCGCCGCCCGTACAGCGCGCCGACACCGGTGGGACCGAGCATCTTGTGGCCGGAGAACGCCGCGAAGTCGACGCCCAGCGCGGGCAGGTCGACGGGCAGGTGCGGCACCGACTGGCACGCGTCGAGCACGGTGAGAGCCCCCACCTCGCGGGCACGGGCCACGAACCGGGCGACCGGCGTGATGGCGCCGGTCACGTTCGAGGCGTGCGTGACGGCGACGACCCTGGTGCGCGACGTCACGACGGTGTCCAGCTCGTCGGCCCGCAGGCGGCCGTCGTCGTCCACGCCGACCCACCGCAGCGTCGCGCCCGTGCGGGCGGCGAGCTCCTGCCACGGCACGAGGTTCGCGTGGTGCTCGGCCTCGGTCACGACGATCTCGTCGCCGGGTGCGAGCGCGAACCGCCGGGCGTCCGCTCCCCCACGCCCCAGCGTCGCGTTCGACATCGCGTACGCGACGAGGTTGATCGCGGCCGTCGCGTTCGACGTCCACACGAGCTCGCCGGGCGACACCCCGACGAACGACGCGACCCGCGACCGGGCGTCCTCGAACGCCTCGGTCGCCTCCTCCGCGAGCTGGTGCGCGCCGCGGTGCACGGCGGCGTTGCGCTGGACGTAGAAGTCCTGCTCGGCGTCGAGCACGACGTCGGGCTTCTGCGACGTGGCCCCGGAGTCGAGGTAGACAAGCGGCCGTCCGCCGCGCAGCGTGCGCGCGAGCAGCGGGAAGTCCGCGCGGACCGCCGCGAGCTCGGCGGCCTCGAGCGTGCGCGGGGTGCCGCCGTGCGGCTGCGCGGTGGCGTCCAGCGTGCTGGTCACGTCGTCCCGCCCTTCGTCGTGCGTGGGGATCCGTGGTGCCCCGGGACGCGGGGGGCGCGTCCCGGGGCGGTGGTCGTCGACGCCGGCGTCAGCCGACGGACGACGAGAGGAAGCGGTCGTAGCCCTCGTTCTCGAGGCGCTCGGCGAGCTCGGGCCCGCCCTCCTCGGCGACCTTGCCGTCGACGAAGACGTGCACGAAGTCGGGCTGGATGTAGCGCAGGATGCGCGTGTAGTGCGTGATGAGCAGCACGCCGACGTCCGAGTTCGAGCGGACGCGGTTCACGCCCTCCGACACGACGCGCAGCGCGTCGACGTCGAGGCCCGAGTCGGTCTCGTCGAGGATCGCGAAGCGCGGCTTGAGGAGCTCCATCTGGAGGATCTCGTGGCGCTTCTTCTCACCGCCCGAGAAGCCCTCGTTGACGGAGCGGTCGGCGAACGCCGGGTCCATGCGCAGGTCGTCCATCGCCGTGCGGACGTCCTTGACCCACGTGCGCAGCGGGGGCGCCGTGCCGTCGATCGCGGTCTTCGCGGTCCGCAGGAAGTTCGACACCGACACGCCGGGGACCTCGACCGGGTACTGCATCGCGAGGAACAGGCCGGCGCGGGCGCGCTCGTCGACCGACAGCGCGAGGACGTCCTCGCCGTCGAGCGTCACGGTGCCCGAGGTGATCTGGTACTTCGGGTGGCCCGCGATCGAGTACGCGAGCGTCGACTTGCCGGAGCCGTTGGGGCCCATGATCGCGTGCGTCTCGCCGCTGTTCACGGTGAGGTCGACGCCGCGCAGGATGGGCTTGGCGCCCTCCTTGGTCTCGACGCTGACGTGCAGGTCGCGGATCTCCAGGGTGGCCATGCGGGGTACTCCTAGGTCAGAGGGGGACGTCGACGTCGACCAGCACGCGCTGGCCGTCGACGGTCACGGGGTAGACGGGGACGGGCTTGACGGCGGGCGGGCCCAGCGGCTTGCCGGTGCGCAGGTCGAAGCGCGAGCCGTGCAGCCAGCACTCGATCGAGCAGCCCTCGACCTCGCCGTCGGACAGCGAGACAGCGCCGTGCGAGCAGATGTCGCTGATGGCGTGCAGCTCGCCGTCCTCGTCGCGGACGATCGCGACCTCGACCGGTCCGGACTCGCCCTCGAGCTCGACGCGGAACGTGCCGGCGACCGGCACGTCCTCGTCGTAGCAGGCGAGCTGGGCGGTCACACGCGCTCCGTGTGCGCGGACGACTCGGAGCCCTCGACGTGCGGGGCGGCCAGGGCGTCGAGCGCCGACATCGACGACTCGAGCTCCTTCTCGATCGCGCCGATGAGGCGCTCCTCGACCGCGGGGACGCCGATCTCGTGGATGAGCTCGGCGAAGAAGCCGCGCACCACGAGGCGACGCGCGTCGGCCTCGGGGATGCCGCGGGCCCGCAGGTAGAAGAGCTGCTCGTCGTCGAAGCGGCCGGTCGCGGACGCGTGGCCCGCGCCCTCGATGACGCCGGTCTCGATCTCGAGGTTCGGCACGGAGTCCGCCCGCGCACCGTCCGTGAGGACGAGGTTGCGGTTGAGCTCGTAGGTGTCCGTGCCCTCGGCGGCCGCGCGGATCAGCACGTCGCCGACCCACACCGCGTGCGCGCCCTCGCCCTGCAGCGCGCCCTTGTACGTCACGCGGCTCACGCAGTTCGGGACGGCGTGGTCGACGAACAGGCGCTGCTCCTGGTGCTGGCCGGCGTCGGCGAAGTACAGGCCGAGCAGGTTGACCGACGCACCCTCGCCGACGAACTCGGCGTCCGGCGTGACGCGCACGACGTCGCCGCCGAGCGTGACGACGATGTGCTTGACGGTCGCGTCGCGGCCCACGGTGACCCGGTGCGACGCCGTGTGCACGGAGCCGTCGGCCCAGTCCTGGACGGACACGACCGTGAGGTGCGCGCCCTCGTCGGCGACGATCTCGACCGTCTCGGTGAGCGCGGCGTGGCCGACGTGGTCGAGGACGACGACCGACTCGGACAGCGCCTCGGCGTGCACGAGCAGGTGCGACGCCGTGGGCTCGAGGGGCGCGTCGTTGAGACCGGCACCCTCGACGCCCTCGACCTTGATCGAGGTGACGGTCGAGGCGACCTGCTCGCGCGGGATCGTCACGACGGTCGCGCGGGGGTACGACGCCCACGCGACGGCGGACGTCCGGTCGCCCGGCTTGCCGGCCCGGCCCAGGCGCTCGTCGCCGCGGTCGACGATCTCGACGCGGACCTCGGGCGCCTCGACGACGGTCGTCAGGACGCCGTGGCCGGACAGCACGCCGTCGGTCGCTCCGGCGAACAGCGGCGCGATCTTGTCGACGGGCGAGAAGCGCCACTCCTCCTCCCGGCCCGTGGGGACCGGGAAGTCGGCGACGTCGAACGAGGTGAGGCGCGACGCGCGGGACGACTCGGGCGTCCCGCCGACGCCGTGCGTGTGGGCCCCGTCGGCGACCGCCCGCGAGTGGTCGGTCGACAGGTTCTCCGTGGTGGTCGTCATCAGCCGACGGCCCCTTCCATCTGCAGCTCGATGAGGCGGTTGAGCTCGAGGGCGTACTCCATGGGCAGCTCGCGCGCGATGGGCTCGACGAACCCGCGCACGATCATGGCCATCGCCTCGGTCTCGGGCATGCCCCGGGACATCAGGTAGAACAGCTGGTCCTCGCTCACGCGCGACACCGTCGCCTCGTGGCCCATCGACACGTCGTCCTCGCGGACGTCGACGTACGGGTAGGTGTCGGAGCGGGAGATCTGGTCGACGAGCAGGGCGTCGCACAGGACGTTGCTCGCGCTGTGCTCGGCGCCCTCGAGGACCTGCACGAGGCCGCGGTAGGACGTGCGGCCACCGCCGCGCGCGACCGACTTGGAGACGATCGACGACGACGTGTGCGGCGCGGCGTGCACCATCTTGGCGCCCGCGTCCTGGTGCTGGCCCTCGCCGGCGAACGCGATCGACAGCGTCTCGCCGCGCGCGTGCTCGCCCATGAGGTAGATCGCCGGGTACTTCATGGTGACCTTGGAGCCGATGTTGCCGTCGACCCACTCCATGGTCGCGCCCTCGGCGGCGGTCGCCCGCTTGGTCACGAGGTTGTACACGTTGTTCGACCAGTTCTGGATCGTCGTGTACCGCACGCGGGCGTTCTTCTTGACGATGATCTCGACGACCGCGGAGTGCAGCGAGTCCGAGGAGTACACGGGGGCCGTGCAGCCCTCGACGTAGTGCACGTACGAGCCCTCGTCCGCGATGATCAGCGTCCGCTCGAACTGGCCCATGTTCTCCGTGTTGATGCGGAAGTAGGCCTGCAGCGGGATCTCGACGTGCACGCCCGGCGGCACGTAGACGAACGAGCCGCCCGACCAGACGGCGGTGTTGAGCGACGCGAACTTGTTGTCGCCCGGGGGGATCACGGAGCCGAAGTACTGCTCGAAGATCTCCGGGTGCTCACGCAGGCCCGTGTCGGTGTCGAGGAAGATGACGCCCTGCTCCTCGAGCGACTCCTGGATCTGGTGGTAGACGACCTCGGACTCGTACTGCGCGGCGACGCCCGCGACGAGGCGCTGCTTCTCCGCCTCCGGGATGCCGAGCCGGTCGTACGTGTTCTTGATGTCCTCGGGCAGGTCCTCCCAGCTGGCGGCCTGCTTCTCCGTGGAGCGCACGAAGTACTTGATGTTGTCGAAGTCGATGCCCGACAGGTCGGAGCCCCACCACGGCATCGGCTTCTTCTCGAAGAGGCGCAGGGACTTCAGGCGCGTCTTGAGCATCCACTCGGGCTCGTTCTTCAGCGCCGAGATCTCCCGCACGACGGCCTCGGACAGGCCGCGCTTGGCCGTCGCACCGGCGACGTCGGTGTCGTGCCAGCCGTAGTTGTAGTTGCCGATCGAGGCGATGGTCTCGTCCTGCGTCAGCGGCGTGGCCGCGTTCTCGGTGGGTGCACTCATGCTGTCGGTCCTTCCGGGGCGAGCACGGGGGCTGCGGGGGTCGGTGCGGTCGTCGGGATGTTCGTGGTGCAGACGTGCCCGCCCCCGGCGAGGGTGGCGAGGCGCTGCACGTGGACGCCGAGCAGGCGCGAGAACGCGCGCGCCTCGGCCTCGCAGAGCTGCGGGAACTCGTGCGCGACGTCCTGGACGGGGCAGTGCCCCTGGCAGAGCTGGACGGCGTGCGTGCCGGGCACGGGCCGCGCGGACGCGGCGTAGCCGTCGGCGGACAGGCCGTCGGCGAGCGTGCGGGCGCGGGCGGTGACGTCGTCCCCCGCGGCGGCGACCGCCGCGGCGTGCCGCTGCTCGAGGTCGCGCACGCGCTGCTCCGCGAAGCTCTCGACGGCGTCGGGGCCGGCGGTCTGCGCGAGGAACCGCAGCGCGTCGGCGGCGAGCTCGGAATAGCGGTGCGACAACGCGCTCTGCCCGCGGCTCGTCACGACGTAGCGACGGGCGGGCCGGCCGCGGCGCACGGGGCCGGCACCGACGCTCTCGTGCACGGCGATCTGCTCGCCCTGCTCGAGCACCGCGAGGTGGCGCCGGATGCCGGCGGTCGTGAGGTCGAGCCGCGCGGCGAGCTCGGCGGCGGAGACGGGGCCCTGCGACGCGACGATCCGGAGCACGCGCTGCCGGGTCCCCGCGTCCGACTCGGGCGCGTCGGCGTCGTGCAGGACGACGGGCAGCGTCGCGCTCATGCACACCTCCGGGCCGGGTCGGGCGGTCTCGCGGCGGCGTCCCGCCGCACGCACCGCCGGCCGGTGCGTGCCGGCCGACGGGCGACCCGGGGGAAGGTCGCGATATTGACAACATCCTCGTTGCCGAAATGCATCCCTGCAAGCAAGGCAGACCTTCCTACCGTCGCCCAGACCTCGCCCCGACGCCGGCCGGACGCCGGGCGCAGCAGCCGTTGCGGCACGCCGCCCGGCACCGCCACCGCGGCACGTGGCGCACGTCACGCCGCCCGCACGCGCCTAGACTCCCCTCTCGTGCCCGACTCCCCCGCCCTGGAGGTCCGTGGGCTCGTCAAGCGGTACGGCGGCACCGCCGTCGTCGACGGGCTCGACCTCGTCGCCCGCCACGGCCAGGTCACCGCGGTCCTCGGGCCCAACGGTGCCGGGAAGACCACGACCATCGAGTGCTGCGAGGGCCTGCGCACGCCCGACGAGGGCACGGTGACCGTCCTCGGCCTCGACCCCCGCACGCAGGCGCGCGACCTGCGCCCGCGCGTCGGCGTCATGCTCCAGGACGGCGGGCTGCCCACGGGGATCCGCGCCGCCGAGATGCTCGCGCACGTCGCCCGCATGTACGCCGCGCCGCGCGACCTCGGCGAGCTCACCGAGCGCCTCGGCCTCGGCTCGTTCGCGCGCACGACCGTCCGGCGGCTGTCCGGCGGTCAGCGGCAGCGGCTCGCGCTCGCCGCGGCCGTCGTGGGCCGTCCCGAGCTCGTGTTCCTCGACGAGCCGAGCGCCGGCATGGACCCCCAGGCCCGGCTCGCGGTGTGGGAGCTCGTCCGCGAGCTGCGCGCCGAGGGCGTCGCCGTCGTCCTCACGACCCACCTCATGGACGAGGCCGAGGACCTCGCGGACCACGTCGTCGTCGTCGACCGCGGCCGCGTCGTCGCGCAGGGCTCGGTGGCCGAGCTGCTCACCGGCGCCGACGACCGCACGCTGCACCTGCAGGCACCCGCCGGGCTCGACCTCGCCCCGCTGCGCACCGCCCTCGGCGACGGCCTCTCCGTCGCCGAGGCCGCGCCGGGCACGTACGTCGTCGCCGGGGCGGTCGAGCCGGCCACGGTCGCCGCGGTCACCGCCTGGCTCGCGCAGGCCGACGCCCTCGCGAGCCGGCTCACGGTCGGCCGCTCGACGCTCGAGGACGTCTTCCTCGACCTCACCGGACGGGACCTGCGATGAGCGCCACCCCCGCACCTGTCGCCGACACCGCCCCCACGGCGCACCCCGGCGCCGCGCCGACCCCCCGCCGGGTCCTCGCGCAGACGGCCTTCGAGGCCCGCGCGATCCTGCGCAACGGCGAGCAGCTCCTCGTCACGGTCGTCGTGCCCGTGCTCGTGCTCGTCGGCCTCACGCGCGGCACGTTCGTCGAGCTCGACACCGGCGGCGCGAGCCGCATCGACTTCCTCGCACCCGGCGTCCTCGCGCTCGCCGTCATGACGACGTCCTTCACGTCGCAGGCCATCGCCTCGTCGTTCGACCGACGCAACGGCGTGCTGCGGCTGCTGTCGACGACGCCGCTCGGCCGCGGCGGCCTGCTCGCCGGCAAGGTGCTCGGGGTCCTCGTCGTCGAGCTCGTCCAGGTCCTCGTCATCGGCGTCGCCGCCGTGCTGCTGGGCTGGCGTCCCGACCCCGCGGGTATCCCCCTCGCGGTCGTGGCGGTCGTCCTCGGCACGGCCGCGTTCACGTCGCTCGCGATGCTCGTCGCCGGCACGCTGCGCGCCGAGGCCGTCCTGGCCGTCGCCAACCTCGCGCTGCTCGTCCTCGCCGTCGCCGGGGGCGTCGTCGTGCCCGCGAGCAGCCTGCCCGGCCCGCTCGAGCACGTCGCGCTGCTGCTGCCGTCGGGCGCGCTCGGCGAGGCGATGCGCGAGACCCTGCTGCACGGCGTGCTGCCGCCGTGGTCGGTCGTCGTCCTGCTCGGCTGGACCGCCGCGCTCGGCTGGGGCGCCGGGCGTCTCTTCCGCTGGCACTGAGGTCGACGCACCCGCGGGGCGACCGCGTGTGACGCACCTGGCCCCCGGACGGTCCGGCCGGGCGGGACGCGGAACGTACCCTGGGACCCGTGACGACGCCCGCCACCGCACCCGCCCCGCCGCCCCTGCTCGACCGGCTGCGGCCGCGCTGGACCCGGCCCGCGATCGTCGCGAACCTCGTCGGGCAGATCGTCATCGTCGGCACCGGCGGCGCCGTGCGGCTCACCGGCTCCGGCCTCGGCTGCTCGACGTGGCCGCAGTGCGAGCCCGGCGAGTTCACGCCCCGGTTCCACGAGGCGACCTCGATCCACCCGTTCATCGAGTTCGGCAACCGCACCATCACGGGCGTCCTCGGCATCCTCGCGATCGCCGTGGCGCTCCTCGTCTTCACGGACCGCCGCCGGTCGAGCGCCTACCGCTGGCTCGGGCTCGCACCCCTCGCGGGCGTCGCGGTGCAGGCGGTCGTGGGCGGCATCACCGTGCTCGTCGACCTGCACCCCGCGATCGTCGGCGGGCACCTGCTCATCTCGATGGCGCTCGTCGCCGCCTCGACCTGGCTGCTGGTCCGGGCCCGCGAGGGCGACGCCCCGCCCGTGCCCGTCGTCGACACGACCACCTACGCGCTGCGCTGGGCGCTCGCCGCGGCGACCGTCGTCGTGCTGGTCCTCGGCGTCGTCGTCACCGGCGCGGGCCCGCACTCGGGCGACGAGGAGGTCGGGTACCGGTTCGCGGTCGACCCCTACGCGACCGCGCGCGTGCACGCCGCGGCCGTGTGGCTGTTCGTCGCCGTCCTCGCCGTCATGCTCGTGCGGATCGTGCGCAGCGGCGTCGGCGGGCGTCCACGGTCCGTGGGCATCGTGCTGCTCGTCATCACGCTCGCCCAAGGCCTCGTCGGCTACGTGCAGCTCTTCACCGGGCTTCCGATCGCGCTCGTCAACCTGCACATGGTCGGCGCGGCGCTGCTCGCGGCGGGCGTCGTCTCGTTCAGCGGCACCCTGCGCGCGCGGGACCCGCTGCCCGACAGGGCCCTGACAGCGGTCTGACAGCGCCGGCCGGTCGACGACAGCCGACCGACAGCGCCCCCGTCCCACCCTGGTCACGACACCGACCAGGGAGGACCCATGACCCACCAGACCTGGGCCATCGAGGCCGAGGGCCTCGTCAAGCTCTTCGGGGAGCAGCGCGCCGTCGACGGCGTCGACCTCACCGTCCGGACCGGCACCGTCTACGGCGTGCTCGGCCCGAACGGCGCCGGGAAGACGACGACGATCCGCATGCTCGCCACGCTGCTGCGGCCCGACGCGGGCACCGCGCGCGTCTTCGGCCACGACGTCGCCCGCGAGCCGCACGTGGTGCGCCAGCTCGTCGGCGTGACCGGGCAGTACGCCTCGGTCGACGAGACGCTGAGCGCCACCGAGAACCTCGTGCTGTTCTCGCGCCTGCACGGCCTGCCCCGGGCGACCGCCCGCCGCACGGCTGTCGACCTGCTCGAGCGGTTCGGGCTCACCGAGGCCGCGAGCAAGCCGCTGCGGAGCTTCTCGGGCGGCATGCGGCGCCGGCTCGACCTCGCGGCCAGCCTCATCGCGCAGCCGCCGCTGATCTTCCTCGACGAGCCGACGACGGGCCTCGACCCGCGCACCCGCGCGCAGATGTGGGACACGATCCGCGAGCTCGTCGCGAGCGGCTCGACCGTCCTGCTCACCACGCAGTACCTCGACGAGGCCGACCAGCTCGCCGACCGGATCGCGGTCATCGACCGCGGCCGGGTCGTCGCCGAGGGCACCGCCGACGAGCTGAAGTCGGCCGTCGGCACGCAGTCGCTCCAGCTCAGGCTCGCCGACCCGGGCCACGTGCTCGCGGCGGCCGCGACCGTCCGCGACCGCTTCCGCGTCGAGCCGACGGTCTCGCCCGAGGCCGGCCGCCTCACGGTCCCGCTCGACGACCCCGGCGCCGTCACGGACCTGCTCGTCCTGCTGCGCGAGCGCGGGCTGGGCGTCGACGAGCTGTCGATGCAGAAGCCCTCGCTCGACGAGGTCTTCCTCACGCTGACCGGCCACCCGGCCGAGGCGACCGACGACGCGGACGGGTCCGCGGCGCAGAGCGCGGCCGACGCCGCAGGAACGACGGTGAACGCATGAGCGCCACGACCCTGACCCCGACCCCCCGGCGCCTCACCGCGGACCCCGCGGGCCTCGACCTGCCGTCGGCCGTCTCCCCCGCCCTCGCGGTGACCCAGTCGCTGACGATGGCGTGGCGCGGGCTGGTGAAGATCCGCCGCACGCCCGAGCAGCTCATGGACGTCACGCTGCAGCCGATCCTGTTCACGCTGATGTTCACGTACATCTTCGGCGGCGCGATCTCCGGCAGCGTGCAGGACTACCTGCCCGTCATCATCCCCGGCATCCTCGTCCAGACCGTCATCACGACGTCCGTCGTCACGGGCGTGCAGCTGCGCGAGGACATGGACAAGGGCGTGTTCGACCGGTTCAAGTCGCTGCCCATCGCCCGAGTCGCGCCGCTGGCCGGTGCGCTGCTCGCCGACATGGTGCGGTACCTCATCGCGACGACCCTCACGTTCACGATGGGCTACGTCATGGGCTACCGCCCCGGCGGCGGGATCGGCGGCGTCGTCATGGCAGGGCTGCTCGTCGTCGTCTGCTCGTGGTCGCTGAGCTGGATCTTCGCGTTCTTCGGCGTGATCGGCCGGACGGCCACCGCGGTGCAGGGCACGTCGTTCCTGGTCCTGTTCCCGCTGACCTTCCTGTCGAACGCGTTCGTCGACCCGTCGACGATGCCGCGGCCGCTGCAGGTGTTC
This sequence comes from Cellulomonas biazotea, assembly GCF_004306155.1. GTDB lineage: Bacteria > Actinomycetota > Actinomycetes > Actinomycetales > Cellulomonadaceae > Cellulomonas > Cellulomonas biazotea. The sequence goes on from NZ_BIMR01000016.1 coordinate 38,843, forward strand.
GCCGACGCGAACCCCGTCTCACACCTCGTCACGGCGGTCCGGGAGCTCGCCAACACCGCGGCCGTGACCCACCAGGTCGGCCTCGCGCTGCTCGGGTCGGCGGTCGTCGTGGCGGTCTTCGCGCCGCTGGCCGTGCGGGCGTACATGCGCCGCGCCTGACCAGGTCCGCCCGACACCCCGGGGTCGCGCACCCCGGGGCGTCGGGCGTCTGCGGGGTGCGGCGGTCAGGGCGTCGTCGGCGACGGTTCCGGGGGCGACGACCAGAGCGACGCCACGAGCGCCAGGGCGCGCGCCGCCGCGTTCCGCCGGCCCGCGGCCCGTGCCCGCTCGCGTGCGGCGTCGACCCGCACGTCCCCGTGCACCAGGCGCGCCCTCTCCTCGAGCGGGGCGCGCCACAGGATCGGCAGGTCCTGCCGCGACCCGAGCAGGTCGGCGAGGAAGAACAGCGTCAGTCCGTCGTCGACCCGGTCGGGCCGCGCGGTCGACGACCAGGTGGCGGCCCCGAGGCCGACGGCTGCGGTTCCCAGGACGGGGTGGTCGATCGCGCCCGTCCCCCGCAGGAACTGCCACTCGTGCACGTGCGCGGCCAGCCGCGCGGCAGGCTCGGCCACGGGTGGCTGGCCCGCGCGCGACTCCTCGGGCGCGAGGACCAGCTGGGCGAGCCAGCCGGCGGTCAGCATGACGAACCACGGCGACGACGCGCCCGGCGCACCGTCCGGGTCGAACGCGTCGTTCGCCGCCCGCAGCAGCGCGAGCGCCCCCGGCAGGTCACCCCGCGCTGCGGCGATCTCCGCGCGACCCGCGTGCTCGAGCGCGACGACCTCGGGCGACGCCCACCCGGTCGGCACGGACCGGCCCGACGCGACGAGCTCCGCGATCTCGTCGCAGCGCTCCTGCGCGGCGTCCAGGTCACCGACGCCGACCGCGCCCGCGAGCTCCAGCCACGTGAGCTGGTGCAGCTCCTCGTCGGCGAGCAGCCGCCGCAGCCCGGTCCGTGCGCGCCCCGCCCACACGAGGACGTCGTCGGGCCGCCCCTCCTCGCTCGCGAGCTGCGCGAGGAACGAGGCGTTGTTCGCCACCGCCCACACGTCGCCGCGCTCGACGGCCAGGGCGTACGCCGTCTCGACCCACCGCCGGGCGACCTCGACGCGTCCCGAGTTCTCGGCGAGCTGCGCCGAGAGCATGTGCCCGATCATCGCGAGGTACGCGTCGTCCGCGCGGCGCAGCACCGCGAGCTCGCGCGCGACGCCCGCGACGGACCCCGCGAGCGCGAGCCGCACGAACGCGCGCGTCCTGCTGCCGAGGTGCGCCCCCAGCTCGCGCTCGACCAGCCGGAGCCGCGCGAGGGACCGGACGGTCGACGCCGCGTCCCCGAACGTGCCCATCCCCGCGAGCTCGGTGAGCGCGAGCGCGGTCACGTCCGCGAGCACCGGGGGCACCCGCCAGCCGTGCGTGCGGGCCAGCACCTCCTGCCCCAGGCCGAAGACCTGCTCGTGCGCGCCCCGCAGGCTCCAGTGGCCGCTGAGCAGCACGTACAGCGCGTACGCCTCGCCTGAGCGCCCCGCGGCGAGCACGGTGCGCAGCGCGAGGAGCAGGTTGTCCTGCTCGGTGCGGACCGCGCCCATCGCGGCGACCTGGTCGCCGTCGACGAGCCGCGGCGCCCACCGGCGGGTGAACGCGAGCGCCCAGGCGACCATCGCGGCGAGCGCCGGCGTCTCCTCGCCCGCGGCCGCGAGGCGCAGCTGCCCGAACTCGCGCACCGTCTCGAGCATCCGGTACCGGACCGTCGGGGTGCCGTCACCGCTGCCGTGCTCGTCGGTGACGGTGCACAGCGACTGCAGGACGAGTCCGTCGAGCGCGTCCACGACACCCCAGTCGAGCGCGTCGAGGTCGACCTGGCCGGGCTCGCCGCTCCCGACGGTGCCGGCGGCTCCGCCCAGGGCCTCGCGGGTCGCGTCGTGAGAGACGGCGAGCCGGCCGACGACCGTCGCGGCGTCGAGCCCGAACCCGTCCGGCAGGACCGAGAGCCGCCGCAGCACCGCCTGCTCGTCGTCCGTCAGCAGGTTCCAGCTCCAGTCGATGACGGCCTCGAGCGTCCGGTGCCGCTCGGGCGCCAGCCGCTCGCCGGAGCGCAGCAGCGCGAAGCGCGCGTCGAGCCTCCGCTCGACCTCCTCGACGGTCATGGTGCGCACGCGCGCGGCGGCGAGCTCGATCGCGAGGGGCAGGCCGTCGAGGCGGGTGACGAGGCGGGCGACCACGTCGAGGGGCAGCGCGGCGCCGGGTCGGGCCGCCCGCGCGCGCTCGAGGAAGAGCTCGACCGCGGCACCCCGGCCGTCGTCGACGGGCAGCGGGGCGAGCGGGTGCACCCGTTCCCCGGCGACGAGCAGGGGCGTGCGGCTCGTGGTCAGCACCCGCAGGTCGGTCACGGCGGCGAGGAGGCCGTCGGCGCACGCGGCCGCCCCCGCGACGACGTGCTCGCAGTTGTCGAGGACGAGCAGGGCGGGGACCTCGCCCAGCCGCTCGGCGACGCGGCGCAGCACGTCCGCCGTCGGCGGGAGCTGGTCGCCGAGCCGCGGGCCCCGCGTGGGCTGCGCGAGCCCGAGCGCGGACGCGACCGCGACGTCGACGTCGGCGTCGGTCCGCACGCCCGCGAGCTCCACGACGACGACCCACGTGTCGTCCTGGGCGCGCCGCGCGACCTGCTGCGCGAGCGTCGTCTTGCCCAGACCGCCCGTGCCGAGGACGGTGACGAGGCGGCCGTCGGCGAGCAGCGACTCGACCGTCGCGACGTCGGCGTCGCGGCCGAGCACGGCGTGCGGAGCCGCACGCACCCCGAGGGGTCGACGACGGACCGTCCGGTGCGAGCCGGCGACCGCACCGCCTGCGAGCTCGCCGTGCGCGCCGCCCGATGCCGCGGCGCCGTCCACGGGCGCCCCGGGCGGGCTCGGCGGACCGTCCGGCGCGGTGCGGCCC